>CAXUNK010000155.1:0-7583 GCA_964252425.1 uncultured Acetobacteraceae bacterium
CCCGCGGCACCAGGCGCAAGCGGGGGTCCAGCCCGGCCCGCAGGGCGGCGAACGCGGCCGGGTCGTCGATCTCGACGGACGCGTCCGCATGCCTGGCCGCCAGCCGGTCCAGCGCCGTCGGCCCGCGCTCCAGCAACCCCTGCGAGTCCGGCGTCGGCCCCGGTTCGAGCGCCAGGCGCGGACCCTTGCCGCCCTGCGCGGTGCGCACGACCCGGACCCGGACCAGGCATCCTTCCGGCGCTGCGCTCTCGCTCTCCGGCAGGAAACCCGTCTTATCGCCGAGCTCGACGAATGCCCCAGCCATGGCGGGAACACGCTTGCCGACCCGTCCGGCATAGACATCGCCCAGACCGTCCGGCCGGCCGGGGCGCCAGATCGCGTACTCGTCCAGCGCGCCGTCACGGGCCACGGCAATGCGCCATTCCCCCGGGCTGCACGCCACCAAGATGCGCGTCCGCGTCA
This sequence comes from uncultured Acetobacteraceae bacterium, assembly GCA_964252425.1. Classification (GTDB taxonomy): domain Bacteria; phylum Pseudomonadota; class Alphaproteobacteria; order Acetobacterales; family Acetobacteraceae; genus BOG-908. The sequence continues at coordinate 463 of CAXUNK010000155.1, forward strand.
GGGCACGGGGTACCCGCGGCCGCGCAGCAACTGCGCTGTCTCGAACAGCGGCAACCCGACCACGCCGGAGTAGCTGCCGTGCAGTGCCCGGATATGGCGAGCCGCCACACCCTGTATGGCATAGCCGCCGGCCTTGCCCTGCCATTCCAGGCTGTCGAGATACGCCTCGATTTGCGCCTCGCCGAGCCGCGCGAAGATGACCGTGCTCTCACACACACGCTCGGAGCGGCCCTGCGGCGTCACCAGGCAGATCGCGGTGACGACGTGGTGCCGCCGCCCGGACAGCAGGCTGAGGCAGCTCCGGGCCTGCGCCCGCGTCTCGGCCTTGGGCAGGATACGCCGGCCGACGGCGACCACTGTGTCGGCGCCCAGCACCATCGCGCCGGGATGGGCGCCGGCCGCCGCCTGCGCCTTCTCGCGCGCCAGCCGTTCGGCGTGCAGACGCGGGAGCTCGCGGTCACGCGGCGTCTCGTCGATGTCCTGCGGTGAGATATGCTCCGGCACGATGCCGATCTGGGCCAGCAGCGTCAGCCGGCGCGGGCTGGCGGAGGCGAGTACCAGGCCCAGGGGCGCTACTTGAAGCGGAACGTGATCCGGCCCTTGGTCAGATCGTACGGCGTCATCTCGACATTCACGCGGTCCCCGGCGAGGACGCGGATGCGGTTCTTGCGCATTTTGCCGCTGACCTGCGCCAGGATGGAGTGTTCGTTGGTATCCAGCTTGACGCGGAACATCGCGTTGGGCAGCAGTTCTGTCACGATACCGCTGAACTCGATCATATCTTCTTTGGACATCAGACCTCTTGAGTGACGTGCAGGCGGGTTGTGGTGACCTGCCGCGCGCCGGTCAACCCTCGTGGCCGGCCATTGGACGCGGAGTGGCACTCGAAGCAAGAAGTCCTTTTTTGAAAAAAAGGACCAAGAAACTTCTGTCTCACGCGCCTGCACTGGCGAGCCGTTAGTCGCCGCCCAACTGCGCCAGCATCGCCGGCGCCGGGACGATCGCCGGATGCTTCTGCCGCTCCGGCAGGGCGGCCACCACAGCCACGCTCACAGCCGCCAGATAGGGCAGCGACTGGGTCAGCAGCACCGCGCACCAGAGCTTGGCTTCCGCGGTGGCCAGATGGTGCACCCAACCCACCGCGATCATGGCCGTCCAGCTCGCCAGCAGCAGCGCCAATTCCTCGCGCGCCATCACCAGCCCCTGCACCAGAGCGGGCGCGTCCTCCATTTTCGGCGTGCGCAGGAACGGCGCGCTGCGTATGAACAGGCCCTTCCAGACCGCCTTGCCGATGGTGTGGCTCAGCGCCAACCCGGCGACCGCCGCACCCAGCCGGTCGCGCCAGCCGCACGGCACCTTCGCGCCATACAGGGCGAAAATCTGCGCCAGCTTGAAGAAGAACAGCCCGATCGACGGCAGCATGAACAGCACGATCGGGAACTCGAAGCGCATCGGCGCCACGATCAAGCCCACCGACCAGGCCAGGCCCATCACCAGGAAGGCCAGGCCCAGCGCGTCGCCCACCCAGGGCAGCCAGCCGGTGACGAACGCCCAGCGCTGGCCCAAGGTCAGCTCGCGGCGGAAAGGGTTGAGCAACGCACCAGCATGGCCGCGCACGATCTGCATCGCCCCGTACGCCCAGCGGAAACGCTGCTTGCGGAACGCGGCGAAATCGTCCGGCATCACGCCACGCCCGAAGCTGCGCGGCGAGTACACCGCTTCCCACCCCGCGCGGAACAGCCGCAGACCCAGCTCGGCATCCTCGGTGATCGTCCATTCCGACCAGTTGCCGCCCTGCTCCAGCGCGCGCCGGCGCACCAGGGTCATCGTGCCGTGCTGGATGATGGCGTTGCGCTCGTTGCGGTTGACCATGCCCAGATGAAAGAACCCGGCATACTCCCAGAACATCAGCCGCTTGAAGAAACTGCCGTCATTGTCGCGATAATCCTGCGGCGACTGCACGAAGCCCACGCGCGGGTTGGCGAATTGCGGCACCATGCAGCGCAGCCAGTCGCGATCGACGATGTAGTCGCTGTCGAGCACGCCCACGATCTCGGCATCCGCCGCGGTCTGCCCCATCGCGAAGTTCAGCGCGCCGGCCTTGAACCCCGGCCAGCGGCCCAGGTGGAAGAATCGGAACCTGTCGCCCAGCCGCGCGCAATGCTCGGCCACCGGCTCCCACAGCGCGGGGTCGAGCGTGTTGTTGTCGATGACCAGCACCTCGAAATCCGGGTAGTCGAGCCTGGCCAGCGCATCGAGTGTCTGCCTGACCATGTGCGGCGGCTCGTTGCAGATCGGCAGATGGATGCTGACCTTGGGCAGCAGCACGCCGTCGCCGGCCGGCGCGATGACGGGAGCGCGCCGGCGGACCTGGCCGAACACGGTCTCCGCCAGCTCGAAACTGTCGGCCGCGAGCAGGAACAGCAGCAGCGCCTGCCCGGCCGCCAGCGTGCCCCAGACGAGCTCGGCGAAATGGCTCAGATACTTGCCGGCCATGGCCAGCAGCACGAGCGTGAAGACCGACCCGAACGCCTGCACCAAACCGGCCACCAGCAGCTTGCCGGGCAGCCGTATGTCCGGCCGGCGCGACAGCAGCAGGCCGGCAGCCAGGGCAGCACCCAACACCGACAGCCCGGCCCAGCTCGCCCAGTCCGGCTTCTCCGTCACCGGGCCGGTCATCGACCATTTCGCCTGGCCGTCGATGTCCATCATGCCCCAATAGCCGGCGGCACGGCCCTCGAAACTCGTCTTGAACGGCTGGTCGAAGGCTTCCATCACGAAGTAGTCGAGGCCGCGCTGCTGCGCGATGTTGAAGAACTTGCGCAGGAACAGCGCCTGGTTCACCCGGCTGGCGACCGCCCCGCCGATCGACACGCCGTTGGACGGCCAGCCCACCTCGCCGATGACCACGTGCTTGCCGGGATAGGCGCGCTGCACCTGGTCCAGCCGGTCCATAATGTAGGCGAGTGACTGGTCGATCGGCAGCCCTTCCCAGTAGGGCAGCAGGTGGATCGTGATGTAGTCGACCGCGTTGGCCAGTTCCGGGTGCTTGATCCACACATGCCATGGCTCGGCGGTGCTGACCGGCACGTGCACGCTGTGCTTGACCTCGTTGATGTAGCCGATCAGTTGCGGCGCGGTCAGGTCGTCGCGCAGCAGCACCTCGTTGCCGACCAGCACGCGGTCCACGTTGGCGTTGGCGTTGGCCGTCTCGATCAGCCGCTGCACCTCGGTATCGTCGGCCGCGATCTTGCGATCCAGCCACGAGCCCAGCGTGACCTGCAGCGGGTAGTCGGCCGCCAGCCGCGCAATGTCCGGCATGCCCTGCTGCACGGTATAGGTGCGGATGCGTCCGGTGATCGCACTGGCGCGGGCCAAATCCTCGCGAACCTCGGCGCTCGTCGGGAACCTGTTGGCCTCTGGCGTCTCGCCACGGTGGTAGGGGGAGAAGGCCACTCCCGACACGTCCCCGGTATAGGCGGGCACCTTGTGCGGCTGGTTGGTGACGGTCCACAGGCCCAGGCTGGCGGCCGCCGAGACGACCAGCGCGAACAGGGTCGTGCGGTGGAACAGGCTCGGCTTGATACGGGTCTGGGCAAGAGTGTCGCCCGCGTCGGCATGCGTCGTCATGGATCGTTTCCCGAGTGAGCCGGCAGGTCCGCCAGCGCAGCCGAGACATATACGTTGCACTGCGGCGTGGGCTTGGCCCGATTATGGCCGAATCGGGGCAGGTACTCACGTGATCGTGTGAGCCGTCACGCGAGGCTGCAGAACGCCTCGATCTCCACGGCCAGATCGGGCCGGCAGATCTCCGCCTCGAGCACCATCGTCCGTTCGGCGTCGAGCAGGCCGTCGAGCCGTCCCAGGATCGCGCCCAGATCGTTCGCATGGCGGACATAGATCTTGGCCGCCAGACGCGGCGCGGCGGTGGCCAGCGTCTCACCGAACCGGCCCAGCAAGGCGTCCAGGTTGCGCACGATCTCGTCGGTCTGCGCCGCCGGATCGTCGGCATGAAGGCTCCGATGCCCGACGATGCTGGCCGTGCCCGAAATGCACAGCAGCCTCCCGGCCAGCATGGCGCGCGAAAAGCTGGGACTGCGCGGCCCGTAGGCGGCCGGGTAGCGATAGGCACTGACCTGACGCGGGTTCTCGACCGGTGTGCCGGGCACGGCGCCGGCGACGAACGCGATCACCGGCCGGCCGCCACGTGTCCCCAGGCCGCACGCCGCCGGCGCCGCCTGGACCGAGCGGCCCTGCGCCAGAAAAGCCTCCTGCCGCCCGGCATTGAACAGGCGGTAGCGCTCCTCGCCCCGCTCCAGACCCAGAATGTCCGGCAGGTAGTTGTAGGCGCGTATCGGATGCGGGCAGCCAAGACGGGAAGCCGCGGCGAACATCCGCTCATAGGCCGCGCGGGCCACCGCCTGCATGCCCAGGCCGTCCGGCTCCGGATCGACCAGGCCGAACATCGTCTCCCCGTCCGTGCCGCAGCTTACCCCATCTTCCGTCAGCCAGCGCACGGCGCCGCCGGTCCGCCACACCTCATAGGCCGGCCCCGGCCGCAGCGGGCCGAGCGCCACGGTCGCGAACGGGCAGGCGAGGCCAAGCCCCTCCGGCCGCGGCGCGCCGAAACCCAGCACCCCCAATATCCCGTCGGCATGGAGGCGCCCGCCCGGCCGGAGATCGTCGGCGGTCGCTGCGATCGGGTGGGCGCGCATGGTTCGGTTGAACTCGCCAGGGACGGAGATGTCGGCCCGCTCCGCAAAGGCGAGACGCCGCCGGCCGCGATGCTGGTGCCCCGTACGGGATTCGAACCCGTGTAGCCAACGTGAAAGGCTGGTGTCCTAGGCCTCTAGACGAACGGGACGTCGCACCCGGGGTGCGTAGCCAAGCACCCCCTCATGGTCAAGCGAGCGCCTCATGCAGATGGGGCGGCATCGACGACGCAAAAGCCGGCGCTGACCTGGCCCTGCCAGAGTTCCGCGCGCAGGTGGCCGGCCAGATGCAGCCGGCTCGTGCGGTCGTCCAGCGCTCGGCCCAGCTTCCCGTCGCCGGCGCGGAACAGCAGCGTCTTCAGCCGCGCCCTTGTCTCGTCCTGAACCTGGGCGCGTATCGTGTTGCCGTCATTGCCGAGCCGCTCGGTGCGCACCACGCGCACGTCGGGCACCACCAGCAGCGGCTCGTCATTGCCCGCGCCGAACGGGGAGAGCCGGGCCAGATGCTCGGCCAGATGGCGCGTGGCCCCCGCGCAGGACACCACCGCATCGGCGTACAGATACGGGCGGCGCGGCGCCCCGGGCCGCATCGGCAGGCGCGCGCACAGGAACTCGTGCAGCGCACCCACCCTGTCCGGCGCAAGCGAGAAGCCCGCCGCCATCGCATGCCCGCCCCCCGTGGTCAGCAACCCGGCCTGACGCGCCGCGATGATGGCCGCCCCCAGATCGTGGCCCGGCACCGAGCGGCCGGAGCCGCGGACCACGCCGTCCGATACGCCGCCGACACAGGCGGCGCGGTTGAACCTCTCCTTGATCCGGCCGGCGACGATGCCGACCACGCCGGGATGCCATTTGGCGCCGCAGACCAGCAGCACCGAACGTCCCGCCTGCGCCTGTGCATCGGCTTCCTCGAGTGCCGCCGCCAGAACGCCCGCCTCGACCGTCTGGCGCTGCCGGTTGACCGCGTCCAGCCGCTCGGCCAGCGCGCGCGCGTCCACCGGGTCCTCGCAAAGCAGCAGGCGCAAGCCCAGATCGGCCTCGCTGATTCGTCCGCCGGCATTGATCCGCGGACCGAGCGCGTATCCGCAGGTCATGGCGGTGGGCGCCTCGCGCGTGCCCGCCACCTCCATCAGCGCGGCCAGGCCAGGCCGCGCGCGCCGGCCCATCACGCGCAAGCCTTGCGCCACCAGCGCGCGGTTCAGCCCGGTCAGCGGCATCACGTCGCAGATGGTGGCCAGCGCCACCTCCAGCAGCGCCGCCAGGCCCGGCCGGGCGCGGCGCGCCATCACCCGCAGCCCCTGCGTCACGAAGGCCCGGTTCAGCCCGGTCAGCGGCATCACGTCGCACACCGTTGCCAGCGCCACCAGGTCGAGCAGCCCCATCAGGTCGGGTTCGGAGCCGTCCAGCGCGCCGGCGCGGCGCAGCACCCGCAGTGTGGCCACCGCCGTCATGAACGCGACGCCGGCCGCGCACAGATGCGCGAGGCCCGATCGGCAGTCGAGCCGGTTCGGGTTGACCGTCGCGTGCACGGGCGGCGGCGGCCCCTCCGCCTTGTGGTGGTCCAGCACCAGCACGTCCGTGCCGCCCCGCAGCACGCCGAACGCGTCCTGCGCGGAGGTTCCGCAATCGACGCACACGATCAGCGACGCGCCCAGGCCTGCCAGGCGCAGCAAAGCGGGGCCGTTCGGCCCGTAGCCCTCTGCCAGCCGGTCGGGCACGTAGGGGATCACCCGGCAGCCGAGCGCGCGCAGGAACAGGATCAGGATCGCGGCGCTGCAGGCCCCGTCCACATCGTAATCGCCGAACACGGCCACCGTCTCGCGCGCCCGCACCGCGCGCGCCAGGCGGTGCGCGGCCGCGTCCATGTCGATCATCGTCGCGGGGTCGGGCAGCAGCGCGCGCAGGGTCGGCGCCAAGAAATCCGCCGCCTCGTCCACGCCCACGTCGCGCGCGGCCAGCACGCGCGCCACGATCTCCGGCAGGTCGAGACGCTGCGCGATCGCATAGGCGGTCCGGTCGCAGCCGATGCGCCACAGCCAACTGCGCTCCGACAGGCTGCTCACCACGTTCAGGATCGGTCCGCCGGAAGCCGAATCGAGCATCGGCGCATCTTGCCCGCAGCATCCGGCCCGGCAAAGCCTCGCGTGACGGTTGCGTGACGCCCGGGCGCGCTACTTTCCGCTCAGCGCGCGCACGATATCGGCCAGCGCGGCCAGCGAGATCGGCGTGATCAGCAGGATGGTGGAGATCGCGATGATCAGCACCGCCGCCAGCGTGCCGCCGGAGGCGGGGCGCTTCTCCTCATCGCGCGAGTTCGGAAAATTCGTGCCGTCGAATGGCATGGGTTTGCCTTGCCTGCCCCAGGCATTACGCCTCTCTCCGATGGAAAATTCAAGCACCGTGCGGTTG
>CAXUNK010000156.1:0-4380 GCA_964252425.1 uncultured Acetobacteraceae bacterium
GCCTCGCGCAGTCCGCCGCACCGCTGGCCGACGCCGCCGGCCGTATCGCCGCCCCGTTCCGCGCGCTGCTGGTCGCAGGCGCGGCACTCTCCATGCTCGGCTGGATCGGCAGCGACATACTGGGCGCGCCACGCATCCTGTTCGCTTTCGCACGCGACGGGCTGTTGCCGGCGCCGCTCGGCCACGTGCATGCGCGGAGGGGCGTGCCGGACGTCGCCATCTGCGGCCATGCGGCGCTTGCGGCGTTCATGGCTGTGTCCGGCAGCTTCTCCGGGCTGGTGGTCGCCTCCACGCTGAACACGGCCGCGCTGTACGTAATGGGATGTGCTGCGTCCTGGGTGCTGCACCGGCGCGGCACCCAGGCGTCTGGGCCGCCTGTGAGCTTCCGCATGCTGCCGGCCGCATCTTGCCTCGGGGTCGGCAGCATGGCCGTGCTGATCGGCGTGGCGCCGCGGAACCAGATCATGGGGCTGGGTGCGGTTGTCCTGGGCAGCGTGGCCCTCCATTTCGCGATGCGGGCGGCGACAGCGGTGCGCCACGCGGGGTCATGGTGATCTCATCTCCGGGCGTGTAATCCGGATCGCCGCCCCCAATTCGGGTGGCGGCCAGACGATGATGTGCATGCGCTCCAGTTCTTTTTGGCGTTCCCCGTACGACCGGCTGCGGCCGCTATGAACGCCGGGCTTACCCGTGCCGGACAGGCCGACAGCGCGTGGAGCCGGGAGGCGCGCGAGCAGACGCTGCATCTGGCCTCCGACGCCGCCGAGATCGGGCTGTGGGATCTGGACCTCGCATCCGGAACGCTGGTCTGGACCGACCGCACGCGGGCGATGTTCGGATTGCCGCCCGGCGTGCCGGTGACGTTCGACGATTTCTCCGCCGGCCTGCACCCCGACGATCGTCCGGCCACCATCGCCGCCTTCGAGGCTGCCCTCGATCCGGCCAGGCGGCTGGTGTACGACGTGGAATATCGCACCATCGGCCTGGGGGACGGGGTGCTGCGCTGGGTCGCGGCCAAGGGTCGTGGCCTGTTCGACGAGTGCGGCACCTGCGTTCGCGCCATCGGCACCGCCATCGACATCACCGCCCGCAAGGCCGCGGAAGAAGAGCGGACCCGGCTGGTGGCCATCGTCGAGCAGTCCGGCGATTTCATGGGTTTTGCCGACATCTCTGGGCGGCTGCGTTTCGTCAACGATGCCGGACGCCGGCTGCTTGGCCTGACCTGGCCTCAGAGCGAGCCGATGATGGCCGGCGCCCTGCTGTTTCCGGGCGATGTCGAGCGGATGCGGGGCGAGATCCGGGCCGAGGTGCTGCATCAAGGCCGGTGGGAGGGTGAACTGATGGTGCGCCATCAGGCAACCGGCGCGGCCATCCCGGTGCTGGCCAACCTGTTCGTCGTCCACGACGCCGCCGGCCAGCCGACCGGCTTCGGCGGCGTGGTGCGCGACCTGACCGATGGCAGGCGCACCGAGGAGGCGCTTCGGCGGCTGAACGAGACCCTGGAGCAGCAGGTCGCCGAGCGCACCGCGCTGTTGCGCACCAACGAGGCGCGTCTGCGCACCATCTTCGAGACCAGCCACCAGTTGCAGGGCCTGCTCGCCGTCGATGGCACGGTGCTGGACGCCAACGCGATCTCCCTCAAGGTGATCGGCTGCACGCTGGCCGAGGTGGCTGGGCGCAAGTTCTGGGACAGCCCATGGTTTGCCGGCACGCCGGGCCTGCCGGAACAGGTGCGTCTGGCGGTTCATGCGGCGGCCGCCGGCCAGACGACGCGCTTCGAGGTCCAGGCGAACCTGTCAATCGGCGTGCGCGTGTTCGACTTCGCCGTGCGCCCCATCCACGATCAGGACGGCCACGTGTTCGCCCTGGTGCCCGACGCGCTCGACATCACGGAGCGGCGAGAGGCCGAGGCGGCGCTGCGGCAATCACAGAAGATGGAGGCGTTCGGCCAGTTGACGGGCGGGGTGGCGCACGATTTCAACAACCTGCTTCAGGCGATCTCCGGCGGCTTGGAGATGCTGGGCCGCAAGCATGTGCACAGTCAGGCCGGCCATCAGCTCATCGGCCTGATCGGCAACGCCGCCGACCGCGGCGCCCAGTTGACGCGGCAGCTCCTGGCTTTCGCCCGAAAGGAGCAGTTGGAGGCCCGCGCCACGGACGTGAACGCAACGATCGCGAGCTCCGGCCAGTTGCTGGATCGCTCGCTGGGCGGCAGCCTGGTGATCGAGCGGGCGCTGGGCGCCGATGTCTGGCCGGCGCTGACCGATCCCGGCCAGCTCGACATCGCCATACTCAACCTTGTGGTCAACGCGCGCGATGCGATGCCGCATGGCGGCACGATCACGATCTCGACCGGCAATGTGACCGTGCCTGGCCCCGGCTGCCCGGCTGAGCTCGCGGCCGGCGACTACGTGCGCATCGCGGTCGCCGATACCGGCACCGGCATGGACGAGGCGGTGCGCGCGCGCGTTTTCGAGCCGTTTTTCACCACGAAAGATGTGGGCAAGGGCACCGGCCTCGGCCTGAGCCAGGTGTACGGCTTCGCACATCAGTCGAGCGGCACGGTGCGCATCGCGAGCGCGCCGGGCCAGGGGACCACGGTCGAGATCTTCCTGCCGCGCGCGGTGGAGGCCACGGAGGAGGCGCCCGCGCCCTCGGACCCGAGTGCGTGGCTGGGGCGCGAGACGATCCTTGTCGTCGATGACGATCCGGACGTGCGCGCCCTGGCGGTGGCCAGCCTGCAGGAGCTGGGCTACCGGGTGCTGGCGGCCGATGGCGCCGCCGCCGGTCTGGACGTGCTGGGGTCCGGGTCGGACATCGATCTGCTGCTTGTGGATTACGCGATGCCCGGCATGACCGGGACCGAGCTGGTGCGACAGGTGCGGATGCAGCTCCCGTCACTGCCGGTCCTGTTCATGACGGGGTACGCCGACCTTGACGCGGTGCGTCTGTTCGCCGGGCCCGAAGGAGTCATCTACAAGCCGTTCCGCTTGGCCGACCTGGCAGAGCGCGTCGGGCTCACTCTGGCCCAGAGCCGGACGGCTCGGCCCCGCCTGGGGCAGTCGCACGAGTTGTGATGGACGGTCCGGTGAAGTTGGGCGGCGACGTCGCGACCTGCGACCGCGAGCCGATCCAGACTCCGGGCGGCATACAGCCGCACGGCGCCTTGCTGGCGTTCCTGGACGGGGCGTGCGTTGCCGCCAGCGCCAATGCCGCCAAGCTGCTGGGCCGCCCTGCGCAGGACTGCTTAGGCGGCACGCTGAACGAGCTTTTGGGCGAGCAGGCGGGCGGCTCGCTGCACGGCCGGCTGCACACCGACGAACGGGCCGGGCCCGCCCCCGTGCGTCTGACGCTGGACGGGCGCGACTGGCTGGCGATCGCGCATTGTCACGCCGGGTTGAGCCTGGTCGAGCTGGAGCCGTGCATGCCGCCTCCGGCCAACGTGCTCGGTCACCTCGACCAGGGGACGCGCGCCTTGCGGCAGGCGGAAACCGAGGCGGCCGCCTGCCAGGCGGTGGCCGGCGCCATACGGGCGCTGTCCGGGATGGATCGGGTCATGGTATACCGGTTCGCCCCCGACTGGTCCGGAGAGGTGCTGGCCGAAGCGGTGGCACCCGGGTGGGGCAGCTATCTGGGCCTGCACTTCCCCGCCTCCGACATCCCGGCGCAGGCGCGCGCGCTGTATCAGGCCAACCCGGTCCGGCTGATCGCGCAGTCGTCGTATGTGCCCGTGCCGCTGGTGCCGGATCGCGACCCGCACACCGGCGGTCCGATCGACCTGAGTTTCGCGGCGCTGCGCAGCGTCTCGCCCGTGCATCTCGAATACCTGCGCAACATGGGGGTGGCCGCCTCCATGTCGGTGTCCGTCCTGCGCGACGGCGCGCTCTGGGGCCTCGTCGCCTGCCATCACCGCGCGCCCCGCCTGGTCGGCTACGAGGTGCGGCAGGCCTGCGTGCTGCTGGCAGGGTTGCTGGCCGACCGCCTGGGCGGTCTGGAGCGGGCGCGCGAGGCCGCCCCCGATCTGCGGCTGGCGGCGCTGCACACGCGGCTGGTGGAGCGGCAGGCATCGGGCGTGACGCTGGACGATGCGCTTCCGGCCGAAGCCGGCACGCTGATGGGGCTGCTCGATGCGCAGGGCATGGCGCTCATCCTGCCGGACGGCCCCCGTGTGGCCGGTACGGCGCCCGACGCGGAGGCTTTGCACGCGCTGGCCGACTGGATCGCCCCCGATGCGGCCGGATGTTTCGCGACCGACCGGCTGGGGGCGGACTGCCCGGCGATGCAGCCGCACACCGCGCTGGCGAGCGGGGTGCTCGCGATCGTCTGGGGCGAGCGGACGCTGCTGTGGTTCCGGCCGGAGCAGGCGCGCGGGTGCAGGGT
>CAXUNK010000156.1:4390-7578 GCA_964252425.1 uncultured Acetobacteraceae bacterium
AGGCGGTGCGCGAGGAGGCTGGGCGGACCACCCTGCACCCGCGCGCCTCCTTCGAGGCCTGGACCGAGCAGGTTCGCGGCCGGTCGCTGCCCTGGACACCGGCCGAGCGGCGGACGGCGGCCCGGTTGCGCGCGTTGGTGCTGGACCTGGCCGCGCGGGAGCGCGACGGGCTGGAGCGGCGTGCGCTCGACCTGGCGCGCAGCAACCATGAGCTGGAGAACTTCATCCACGTCGCCTCGCACGACATAAAGGAGCCGTTGCGCCAGATGGAGATGCTGGCCGGCCTGATGGCGGGCGCCGGCGGCGAGGCGGCCGAGACTGCCGAATATCTGGCGGAGTTCCGCACCATCGGCGCCCGGCTGCGCCGGCTGACGGAGTCGCTGGCCAGCTACGCGCGGCCTGGCGGGTCCGGATGGCAACCGGAACAGGTCGATCTGGACGAGCTGTTGCGCGACGTCGTGCTGCCGCTGCGCCGCGCGCTGGATGCGACAGGCGCCGAAGTGGCGGTGGGTCCGCTGCCCCGGGTGGTTGGCGAGCCGGCGCAACTGCATCTGCTGTTCACCAACCTGATCGGCAACGCCCTGAAGTATCGCGAGCCCACCCGCCCGCTTCGGGTCAGGATCGACACGGCGGTCGACACGCTCGGCGGGGCCGAGGCAGGCGCCGGCCCGATGGTGGCCATCGAGGTGGCCGATAACGGGATCGGCTTCGATCCGCGCCATGCGCACCGGCTGTTCGACGCGTTCGTGCGGCTGCATTCGCGTGATCGTTACGAAGGCAGCGGTCTTGGGCTGGCGATCTGCCGTCGCATTATTGCACGGCATGGCGGCCGAATCGAGGCCGCGGGGAAACCCGGGCTGGGCGCGACGTTCACCCTCACGCTCCGCCTCGCTTAGACGGCGCGCACGCGAAGCCGAACCCGCCTGGCCTATCAGAGGTTTTCATTTGAGCACGACGCGCGCTACCGTTTTGGTCGCCGAAGACAGCAAGTTCGACCAGATGATCCTGCGGCGCGCGTTCACTGCGGCCGGGGTGGAGGCCGAGATCGTCTTCGTGGCCGATGGCGAGGATTTGCTCGACTATCTCGAGCGTCGCGACACTTCGCAGCCGGGAATCGTGCTGTTGGATCTGCACATGCCGCGCATGGACGGGCGCGAGGCGGTCCGGCGCATACGTGAGCATGAGCGGTTGCGTCTGCTGCCGCTCGTCATGCTGACCACGTCGGATAGCGAGGCGCATGTGCAGGAGCTGTACGGCCTTGGCGTCAACTCCTATCTCGTCAAGCCGAGCGATTTCGACGTGCTGGTCGCATTGGTGCGGCAACTCAGTTCGTACTGGTTCGGCACGGTGCGCCTGCCGCGCATCGGCGAGCGTCACGGGGCCACGCCGGCGTCGGAGAGGCTGACGTAGCCGACAGGAGAGTTTCGGCCGGCGGACTCAAGTTTGGGAGCGAACACCTCCCCCGCCCGAACCGCTATTGCTCACCGGCTGCATCGGTTGGCTTTCTTCGATGTCAGCCCTCCATTCGCGTGTCGAAGTCAGCCTCCGCGTTCGCCCGGGGTGTTCGCTCCGTAACTTGAATCCGCAGTCCTTTTTTCAAAAAAGGACTGCTTGCTTTCGAATGTCATCCTCAGGGCGACGAGCGCGCGGAGTCCCGCCCCGGCGCATCAGCCGGCGCAGCCCCGCCATCTGCTGCTGCGCCCAACTGCCCGTCGCCATCGCCTCTTCGGCGGACGGGTCGCCGGTCACCGCATAGGCGCGGTCGAAATCGGCCGAGCCGAACAGCATGTCCCAGAACGGAAAGATCGCGCCGTAATTGCAGCTCCGCTGGCCCGCCGCCCGCACCCCGTGATGCGCGCGGTGGAAGCGTGGCGAGACCAGCAGCCGGTCGCCCAGCCAACCGAAGCCCACGCGCGCATTGGCGTGGCTCATGCTCTCCAGCAGGCGCAGAAGCAGGATCACCAGCGGGAACTGCATCGGCGGGATGCCGATCAGCAGGCCGATGGCCAGGAACCAGGTGAACGCGATCAGGTCGTCCAGCACGTGGTTGCGATCGTCCGACCAGAACGTCATCTGCCGCTGCGCGTGGTGGACCGAATGCAGCGCGTACCACCAGCGGAACTGGTGGCTCAGCCGATGGCGCCAGTAATCGGCGCAATCCAGGATCAACACGTACAGGCAGAAAGTGAGCACCTGGCGGCCCATCAGGAACGGCAGCAGCCGCTCCAGAGTCGGCGGCACCCAGCCGCGATCGGTCAGCTCCCCGTCCAGCCAGACCTGCGCCTGGTAGAACAGCACGAAGGTCACCAGCGGCATGATTCCGATGCGGGACATCAGGGTGTAGAAGATGTCCACGCCCACCGCGCGCCGGTCCGGCCAGGTCTCCAGCCGGGCGAACCGTTCCATCGGCCAGCAGACCGCCAGCATCACGAGCACCTGTGCCACCCCGTACAGCGCGAACAGCAGCCATCCATAGGCGATATCCTCCCACTGCATCATGTCGAGGCGGTAGAGCAGCGGGATGAGCACAGCCTCGTGCAGCCGGCCGGCAAGCAGGGGGAACGGGTCGGTCATGCGGCCTACATAGTCGTGCCCGCGCAGAGCGAACAGGGCGCGGCCGGGCGGCGGGGCGCGCCGGTCATGTGCTGTGGCCCACGTGCCGCAGAGCATGCAATCCGGTATAGTGCTGCACGATGCATCCGCAGTACGCCTGTGCGGAGCATCGAGCGGGGACAGAGTTTTATATGAGCGGCAAACGGGTACTCGTCGTCGAGGATGATTTCCTGATCCGGATGACGCTGACCGATGCGTTGGAAAGCGACGGGTTCGTGGTCATCGAGGCCGATAGCGGCGAGGCGGCGCTGGTGCAGCTTCGCTCGGACCCCACCATCGCCCTGCTGATGACGGACATGCAGTTGTCGGGCAGCCTGGACGGACGTGCGCTGGCAGATGCCGTTCGCGCGGAGAACGCCATACTGCCGATCATCTACATGACCGGACGTCCGGACCGGATCGGCGCGGTGGATCACGGACGCGAGATCGTGATCGGCAAGCCGTATCAGCCCTCGGAGATCTGCGCCGCGGCCCGCGCGCTGACCGCCCGCGACTGACATCCCGCAAGGGAAAGAAAACTCTTCTTTTTCGAGAAAAAGAAGCAAAAAGCTGGGCACCTCTATTAACTACCCGAC
>CAXUNK010000157.1:0-7538 GCA_964252425.1 uncultured Acetobacteraceae bacterium
TAGCTCGTCAGGCTCATAACCTGAAGGTCGTTGGTTCAAATCCAACTCCCGCAACCCTCTTGATTTGCACACCCACCGCTTCGGCCCTGCGCGGGCTCCCCGTCGCGAGGCCCAAGATATTTGCCAACTCGCCACGAACCTCAATCCGAAACCCCTCCGGTTCTTCCGAGAGTGTGATTGTCTCGATCAGACTACGGATGAGTTCACGCGCTTCCTCTCCGTCTTCCGCCTCCAGCGTGGTCGCCAGTTGTTCGACGCGGCTGCGATAGACGTCGGCCAGGTTGGGGTGGAGCAAGGGTGCTGGTGACGCATACGTCGCCAGTTCACCATCCAGAGCGATCCTGCGAGTTTCTAAGGCGCTCAGGCGCGATTGCAGCGCGATGATTGACGCGCCGTTGGCAATCGCGTCCACGAGTCGTTCTAGCTGCTGGCGAACGCGGTCCAGCTCAGCTTGCTTGGCAGCCCGGTCACCAGAGGCTTCGGCCTGCAGGCGGTTCCATTCAGCGGTAAATTCCTGGGCGAAGGCTCGATAGAGTGCGGGCGCCATCATGCGCTCACGCAAGGCGCCCATGACAGTATCTTCCAGCACATCTTTGCGGATAGTGCGCAGGACCGTGCAGCTGGTTGGGCCTTTGAGACGAGCACCGGCACAGCCAAAATGGTGGGCGCTAATCTTGGTGAAGCCGGAGCCGCAAGCTCCGCAACGCATCAACCCTGAAAACAGAAACCGTGGCCGTTGCTGCTTCCAGAAACTGGGGGAGGGGGCCTGTGCCGCCATGCCTTTTGCTTCCGGCGCTGCGGCAGTTGCGTCTAGCCGTGCTTGCCGTGCCTTGGCCTTGTCCCAGAGCTCCTGGGGAACGATGCGCAAATCGGGCACGTCAGTGGTGACAAGCTCGCGGTCCGTTCGGGCGCGGGAGCGTCGGCGACCGGTCTCCGGATCCTTCATGTAAGTGAGGCGGTTCCACACCAGACGGCCCACATACATCTCATTGTTCAGGATGCCGGTGCCGCGAGCGCGGTTCCCATTGATGGTGCTGCCGGTCCAGGCACCCCCACGTGGAGCGGCGATACCAGCTGCATTGAGGGTGAGAGCGATCTTCTTCGGCGGCACGCCGGCGCCGTACTGCTCGAAGACGCGCACCACCACCGCCGCCTCAGCCTGATTGATCTTCCGTTCACCTGTGACTGGACTGCCGTCGGCGTTGAAGCCGCGCACCACGTCATAGCCGTAGGTGATCCCACCGCCGCTCTTGCCTGCTTCCACGCGGCCGCGCATGCCGCGATGGGATTTGGCCGCCAAATCTCGCAGGAAAAGGGCGTTCATCGTGCCCTTGAGTCCGACATGCAACTCGGTGATCTCACCCTCGGAGAGGGTTATAATCTGAATTCCGGCGAAGCGGAGCCGTTTGAACAGCCCGGCCACATCCTCCTGGTCACGGGACAAGCGATCCAGGGCCTCGGCCACGACCACGTCAAAGGCTCCATCCCGGGCGCCAGTCAGCAGCGCCTGGTAGCCAGGGCGGATCGTGCTAGCCCCGCTGATCGCGCGGTCCTGGAACACTTGGAGCAGGTCCCAACCCTCTCGCTCGATCCGCTCGCGGCAGATCCGAACCTGGTCCTCGATCGAGGCCGCGCGCTGATGCTCCGTGCTGTAGCGGGCGTAAATAACAGCACGCATGCGGACAACCCTCCAACTTTTGCAGTTTCGGGGAAGCTAACCGACTTCATTAGTTTCTGCAACAACATAGACTTATTGATAGCATCGCCTAATTCAAGAATTGATAGTCAAGCTGACTCTGCTGGTTAGGTCACTAGAGTGCCTCTCCTTGTTTTTAGAATCAGCTCATTTTTATCAAGCAAGCTTTGGGTTATCTGCCAGCGAGGACCGCTCTTCTACACTTAAGCCGCAGTTGGACGAGTTACCGCATATGATGATGGAGAGCAACCAGACAAACACCGTTCGTCACCGACCGCATGGATCGCTTGGACGGGTGATCTGGACAGACGTTGCCAAGTAGCAGGCCGTTGTAGGGGAGCAAGCGCAGCCGGGTTCGAATAGCGCGAGATTGCCCTCCCATGACGCTCGCGGGTGTGGGGCCACTGACACGCGCATGTTGGACCCGGACGGATGAACGAACATATACGGGCTACTTGCCGAATGACACGTTAGACCGGCGGCAGGGATCGGCCAACAGAAGTCGCAACCCTCAATGCCTGGTTGCTGATCGAGGACATCGGCAATCTTCGGGAGCTTGCCCGGGCCAAACGCGAGCGGGTAGCTAAGTTGCGGTCGGACGTGAGAACGCATGCGGCTATTTCTCACGCGCGACGTGCACAAAGTCGTACAGCTTGCCGGCCGAGGTGACAAGACGCTGTCACCGACAGACGCTGTCAGCGACAGCAACCAGATCCGGATGACCGTTTGCATCGGACACTTGCCTACACGGCACCGACACTGCGTACCTACGACCCGAGCTGCCGCTCCGGCTCCGCCTGACACGTAGTCTGGTCGTCAAACCTCCGGCGAACAGATTCGATTGCTCACCGGCTCAGAGCAATCTGACGCCCGGCAGCCCTTTGAACGTGCGTCTAAGTTGGTGAGTATTCTCTGAAGGTCTGCAAGCGCCTCAACCTCGCCATGCGCTCTGGCTGTAGCGATACAGTCTTCGATTGAGGCAAGCAGGGCGTCGGGTACGACAGGCCACGGCATCGTGTCTACCTCACACTCAATAAGAGATGGCGATCCCTCATCCCACCAGCGTTCGCGCGTCAGGCTTTCGCAACGACGTGGATGTTTTCGCACTACTACCGCGACTAAGACAACATCCCGCCACAAGTCCGCCGTGTCTGTGTCCAGCTGGGTGTAACCTTCCCGAGCAGCACGAGGGCAAGCGTTCTCGTCATTGTCGCAGATGATCGCGGCCCCAACATAATGACCATGCCGCTGGTCAACATAGTGGAAGCGATAGGCTGGCAGTGTGCCGCCTCCTGTCGTTCCATAATAGGGAAGAGCACTGCACGTTTTGAGTGATTTTGCGTCTTATGAGACCTGTGCGCAGGTGGCTTGAGCCGACGCGATACGGTCTGATTCTCTGTATCCACCCGATGACCGCCGCCTTACGGTGCTGACTTAGCCCATTGATCCTAACGTCGCTTGTACGAACGCCGTTAAGGACGGGAGCGGGTGTAGCGGTGGAGATCATCACCGGTGTTGAACGGCGGCGACACTGGCGGGTCGACGAGAAGCTGCGCATCGTCGCCGAGGTCGAGCAGCCTAGCGCCTGTTCGGCGGAAGTAGCCCGTCGGCATGACGTCAGCCGGGGGCCTGCTGTGGAACTGGCGGCGGCAGGTCCGCAGCGGCGCACTGGCATCGCCGGCTGAGATGCAATTCCTGCCTGTCAGGAACTGCCGGAGCGGCCGGCCGCCGACACACCATGCCCAGCCAGGCCTTCGCCATCTCGCAAGCCGTCTGCCGTCGCGGACGCCGTCATCGAGATCGCACTCGCGGATGGCACGACGGTTCGGGTCGGACGTGACGTCGGCGCGGCGGCGTTGCGTCGCGTGCTGGGCCTGTTGCGCGGGTGATCCCGGTTCCCGTTGGGCGTGCGGGTGTGGCTGGCGACCGTTGCGACGGACATGCGTCGGGGCGTGAACGGCCTAGCGTTGCAGGTACAGCAGGCGCTACGGCGCGATCCGCACGCCGGCGACCTGTATGTCTTCCGTGGCAAACGCGGCGATCTGGTCAAGATCCTCTGGCACGACGGCCTCGGCATGTCGTTGTACGCCAAACGGCTGGAGCGTGGCCGGTCTGTGTGGCCATCGCCGGCGGATGGGGTGGTGGCAATCTCCGCCGCCCAACTCGGCTACATGCTCGAGGGCATCGACTGGCGACATCCGCAGCGCACCTGGCGCCCGGAGATGGCCGGCTGACCGGCAGCTCGGATGGGGTACACAACGCCGGCGCGCTGTGCTTGAACCGTCGTCATGCAGCCCGCAACCGACGCCCTGCCCGACGACATCGATGCGCTGCGTGCGGCGCTCGCGGCCGAGCAGATGGCCCGCCGCGAGGCGGAAGCGCGGGCCTCCGGCGCCGAGGCGATGGCGGCGCATCTGAGGCTGATGATCGCCAAGCTCAAGCACCAGCAGTTCGGTGCGTCCTCCGAGCGCGGTCGCAAGCTGGTGGACAAGATGGAGCTGGAACTCGAGGAGCTGGAAGCCAACGCCGCCGAAGATGCAACGGCGATCCCGGAACCCGACGCCGACGACACGAACGTCCGTCCGCTCACCCGCCGGCGGCCGTCACGCGGCCCGTTGCCGGCGCATCTGCCGCGCGAGCGTGTGGTGCTGCCCGCGCCGACAGCCTGCCCGTGCTGCGGCGGCACGCTGGCCAAGCTGGGCGAGACCGTGACGGAGACGCTGGAGGTCATTCCGCGCCAGTGGAAGGTCATTCAGATGGTGCGGGAGAAGTTCACCTGCCGCGCCTGCGAGACCATCACTCAGCCGCCGGCACCGCTCCATCCGATCTCCCACGGTCGCGCCGGCCCGAACCTGCTGGCGATGATCCTGGACGCGAAGTTCGCCAATCACCTGCCCGCTGAACCGCCAGAGCGAGACATACGGGCGTGAGGGCGTCGACCTCGACATCTCGACACTGGCGGACTGGGTCGGCACCTGCGCGGCCACGATACGACGGTGCCGGTGCTGGCCCGCGGCAAGACGATCACCGGGCGGCTGTGGACCTATGTCCGGGACGATCGACCGTTCGGTGGCGCAGCGGCGCCGGCCGCGATCTTCCACTACTCCCGCGACCGCGGCGGCGAACATCCGAACCGGCATCTGACCGGATACGGCGGGATCCTGCAGGCCGATGCCTATGCCGGGTTCAACGCCTTGTATTCCGACGCCCGAATACCGTGTCCGTTGACCGAGGCGCTGTGCTGGGCCCACGCACGGCGCAACTTCTTCAAGCTGGCTGACCTCGCCAAGGCGCCGCTCGCGATCGAGGCGGTGCGGCGCATCGATGCGATCTTCGACACCGAGCGCGCGGTCAACGGGCTACCGACCGAGCAGCGTCGCGCTGTGCGCCAGGAGAAGATCACGGTCCTGGTCAGTGAGCTCGAGGTCTGGATGCGCGGGGTGCGCGGCAAGATGTCGCGGCACACAGACGTCGCGAAGTCGATCGACTACATGCTCAAGCGTTGGCCTTCCTTCACGCGATTCCTCGACGAGGGCCAATTTGCCTGACCAACAATTGCGCCGAGCGTGCGCTGCGTGGGGTCGCCCTGGGCAGGAAAGCATGGTTGTTCGCCGGCTCGGATCGCGGCGGCGAGCGGGCCGCGGCAATGTATTCCCTGATCGTCACAGCCAAGATGAACGACGTCGATCCAAGGCCTGGCTCGCTGATGTGCTCGCCCGGATCGCCGATCATCCAGCCTCCCGGCTCGACGAGTTGCTGCCGTGGCGCTGGAGACCGGTAGCGTCACACGCCGCAGCAGCCTAATCGCTTCAGACTCGCGACCGTCGTACCAACAGGCGTTAGCCGTCCCAAACCGCGGCTTCCACCGGATGGATACGATTCTCTGGTCGCCTCAGCGGAAGAGGCCTCAAATGAGCGGAAGAGGCCTCAAATGGCGCGGCGGCGGATTGGACAGGGGCGGTTGGTGGTCGGGGCGAGTCGGTTCGCGGCGGAACATCGCTGGACGACGTACCTAGGCTGGTTGACTGGTCAGAGCTGGACCGCGTGCTGGCGGGCATCTCGGCATCAGCTAAAGGCGAACCAGGCTGGCCGCCGCTGGCGGTGCTTCGAGCTCTGCTGTTAGCGACTTGGCACGATTTCTCCGACGTGCGTCTGGCTGAGTCGCTCGACGATCGCGCCAGCTTTCGCCGCTTTTGCGGTTTTATAATTACTCGGGCAGCAAGTCTGAAGCCGTCATTCGCGCCCGCGGCGGCAAGCCATGCGTCGTGTACACCGGCACCTGGGGCGGCCCCGATGCTCTCGCCCGATTGCAGGACCATAACGCCGAGATGCGGCGAGTACGCGCGTGAATCGAGAAGGTGTTCGGCACCTGCAAGCGCTCTTACGGCCTACGCCGGATGCGATGGCTCGGCCTAGCCAAGGCCGGATTGCAGGTCAGGCTGACCGCAATTGCTTACAACCTGCGCCGGAGTTGGCGCCTGCTCGCCATAGCGACCGCATGAGCGGAACCCGGAATCTGTCCGCCGCGCGAAAACTATTGCGTAGCGCCGTGGGTCAGACGATGGATCATGCCGAACACGTGCCAGGTATCGTCAACACGACCAGAAGCCGCGAACACCCGGCCCAAACCGGCCAACCGCGCACAGGTCTCCTTATACCAGTCCGTCTATAGGCTGACACACGCTCATCCGCGTGTTCCAATTGATAAATGCGCGCCGGGTCGGCGATGAGCCGGTTCCACGCGGTCCTGCATGCTTCGACGATGTCGTCGTAGCTGTCCTAGACCAGGGCACAAAGTTTGTTCTGGCGCAGGTAGTCCTAGACATTTTCCATCGGGTTTAGTTCGGGACTGTAGGACGGCAGACGTAGCAGAACGACGTTGTCTGACACAACCAGTGCGCCACCCGGCTGGTGCCAGCCGGCCCCGTCACAAGTCAGCACGGCGATAGCGCCTTGCGCCACCTGCGTGCTGATTTCCGCCAAGTGCAGGTTCATCATCTCCGTATCGGCCGCAGGCGTGATCATCGCGGCGCCCACACCCCGCTGTGGGCAGATCGCACCGAAAATGTAGGCAGAGTCATGCCGGTTGTCGCGCACCATCAGCGCAGGTGCGCCGATCGGTGCCCAGATGTAGGCGTGCCTGCTGGCCGATCTTGGCCTCGTCCTGTAACCAGATTTCTATCGGTATGCCGGCCGTGCTTCCCGCGAGCGCTGCGCGCACCAGGCCGGTGAAGTTTTTTTAAAAGCCGCCTCAGCCTCGGCATCCTTCTTCGGATGCACAGGACGCGGTTGCAGCCGCGTCAAGCCGAGTTCGCCAAGCCATGCGCCGATCGTACTCTCATGAGCCTCGACGACCAGCGGCGGGCCACTTCCGCCCGCAAATCGGCGCAGCGCCAGCGCACGACTTTATGCAAGTCAGGATCAGGACCCTGGATCACTAGGTCACGCAGCTCTGATGATTTCTGCGCCGCTGTCAGAAAGGGTGCGCGGTCCGGGCTTTTGCGGGATTTCAGCCCGTCAAGCCCATTCGCGTTGTAGCGGTGCACCCAGTCGCTCAGTGTCTGGCGATCCATGCCGTTGAGCCTCGCAGCATCAGTGCGGGGTCGCCCTTCCAGCACCAGTGCAAGCGCGAGGAGGCGGCGAACCTGCGCGCCATCCGAGCATCTTGCCGAGGCCGCGCGCAACTCCACCGCTGTTCAAGTCGCTGCGGATAACCCTAACCGCCGTGCCCATGCTCGTAACTCCCGCCTGCGAATCGCAATCCGGCAGTATCGAGTCAGAGTTCAGGCTAAGAGCACCTTTCAAAACCTCTGATACAAAGCTCGTAGGCATATCAACGAAC
>CAXUNK010000158.1:0-5771 GCA_964252425.1 uncultured Acetobacteraceae bacterium
GGCAGACCATCGACGGACCAGCCGGACATCGCGGGCCAGCGTGCGGCAGCCCGTGCCATGCCGCGTTCGACGAGGCGCAACGCGCCGAAGCGCTGGAGGGCGATGAAGGCGGCCACCCCCAGCAGCATCAATCCAAGCCCGCCCGCGACCCAGTCCAGCCACCCACGGCCTGGCCGGGTGGAGAGCAGCACGCCCACGCCGCCCAGGGTGAACAGCAACTGCGAAGCGGCCTCCACCGTCAGATCGAGAACCGTGCCGGCCACCGCCAGGGTGGGCGCCACCCCGGCGCGCACCAGAAGCCGCGCGCCGGCGACCGGCCCGCCAAGTTGGGCCACCGGCAGCAGCGCGTTGATCCCCTCGCGTATCCAGCGGATGCGCGCGGTCGCAACGCGGCCCACTGTGCCGTCCAGCGAGCAGCGCCAGGCCTGCCCCGACAGGAAAACCTGTGTCGCAAACACCGCCGCCGTGCCGGGCAGCGCCCAGCCACCCAGGGCCACGTCGCGCCCCACCACCGACCACCCGGCCTGCCAGACGATCACGGCCAGCGCCGCGCAGCCGGCGATGAGCGCCGCCGCGCTGCGCAGGGTCATGGGCGGGCGGTCAAGCCGGGGTGGCGTCCGGCGACACGGCCTCGAGCAGGCTGGCGAGGTAGAAGGGGCGCCGGTGCTGGGAGATGACCGCGAAGCCGGTCGACCAGGTGAAGGCGTCGTGGATGCGTCGCGACAGGCGCGAGTCGCGGTCGGCGGCGAAGAAATAGTGGTTGGCAATCAGGCACAGGCCGCCTGGCCGGGCCAGCCTGGCGATGCGGGCAGCGACGGTCTTGAGGCTCTGATCGTCCACAGCGTCCAGGTAATACAGCGTGTCGGCCACCACAATCAGGTCGAACCCGCCATCCAGCGCCGGGTCCAGCGCGGTCACGTCGCCCTGCGCGAAACTGAGGCCGGTGCGGCCGGACATGCGGCGGGTCGCCTGGTCCACGGCAGCCTGGGCGATGTCCATCCCCAGCACCTCGGTCGCGACCGAAGTCAGCGCCAGGCTGAGCGCGCCCACGCCCGACCCCAGATCGAGTGCGCGGGCGAAGCGGCGGCCCGGCGGCAGCACGGACATCAGCCCCTCGTATTTCCAGCGCTGGTAGAAATACCGCGGATCGGCCGAGGCCCACGGGTCGGCAGACCCGCGATACGCATCCTCGAACGCGGCTCGGGCGCCGGAGCGGCGCCGGGTTTCGGCGATCCGCGCGTCGGTGCGCGCGCTGCGAAGGAACAGGCCGATGTCGCGCGGCGACATGAAGAGCCAGCGCCCACGCGGCGCGGCTTGACTGGGGAGCACGGCAGGCCCTTCCTCACACGAACGTGAGCCTTAGCAAGTCCGCATGCGATGTGCCAGCCATGTCATCACCGTCAGGTTGCAGACGGCGCGTTGCATTCGCGGGGCGAGCGCGGTACTGTTTTGTAATCAGAATGACGAACGCCCTGCCCGCCTATCGCCCGTTCGGCGCCTTCCGCTTTGGGCTGGCGATGATGGTGCTGCTGCAACATTGCCTGTTGCTGCTGGGGCCGGGTGCCAGGGAGGTGTTCTACGACCTCGAGCTGGGATCGGTCGCGGTCACGGTGTTCTTCGCCCTGTCCGGCCTGATCGTGGCCGAGGCGGTGGTGCGGTTCTACGCCGGCCGGCCTGGCGCTTTCCTCGCCAACCGCGTGCTGCGGGTGGTGCCCCTCTACCTCGTGGCACTCGCCTTGACCGTGCTGCTGGATGCGTGGCTCGCGCGGCATGGCTGGCTGGTGCCGCTCGACGAGCCGTTGCGCGGCTCGCCCTGGCAAGGCCGGGTGCTGCTGGGCGGGCTGCTGGAGATCGTGCCCGGGCTGCCCGCCTCGCGCATCAGCGGCCAGGCGTTCTCCTTCATCCCGTTCGCCTGGACGCTGCGCGTCGAGTTCGCCTTCTACCTGGCCGCATCGGCCGCCTGCCTGCTGCTGGCATGGCGCCGGCCCGGCCGGGTGCTGATCGCGGCCTCCATCTGCCTGGCCTATGGCTGCTTCGCGGCTTTCCTGCTGCGTGGCGCCGGCGGTCCGCTCCAGGTGATCTGCATCCCGTTCTTCGTCTTCGGCATGGGCGTGTTCTGGTGCGATCGGCCCGGCCGTGTGGCCGCGATCCACCTGGCCGGCGCGTCGCTGTGCGTGCTGCTCGCCTTCCCGCATTTCAGGCAGCACGGCCACCCGGTGCTGCCGCTTCAACTGGCGCTGCTGGCGGTGCTGTGCACGGCCGCGATGCTGCTGGCGCGGGTGCGCCGGGTGTCTGCGCATTGGCGCGGCTGGGACAGGCGGCTCGGCGAGCTGTCCTATCCGATCTATATCAGCCACGGCATCGTGCTGACCGCGCTGGCCAGCCTGTCGGCACGGCGAGGGGCCGCACCCTATGCGGAGGCGGTCATGTGCGCCCTGGTGCTGGCCGCCGGCCTGCATGCCTGCGTGGAGCTCCCCCTGCGAACGCTGCGGACCCGGGTGCGCGGCGCGGTGGTGTAGCCCAGCAGGTCCGCTCCGACAAAAACCGTGACAATCGCGCGGGGACGCCCGGCCTTCCTTTCGCCCCCCTTTCACGCTACCCAGCACCCATGTCGGACTCCATTTCCGGCCTCTCCTTCGAGGACGCCCTCGCCGAACTCGAACGAATCGTTCGCGGCCTGGAAGGCGGTCAGCAGAAGCTGGAGGACGCCATCACCTGCTACGAACGCGGCACCGCCCTGCGGCGCCACTGCGAATCCAAGCTCGCCGAGGCGGAGGCGCGCGTGCAGGCCATCGTCGAACAGGCCGACGGCACGCTGACGCTGAAAGCGGTCGGCCAGTGACCGCCGACAGCATGGAGATCGGCCTGCACGGCACGCCCGAGGCCGCGCTGATGACGGCGCTCAACGAGCGCGCCGCCGAGGTTGAGACGTGCCTGGACGGGCTGTTGCCGCTGGAGCAGGGGCTGGAGGCACGGCTGATCGAGGCCATGCGCTACGCGGCGCTGGGAGGCGGCAAGCGGCTGCGCGGGTTCCTGGTGATGGAGGTGGCCTCGCTGTTCCGCGTGGCGCCCGCCTGTGCCGCCCGGGTCGCGGCTTCCGTTGAGATGCTGCACGCCTACTCGCTGGTGCATGACGATCTGCCGGCCATGGACAACGACGATCTGCGCCGCGGCAAGCCCAGCACCCACCGGGCCTTCGACGAAGCGACCGCCATCCTGGCCGGCGACGCGCTGCAGGCCCGCGCCTTCGAGGTGCTGGGGGAGGAGGACACGCATTCCGACCCGCAGGCCCGCTGCGAACTGGTTTGCGCCCTGGGCCTGGCCGCAGGCGCGCGCGGCATGGCGGGCGGACAGATGATCGACATGGAGGCCGAGGGCCGCACGCTCAACCTGGGCGAGGTCGCCCGGCTGCAGGCGCTGAAGACCGGCCGCCTGATCCAGTATGCGGCCGAGGCGGGCGCCATACTGGGCCGTGCGCCCTGGCAGGTCCGCACGCAGATCGCCGCCTATGGCCGCGACCTGGGGGCGGCGTTCCAGATCGCCGACGACGTGCTGGACGCGGTCGGCACCGCCGAGCAGATCGGCAAGACCGCCGGCAAGGACCAGGCTGCCGGAAAAGCCACAGTGGTATCAATTCTGGGCGTTGAGCGCGCCGAGGCGCAGGCCCGGATGTTGTGTGAGCAGTCGAAGGCCCACCTAGAGCATTTCGGGCCGGAGGCCGACAGGCTGCGCGCATTGGCCTCCTGGGTCGTGATGCGCAGCAACTAGGGCATCGGGATCAGGCTGCCGGATTAGGGGAGTAACGTTCGAATCATGACCGCTGACTCACGCATGGCCACCGCTGGCCGGCCATCCACGCCGCTTCTCGATCGCGTGGACGTGCCGGCCGACCTGCGTAACCTCTCCCACGAGCAGTTGCGCCAGGTCGCCGACGAGCTGCGCGCCGAAACAGTGGACGCGGTCTCGACGACCGGCGGCCATCTGGGCGCCTCGCTCGGCGTGGTCGAGCTGACGGTGGCGCTGCACGCTGTCTTCGACAGCCCGACCGACAAGATCATTTGGGACGTCGGCCATCAGGCCTACCCGCACAAGATTCTGACCGGGCGTCGCGATCGCATTCGCACGCTGCGGCAGGCGGGCGGCCTGTCCGGCTTCACCCGGCGCAGCGAGAGCGAGTACGACCCGTTCGGCGCCGCCCACAGCTCCACCAGCATCTCCGCGGGGCTGGGCTTCGCGGTCGCCAACGAGCTGCAGGGCCATCCGGAGCGCCATGTGGTCGCCGTGATCGGCGACGGGGCGATGAGCGCCGGCATGGCCTATGAGGCGATGAACAACGCCGGCGCCAGGAAGAGCCGCCTGCTCGTGGTGCTGAACGACAACGAGATGTCGATCGCGCCGCCTGTGGGTGCGATGAGCGCCTATCTCTCGCGGCTGATGAGCAGCCGCAGCTTCCTGTCCATACGCGACGTGGCCGGCCGGATCACCAAGCATTTCCCCTGGGGCCTCGATCGCACGGTCAAGAAGGCCGAGGAATACGCGCGCGGCCTGCTGACCGGCGGCACGCTGTTCGAGGAATTGGGCTTCTACTACGTGGGGCCCATCGACGGCCACAATATGGACCACCTGCTGCCGGTGCTGCGCAACCTGCGCGAGGCGGAGGCCAAGGGGCCGATCCTGCTGCACGTGATCACCAAGAAGGGTTTCGGCTATCCGCCGGCCGAGGCCACGGCCGACAAGCTGCATGCGGTGGCCAAGTTCAACGTGGTGACCGGCGAGCAGGTCAAGGCACCGGCCGGTCCGCCCACCTACACGCGCGTCTTCGCCGACGCCCTGGTCAGCGAAGCCGAGCATGACGACCGCATCGTGGCGATCACCGCCGCCATGCCCTCCGGCACCGGCCTCGACCGGTTCCAGAAGCGTTTCCCCGACCGCTTCTTCGACGTGGGCATCGCCGAGCAGCACGCCGTCACCTTCGCGGCAGCTATGGCGGCCGACGGCATGTCGCCGTTCGCCACGATCTACTCTACGTTCCTGCAGCGCGCCTACGATCAGGTGGTGCACGACGTGGTGCTGCAGAATTTGCCGGTGCGCTTCGCGATCGACCGGGCCGGGCTGGTCGGCAATGACGGGGCCACCCACGCGGGCAGTTTCGACCTGTCCTATCTCGGCTGCCTGCCCGGCATCGTGCTGATGGCGCCGGCCGACGAGGTGGAGCTGACGCATATGGTGGCGACCTCGGCGTCGATCGGCGACCGGCCATCCGCCTTCCGCTACCCGCGTGGCGAGGGCACGGGCCTGGCCTTGCCGGCACGCGGCGCGGTGCTGCCGATCGGCCGCGGCCGGGTGATGCGTGAGGGCTCGCGCGTCGCCATCCTCAGCCTGGGCACGCGCCTGGCCGATTCGATGCGCGCGGCCGACGAGCTGGCCGCGCGCGGCCTGTCCACGACGGTGGCCGATGCGCGCTTCGCCAAGCCGATCGACACGGCGCTGCTGGAACAGCTTGCGCGCCATCACGAGGTGCTGGTCACCGTCGAGGAGGCGTCCGTCGGAGGCTTCTCCGCACTCGTGGGCCAGCATCTGGCGTGCGGCGGCTTCCTCGATGGCGGGCTGCGCTACCGCCCGATGGTGCTGCCCGACCGCTTCATCGACCATATGAGTCCGGCGGCGCAGATCGTGGAGGCGGGCTTGGATTCCAAGGCGATCGTGCGCACGGTCCGGGGCGCGCTCGGCATGGCGCGCCAGGGCGTGCGCGAGGCGGTGAACCTGTGACC
>CAXUNK010000158.1:5781-7536 GCA_964252425.1 uncultured Acetobacteraceae bacterium
CCGGCCCCCCGGGGCGGGCCCCCCCCGCCCGGCCCCGGCGGGGCGCCCCCGAGGCGGTGAACCTGTGACCCGCGCCGGCGCATCCCTGCTCGGCGCTGCCGCCGGCGCCTTTCTCATGCTGGCCACCGCCGGCACGGGTCTGGCCCAGGACACCGGACCGGCAGCGCCGATCAAGGCGCTGGACGACGCGTTGCTGGCGGCGATGAGGAACGGCCACGCCGCTTTTCCCGCGCGCTACCAGGCGCTGGCCCCGGCGGTGGATCGCGCCTTCAATCTGCCGCAAATCCTGCGCACCGTGGTCGGCCTGCGCTGGTCGAGCCTGCCTGCGGACGCGCAAACCAGGTTGCTGGCCACGTTCCGGGCCTACACGATCAGCAGCTATGCCAGTAATTTCAACAGCGACTCGGGAGACAGGATAGAGTTGCTGACCGAAACACGCGATGTGGGCAGCGACAAGGTGGTGGAGACGCAGATCGTGCCGAAGACCGGCGAGGCCACCAGGATCGACTATGTGATGCGCCAGGGGCCGTCAGGCTGGCAGGCGGTGGACGTGCTGGAGCAGGGCACGATCAGCCAGGCGGCCGTGCAGCGCTCCGACTTCCGATCCCTGCTGACCGGCGGCGCCGACAAGCTGATCGCCAGCCTGCAGCAGAAGATCGACACGATGTCGGGCGGCACCATAAAACCGTGAATTTCGAGACGCCATGCGTGCCGGTGCTGGTCACCGCCGCCATCACGCTCGCGGGTTTCGTGCAGGCGGCGGCTGGCTGGATGGCCGTGCGCCGGTTCCGCCGTGCCATGCCGGCCGCCGGCAGCCGCCCCGCGATGACGGTGCTCAAGCCGCTGCACGGCGACGAGCCGCTGCTGGAGGATGCGCTGGCCAGCTTCTGCGCCCAGGACTACCGGAATTTCCAGATCGTCTTCGGCGTCCAGGACCAGTCCGACACGGCCATAGCCGTAGTACATCGTCTGCGCGCGCGTTTTCCGCAGGTCGATATGGAGCTGGTGATCGACCCCACGCCGCACGGGGAAAACCGTAAGGTCGCCAACCTGATCAACATGTTCCCGTCCGCCCGGCACCCGGTTCTGGTGGTCTCGGACAGCGACATGCATGCCCCGCCCGACTACCTGGCGCGTGTGGCCGATGCGCTGGACGTGCCGGGCACCGGGCTGGTGACGACGCTCTATACGGGGCTTCCCGCCCAGCGCGGTCTTCAGGGGCTGATGGGCGCGTCCTATATCACGCAGAGCTTCGCCGCCGGCGCGCTGATGGCGCGCGCGCTCGGGCGTCAGGACTGCATGGGCGCCACCATGGCCTTGACCCGCGAGACCTTGATGCGGGTCGGCGGGTTCCCGGCGCTCTCGCCGTACGTGGCCGACGACGCGGTGCTGGGCAACAAGGTGCGCGGCCTGGGCCAGAGGGTGGGGCTGGCCGCCTGCGTGCCGGCGACCACCGTGGGCGAGGTGTCGCTCTCGGCGCTGTTCCGGCACGAGCTGCGCTGGGCGCGCACCATCCGCGCGGTGGAACCGCTGGGCTTCGCGGTGAGCTGCATCCAGTTCCCGGCGTTCTGGGCGCTGCTGACCTGGGCCATGGCCGGCGGGGCGCCCTGGGCCGCGGCGCTGTGGGCACTGGCGGTGGCGGTGCGCGGCCTGTCGGGCTGGGCGGTGGAACGCGCCATGGGGGCGGCGCGCCCGCCGCTGGGGTGGCCAGCCCGGCGCGACGTGGTCTCGATGGCGGGGCTGGTGTGGGGCGAT
>CAXUNK010000159.1:0-7492 GCA_964252425.1 uncultured Acetobacteraceae bacterium
CCACGCCCCGCCGCCCCGCCAGCAGCCAGGCGAACCACACGGCGAACGGCAGGGTGAAGAACACCGCGTTCAGGTGGATGCTTGCCGCACCCGCCACCAGCGCCGCCCCCAGCACCGGCAGCCCGCGCGCGCAGGCGGCGAGCGAGGCCAGCATGACCAAGCAGAGCAACGCCTCCATCCGGCCGATATTGGCGGTCATCAGCACGTAGGGTGAGAGGAACGCCACAGCCGCGAGCGCGTGCAGCCAGACGGCGGGGCGGCCGGCGGATAGTCGCGTGGTAAGCTCTGTTGTCAGCCAGAGCGCGGTCAGGACGCAGGCCGCCGAGGCCCAGCGCACGAGCGCGAAACCGTAGCCGAACACCGTGAACAAGGCGGCAAGCGCCACCGAATAGCCGGGCGGCATCCACATCACCACGCGGTCCGGGTTCATGCCCCACACGTACAGCGTGCCGTGCCGGGCGAGCTCGAAGGCGGGGGCGATGAAACTCGTCTCGTCCGGCCAGGGGATGGGGAGGCGGAACGGCAGGGCCGTGTGCAGCGCGAGGATGACGGCCGCGACCAGGATGCACGCCGCCCAGCGCGCGCGCCGCTCCGCGGTCATGGGGAGGGGTGAGGGGTCAGGCACGGGCGGTCGATAGCAGTTTTGCCTGGCACGGCCAATTTCGATGCCGCCGCGCGCGGCGACCCTCGCGTCTGGACGGCGTGGCGGCTGCCATATGGCCCGGTGTCGCGCGCTGGGTTAACCGTTCTGCGTCATGCCGATCGAACCGCACCGCCACGGCCCGGACACGGCGCCCGCCCACCACCGCGAGGGCAAGATCGCCGGCATCGAGATGCTGCGCGCGGTGGCGGTGCTGATGGTGCTGGTCCAGCACCTGCCCGGCATGTTGCCGGACCTGGCGCTGCTGTGGCTGCCCGGGCGGTTGATGGCCAATTTCAACGGCGGGGCCGGCGTCGATATCTTCTTCTGCATATCCGGCTTCGTCGTCGGGCGCAGCCTGCTTCGCGACATCGACGGACTGGACCGGCGGGACACGCTCACCGTCGCTGTCGGATTCTGGATACGCCGCGCGTTCCGGCTGTGGCCGTCCGCCTGGCTGTGGCTGTTCGCGGCCTATGCGGTGTCGCTCGGCTTCAACCGGATGGGCGTCACGGACCCGTCCGCCGACCTGCGGATGATCCCGGCCGGCATCGGGATGTATGCCAACTACCTGCTGATGGGCGCCTCGCGCGCGCACCAGAACCTGGGCGTGATGTCGCAATACTGGAGCCTGTCGCTCGAGGAGCAGTTCTACCTGGCGCTCCCGCTGCTGCTGATCGTCAGCCGGCGCGCGGCGCTGCCGCTGCTTGCGCTGTATGCCGGGTTCCGCTTCTTCGACTATCGCGATTTCTGGGCCGATATCTATCTTCGCCCAGGGTGCCTGGTGGCCGGCGTGGCGCTCGCCTATCTCGAACGCGGCTCGGCCTGGCGGCGCATGCAGCGCGTCTGGCAGCCCGGATTCGCGAGCGTGGTGGTGTGTGCCACGCTCGTTCTTCTGGCCGCGGCGTTCGATGCGATCGCCCCGTTCGAGCGGTGGTTCGGCGTCGCCATGTTCCGACTAGCCGCACCGCTGGAGACCATGGCCTGCGCACTCATCGTGCTCGTCGCCGTGCAATGCACTCCCTGCACACCCGGCATGTTCGGACGCGTTCTGGTGTTTCTGGGCAGCCGGTCGTACGCGATCTACATCGTCCACCAACTCGCCTACGCCGTCACGCGCGAGATCGACGGCCGGCTATTCTCCAGCGCGAACGGTTTTCCGCTGCGCCTGGTGACTGCGCTGGCTATCGCAACCGTGCTCATCGCCGCAGCCACCGAGTTCACCGTCAGATGCATAGAGCAACCGATGCGCGCGCTCGGTCGCTCTATCGCGGACCGTGTCTCGGAGCGCTGGCCGGGATTATATGTCTCTGGTCTGTCGTCCCCCGCGTGGACATCTGTCGATTGCTCCACCGTAGCGTTGCCACACGGCCGCCGTATCGCCGACATCGAAGCATTGCGAACCATAGCGATCGTCTTCGTGATGGTGGAACATGCGACCGGCAACCTCGTCTTCCAGCCGAAAACTCTGCAGAGTATCTTGGCTTACGGGCAGCTGTGGCCGGGCGTCGATTTGTTCTTCGTCATTTCTGGTTTCTTGGTGACAAGCGACCTGCTCCGCCGTTTTGGGAACGGGGATGGCGTTGCCCGACGATGGCCTATTATCTTGGCATTCTGGAGCAGACGCGCTTGGCGTCTTTGGCCAACCGCATGGCTTTGGCTGCTCCTGATCGTCGCCGGAAGTGCCGTTGTCGATCCGCCATTCCTGGGTTCGCTCAGGACGAACTTGCACGGTGCCGCAGCGGGCGTGTTCTTCTACGCAAATTACCGCATGGCCGATCGAGTGGCCCACTTCCAGCCATATGGCGCCAGTTACCCCTACTGGAGTCTGTCACTGGAGGAGCAGTTCTACATACTGCTACCTATCCTGATATGGCTTTTCGATCGGTTTCTCCCCGCTGCAATCTGTGTGGCGATACTCCTGCAACTGCCGCTGGAGCACGATACGTATTATTTCTTTTTCAGGTCCGATGCGCTGCTCTGGGGTGCGGCACTCGCTCTTTGGGCGCGCGCATCAGGCTATGAGAGTTGCGAACCGACGTTCCTTAAACCTCGCTTCGTGAGTGCAGTGTTTGTCTTGCTTGCGCTGACATCTCTGTTTCGATGGGCAGGAACTGGGAACATCGCGCCGGCATTTGCGATCGGCGGAATCTCGGCCGTTTCCGCTGTCCTGGTTTGGGCCGGAAGTTACGACAGAAACTACATCTGTCCGCCGAGTGCACGCACGATTGTGCTATGGGCGGGAAGCCGTTCGTATGCATTCTATGTGGCGCACATACCGATCTTCCAATGCTCCGCGGCGCTTGCCCGTTCCCTGTTCGCGCCACAGAGTTCGATTTTCAGTGGAGATAGCGACACGTATGCCGTAGCCATCGCAGTTCCTTCGCTGATGGTGTGTGCCGAGCTAACGCACCGCGTGGTCGAACGGCCTTTGCGACGGATCGGCACGCGTCTTGTCGGACATATGGAAGCGCACACGCCTTCACCTGCGTTGCAGAGCCGTACCTAAACCGCCGGCTTATGCGCTAGCACGAGTTGCCTATTCGGTCCCGCAGCATCCAGCGCCGCTTTTACTCTCCGCCCATCTTTCGTTTGCAACATCGTTGACCAGCACTCCGCCCATGCATCCAGCGTAGGGTGTGGCTTGTTGCCTGGATCGCAACTCCATACCATTGCGGAATGCAGCATCCAATAAAACCCGTCCGCATGCCAGCGGTCCACGACGAGCCCGTTTGATCTTACAAGCTCTTCGAAGTCGTTTCTGCCGAACACACGCAAGTGGTTTGGCGGCTCAAAATACTCTCCAGGTGCCAGAAGCCTCTGCAAGCCCTCACCAAACGGATGTGGCATGGTAAACAGGTATTGTGCTCCGGGCATTCCGATGCGTACCATCTCCGCCATCAGGGCGTCCGCGTCGTGCACGTGCTCCAACACCTCAGTACAAATCACCCGTGTTGCCGTCCCGTCCGGCAACGGGATTGGATTGCAGTCGCTTACTATCGGCATCGTCGCGCGAGCTGCATTCGCTCGAATAAGGTGGGTTGCCCTGCCAACCTTTTCGGCATCAATGTCCATGAAGACTACAGCAGCACCGGTCCTTGCGGCAAAGCTGGTAAAAGCGCCTTCGCCACACCCGACATCAACCACAGTGTCGGACGCCGAGATGCGAAAGCCCTCAAACAGTTCTCCTGTCTCACGATTAGCCCAGCCGCCCAAGTGAAAGTCCTGCAGACCTACGATCGCTCTCACGTGCGCATGCCTGTCCGGTTCGGCTTGCCTGCCCGCACCATCGCGCAGAATTATGCCTTCGGGGCTGCCTGTCTCCGGTCGTCCTTGAAGAAGACAGAAGTTCTTTACGATGAATGCGCCGAACTCAACGCATTTCCATTGCTGCACCACGATGTTCGGGTAGTTGAAGGGTGGACGCTCAAGACGGAGTGCACGATAACCGCCATAGCTAGTGTTGCCGTTTAAATTAGCGTCCGGGTAACTGTCGTTGCCGATCAACATGAAACGAAAGTTGCTCTGAAACAGCGAGAGATAGTATTGCACGTCCTCAGTCGGCAGATGTTGCAGCACATCTTTGCTGATCAACAAGTCGGCTTTCGGAATCCTCGTGCCATCCCTGACGACGTGGAAACGGACATTTGCCCTTCCGTGGTTTCGGCGATTGGTCTCTATCACCTCTTCGACTACATCAAAGCCGTCATAATCTATTCCTGTCCAATCGACTTCCGATGCATACCCAAAATAGCCGCAACCAAATTCTACCACAGACTTGACATCGTTCAGCCGCACGAAATCCTGTATCAGCGCTGTCAGACGCGCGTTTCGCCCCTGCTCAGACTCCATTCCCGGCTTTTCAGAGCCGTATTCACCGCTTCGTAACGCCCATAAGTCCTGCCTATATATTTTATCAAAGGCGTCTTGTGTTGCTTGCAGCGAGGTTGAGTTTCGTTCTACTAATATGTTTTTCTCGCTCCGGCATGACTCGACCGATGCCTCACGTCTCCGTTTGAGCCATGGCCGAACTAAACGCCAATAGTCGATGCTCTTATACATGACTTAACCACCCTGCGTAGGCAAGAACAAGCACAATCAACTAGAGGTAGAATTGTAACATCCGTTGACTCACATACGGTTTGTCGTGCGACATTCGGCAACCACATAGTTGGGAGGGCGCTATGATAAGAATGCCTAAATACATTGCCGCACTCGCCGCTTACGTTATGATCGGAGTATCGTCCGATGCACAGGCGGCAAACTCCGGCAATATTACCGTGTCCGGGACCGGTACGTGTACGATACCCCAAAATATCTCACCCATTTTGGTTACGACATACCAGCAGAACATCAACGGCGTAGTCAACACTGTATATAACTTGTCTATCATCAACAACGTATTGGGACCCACTGGCAAGCCATTGACGCAACCGCAATACATCGTCGATAGGCTATACGTCCCCCCGAATGCCACGAGCGGGACAGCTTTGGTTTTCAACAATGGATTTCTGGGTGGCGTGACGAACGCGACATGGAGCGGCACGTTCGGATTCGACGGTTTCGCTGACTTCACAGTCACCAATCTCCAGATAACTTCAGGCACCGCGCCCAACACCTGCACACTTACGTTCACAAGCGGGCTCGCCATTTTCATCGGCGACTGAGCATGACGCGTCGACAGGCGCGACGTTGACGTAATCCGGCGCGTCAACCAAGTGTCCAAGAAGAGACCTTACCGAATCTCGTTCGAGCGGATCGAGAACGGGATGCGGTAAGGTCCAGGATACGCGCTCTCGAAGTTTTCGGGCCGGCGAGCCTGCCCATAGCTCCGCTTTGCCTACGCGCCCAACAACAAGCGAGCGAGCACCTATGATCGCGCCGTCCTCAATTGTTACACCTTTTGTAATAGCACAGTCCTGACCCACCCAGACATGCCGCCCGATGGTAATGCCCGCCGGTCTGTTGATCTGGTCGCCAGTGTCCAAATCGAAAATCGAATGGTGGTCTGTGCATCGCATGGTGATATTTTCAGAAAACAGCGAACCTTCTCCCACCATGCAAGTGACACCGCCCTGCACCCACACGCGCAGGCCCCAACTGGACGCGCCACGCCCCCATACCAGCGTGTCACCACCATACAAAGTAGCGCCGATGGCAAGATAACTCTGCCCACCCTCAAACAAGGCAAGGTTGAAATCGCCTGTCATGTCGATGCTGCCATGCATCGTGCAGTCGGCATCGATCACGACGGCATTGCAAAGCCCGCCAATGCGGATCGGCGTCTTCGAGAGCGCCTTCTTGGCCGCACGGTGCACGAAGATGGCGTTGCCTGGAGAGGCTGCGGCTTCGAAGCCGTAGTTGACCGAGAGGATCTCGATATCCGTCGCGTCCGAGGGATCGAACATGTGGTAGTTGGTTAAGTCGGGCGGAGTAACCGCCTGGTAGTGCGCCAGCGTTGCGATCCGCTCGGCCAAGCGTGCCTCGAAATCACGCGGCAGGCGAGCGTCCGAGGCTGGCCGGCCGCGATCGTCCAAGCCGTGCTCCTCCGAACGGCCTGAGGCGACATCCTCCCCCAGCAGATGTCGAAACACCGTCCGCAGCCGTTCCTCAATCACCTGGGCCGAACAGTGCCGCCGCAACCGTTCTATCGCCGCCGCACTCATGGCCGCATATCGGTTCGGATTCTTCGTCGCGACCTGATAGCTTTCCCGGAACGCGGCTTCCAGCGATATGAGATCGATCCGGCGGCGGTGGGTGCGCACCGCAAATCGCGAATCCTGCGGCCAACAGGCCGGCTCGGCGGAATGGCCGACCAGAAATGCGCAGCTCCCGTCCAGATAATCCGCCATCCCCGTATGCGGCGGCGCGACGGCTAGCTTGCCGGCCGACATCGCCTCCATCAGCGGCAGGCATTGTCCCTCCCCGTGCGATGTATTGACTGCAAACGTTGTCACCGATGTGAACCGTGCATAGTCGGCATCCGGCAGGTAGCCGTGCATCAGTACGACACGGCAGGCAAACGGCATCAACCGCTTCAAATGCCGAAGCATCAAGGCCATGCCCCAGGTGCCGTCGTGATGCGTCAGTTTCAACACCAAAGTCGCTGCGGGCTGGTCGTGGAACACGCGGCAGAACGCGGCCAGCATGTCGATCCAATTCTTGCGCCCGTCCTCCGGGTTGAAGACAGAGCTATAAACCACGCCCTCCAGCTTGACGTCGCAAATCGGGCCACGTTGCGCGCGTTCGGCATGCACGCGCTCGAACCAATTCTCGTTGTGGCGCAAGCTCGCCATGTCCATCGACGCCGTGTCCAGCACGGTTCCGCGAATCGACACCCTGGCCTCCCGCAAGGAGGCGTGTGGGATGGCGGGTGAAAAAGCGTCCCACACCGGCGCAGGGATTGACCAGACGGGGAAATCCTCGCCCAGCGCCCCCTTCACCGTGCGCACGGTTGCCTGGCTGTGCACGATCGCGCAGCCCAGGCCGCGCAGCACGCGCGCCCAGTCGTGCCGGCGCTCGCCGCCCCAATGTTCCTGCGGGATGGTGTCGAACTCCCACGCGAAGACCGGCACGGTGGGGCAGGCAAGGCCCGTGGGCGTGCGGTGCGGCGGCGAGAAACTGAGGAATACGCAGGGCTCGCCCCGTGCGGCGGCCTGCGCATACAGCCGGTCCACCTCGCGCGCCGGGTCGGCCACCGGCACCACGCGGCCGATGCGCTCGAGCACGGGGCGGAAGAAGCGCAGCACGAAGAAGTAGCTGTACTCCGCCGTGCCCAGCCGTGTCGCCAGCGTGCCCGCATCCGTCTCCGAATGCACCAGGATCAGCGGCCGGCGGTCGGCCGGGCGGGGC
>CAXUNK010000160.1:0-7452 GCA_964252425.1 uncultured Acetobacteraceae bacterium
GGCCAGCACGGCGCGCAGGCCCGGCAGCCCGCCCAGTTCGGCGGCGAGGAACGCGTTGCAGGTCGCGACCTCCGCCGGCACCGGCAGGTTGGCCGGGGGCACGCACCGCACGGCATTGGCGATTCGCACGCCGCGCAGCGCCAGCCCGTCCTGCGGGTCGGCGCGGTAGGCGCCCTCCGCCAGGCCGTATTTCAGCAGCGTCTCGTAGAGTAGGATGCCCGCGTGATCGACCGTGAACGGCCGCCCGGTGCGACACGCGCCGGCCACGCCTGGCGCCATGCCGACCACCAGCAGCCAGGCGCCCGGCGGGCCGAAGCTGGGGACGGGCGCGTTGAACCAGTCCGGATGCGCGGCCCGGTTCGCCTGGCGATAGGCCGCCAGGCGTGGACAGAGCGGGCAATCGGGGGGCGGACCGTCACACGACTGTGGCCAGCTTGGCTCGGACATGCGCCCGCGTGCCGGCAAGGCAGGGCGCTAAAGCTGGTCCTGGTGATCCATCACCGCTTCCGGCCGCATGCCGGCCACGCGTGGGCGCGGCTCCATCTGGCGTCGGGTGAATTCCGGCGCGATGTCCGCCAGCTCCAGGAACTGGTCGGCCTGGCGCCGCAGTTCGTCGGCCACCATGGGCGGAGTCGTGCGGATCGACGAGACGACGGAGACGCGCACGCCGCGGCGCTGCACCGCCTCGATCAGCCGGCGGAAATCGCTGTCCCCGCTGAACAGCACGGCGTGGTCCATCTTGTCGGCCAGCTCCAGCATGTCGATCGCGAGCTCGATATCCATGTTACCCTTGACCCGGCGGCGCCCGGCTGCATCGGTGAACTCGCGGGCCGGCTTGGTGACCAGCGTGTAGCCGTTATAGGCCAGCCAGTCCGTGAGCGGCTTGAGCGGCGAGTACTCTTCCGTCTCAAGAACGGCAGAGTAGTAGTATGCACGCAGAACGTGCGCTTTGCGCCGGAAAAACTCCAACAGGTTGCGGTAGTCCACGTCGAAGCCAAGATTGCGCGAAGCGGAGTAAAGATTAGCGCCATCGACGAAAAGACATACGCGCTCGGTCGGCAGAAAGTGCATGATGTGCCTCTTGTTGAAGTCAGTCACTGGCTTATGGAGTGCCGGGCAAGATAAGGACGGGATTTGAACATGGCAGCGTCGTCTGGGTGAAAGCTGGCCACATTTCCGTCATAATTGCAATTGGTGGGAACCTTGCCGCCGAGCGGTTCGGGGCGCCGTTGCAAACCTGCGCATGGGCGGCGGGCCAGTTGGCCGGGCTAGCCGGGCTGGGCCGCCCCGTCCGGTCCCGCTGGTATGCGAGTGCGGCCGAGCCGCCCGGCTCAGGCCCGCGCTACGTCAACGGCGTCGTGCGCCTGGACGGCACGCCCGAGCCCGCGGCCTTGCTCGCGAGCCTCCAGCGCATCGAGGCGCAGGCCGGCCGCACGCGTTCTGCCCCGAACGCACCGAGGACGCTGGATCTGGACATCATCAGCCTTGGCGCCACCGTGCGCTCCGCGCCCGACCCGCTGCTGCCGCACCCGAGGGCGCATCTGCGCGCCTTCGTCCTGCTGCCGTTGCGCGACGTGGCGCCGGACTGGTCGCACCCGGTCACCGGCCGGACGGTGGGTGATCTGATCGCCGCCCTGCCCGCCCATGACACGCGCCCGGTCTGGCCTGTCCCGGCCCGATCCTGATTCCGCCTTGCACAAAACGCGCCTACGCTGTAGCTGGAAAGTTTCCCTTGCCTGCAAGTCGTGGAGTGCCATCGCATGGCGCGTGTAACCGTTGAAGATTGCGTCGAGCGCGTGCCCAACCGCTTCGAGCTTGTGCTGCTCGCCGCCCAGCGCGCCCGCAACATCAGCCGCGGCGAGGAACTGACGGTCGATCGCGACAACGACAAGAACCCCGTCGTCGCCCTGCGCGAGATCGCCGACGAGACCATCGAGCTGCCGCGTCTGGAGCAGGATCTGATCAAGAGCCTGTCGCGCTCGCCCGAGCCAGAACCGGCCGACGAGGAGGTGCTGGACCTGATCCCGACGGACCAGAACATCTTCGGCCTGCAGGACATCTCCGCCGAGGAGGAGGCGGCCAACATGGCCCAGGAGGAGATGTCACCCGACGATATCGAGGCGGCGATCGAGGCGGAACTGGGCGGACGACGCCGCTAGGAGGGCGCTCGAGAATGCTACTACGCTGGTCATCCGACGCGGCTTTCTGCACGCGCCGAGGCTCACGGCCCCTCAGGGCCGCTCCGCTCCGGTTCTCGAAAGCGTCGTGCGAAAGCACGCTGGCGCTTGGGCCGGGCGGCGCCTACGGCGCCTCCGACTCAGCGTAGCGCATTTTCAAGCGCCCTCCGACAACATGAAAGGGGGCAGGCGATGACGGTGGCCGCTGCTCCTTTGGGTTTTCGCGCGCCGGAGGGTGGTGGCGGGCTGATATCTTCCGCGCGCGAGCATCGGCTGGATGAGCGCGTGCGCGCCTATGCGCCGGATGCCGATATCGGCTTGATCGACCGTGCCTATGCGCTCGCAGCGCAGGCGCATGCGACGCAGAAACGCGATAACGGCGATCCCTACATCACCCACCCGCTGGCGGTGGCCGAGATCCTGGCCGGGTATCACCTGGACGTGGCCAGCATCTGCACCGCGCTGCTGCACGACACGGTGGAGGATACCGGCGTCACCAGCCAGGAGATCGAGTCGCGGTTCGGTCCGGCGATCGCGGGGCTGGTCGATGGCGTGACCAAGCTGACGCGGCTGGAACTGCAATCCGACCGCACCAAGCAGGCGGAGAATTTCCGCAAGCTGGTGCTGGCGATGAGCCGGGACATACGCGTGCTGCTCGTCAAGCTCGCAGACCGGCTGCACAACATGCGCACGCTGGGCTTTGTCGAACGCAAGGACCGCAGGCAGCGCATCGCGCACGAGACGATGGACATCTACGCGCCGCTGGCCGCGCGGATCGGCATGGACGCGCTGAAGACCGAGCTGCAGACACGGGCTTTCGCCGAGCTGGAGCCGGACGCGCACAGCACCATACAGGCGCGGCTGAACTACCTGCGCGGCCAGGGTGCGGACGTGATCGAAGAGGTGCGGCACGAGCTGGCGCAGGTGTGCCGCGAGAGCGGGGTGGAGGTGCTGGAAGTATCGGGACGCGAGAAAAGCGCGTTCTCCATCTGGCAGAAGATGCAGACGCGCAACGTGGCTTTCGAGCAGTTGTCCGACATCATGGCGTTCCGCATCGTGGTGCCGACGCGCGAGCAATGCTACATGGCGCTGGGCGCGGTGCATAACGCGTTTCCGGTGATTGCCGGGCGGTTCAAGGATTATATCTCCACGCCCAAGGCCAACGGCTACCAGAGCCTGCACACCGGTGTGACGTTGCGCCATCCGCGAAACCAGAAAATCGAGGTGCAGATACGCACGCGCGAGATGCATGACGTCGCCGATAACGGGGTGGCGGCGCACTGGACGTACAAGGAGCTGGACCAGGAACCGCCGGAGGAGGCGAAGAACTTCTCCTGGGTGCGCGATCTTCTCGAGATCCTGGACAATTCGGCAGCCCCTGATGAGTTCCTCGAAAACACCAAGCTGGAGCTGTACCAGGACCAGGTTTTCTGTTTTACGCCCAAAGGCCAGTTGATCCAGTTGCCGCGCGGCGCGACGCCGATCGATTTCGCGTATGCCGTGCACAGCCAGGTGGGCGACACGACGGTGGGCGCCAAGATCAACGGCCGGCTGATGCCGTTGCGCACCGAGCTTGCGAACGGCGACCAGGTGGAGATCATGACGGCGCGCGGCGGCACGCCCTCGCCTTCGTGGGAGCGTTGGGTCGTCACCGGCAAGGCGCGCGCGCGCATACGGCGCTACGTCGCCAGCCAGCAGCGCGCGCAGACGGTGGAGCAGGGCCGCACCGCGCTGACCCGCGCGTTTCGCCAGGAAGGGCTGGACGGGTCGGAAAAAATGCTTGAAGGCGCGCAGAAATCGCTGAAATACGCGACGCTGACTGACATGTACGTGGCGGTGGGCGGGGGGCATCTGGGCCCCAAGGACGTGGTGCACGCGGCCTATCCCGAACTGCTGGAGGCGCAGCGCGGACCGCGCATGATGCCGGCGCTGCTGGCGCGTCCGCCCTCGGCCAAACCGTCCTCGTCGGATCGCGGCATGGCCATCACCGGCCTGGTGAGCGGCATGGACGTGCACTATGCCGGCTGCTGCCACGCGCTGCCCGGCGACGACATCGTGGGGATCGTGACCACGGGCAAGGGGGTGACCATCCATACGAAACATTGCCCGACGCTGGAGACGTTTGCCGCGACACCCGAGCGGTTCATCGATGTGGACTGGGATTACGCGAGCGCGCGCAAGACGGGCCGTGACAAAACCACACATACCGGCCGGATCAACGTGATCGCGATCAACGAGCCGGCGACCCTGGCCAATTTGACGAACGCGGTGGCGCGTCAGGACGGGGCGGTGACGAATTTGAAGATCGTCAACCGCCAGCAGGATTTTGTGGAAATCCTGGTGGACGTGGAGGTGCGCGACCTGCGCCATCTGTCGATGGTGATCGCGGGATTGCGTGCGGTGCACGGGCTGACGCAGGTGGAGCGCGATCATGCGTGATTCCCGTCCCATCATCGTCATTGCGACCCTGAGCGCAGCGAAGGGGAAGCAATCCACGTCTCCAACACATCAACCTGTCTCGTCTAAGATCCGTTCGTGATCATCGGCCTGGGCGCCGACCTCTGCGACATTCGCCGCGTAGAAAAAGTGATGGCCCGGTTCGGCGATCGTTTTCTGAACCGTGTTTTCACCGAGGAAGAGCGCACACGAGCCAACCGGCGGACGGAGGCATTGCGGGCGGGGACTTACGCCAAACGGTTTGCCGCCAAGGAGGCGTGTGCGAAGGCGCTGGGCACCGGGTTTTCGCGCGGGGTGTTTCATTCGGATATGGGCGTGGTGAATTTGCGGAGCGGGCAGCCGACGCTGGTGCTCACCGGGGGGGCGCTTGAGCGACTGGGGGAAATAACCCCGCGAGGAACAAAGGCAACTCTTTCGTTGACAATGACTGATGAGATTCCGTATGCTTTCGCCCAAGTTATTATATCGATTCACCTTCTGTAGAGGTTGATTGTTTCAAAGAAGCTATAACTATGCTGTCAATGAGAATAGCAGCGTTTGTGACTGCTGTAATTCCCTCCGTTGCCTCTGCGGCAGAGTTTAGCCTTACGCATTTCAACGTATCCGGCGAGAAGAACGTTTCCGTCACCAGCCGTGAACGATTTCGGGGTTGCTACAGGCAGCTTCTATAGCGCCGAAAGACCATACGGCTCGGGGTTCGTGGGAAGACTCGGCCAAACCGTCATACTCCCACGGTTTGGAAATGGGCACTACAACCAATACAATAATCCTGCTCCAACAGGCATCAACAATGCGGGCGCTGTTATCGGCAGCTACTTTGCAGGTGGTGAGTTCCTTTTCGTTTGGCAAAACGGGCGTTATACGGTTGTCCTAGATGCGGGGGAGTTTTCACCTCCGCAAGGTATTTTTCCTCCGTATATCGGGTCGAGGGATCGCATATCGTATAACCTTTATGCCGGATCGGGTGACTACATCCCTATGGCTGGCACTCCGAAAAGTCAGGCCGGCCTCTCTGCCGGTGGCTTTCCTCTTATCGCCAGTATCAACGCAACTTCGCAGGTCTCGGGTCAGTTCTACACGTTCGTCGGCAATTTACAGGTGTTAAGCACATTTTTTGGCACAACCTCCGGAGTTCAGCCTCTTCTCCCACCCGATGCACAGTCGAGCAGCGGAGGATGGGTAAACGATTCTGGAGAAGTAGCGGGCGCTTACCAGACCGCTAAAGAGCGACGTGGCTTTGTATACACGGGGAGCACATACCACACGTTCCGTCTTCCTACAGCGCCTACTGCGCTTGCGGTCCAAGGCATAGATCGGCATGGACAAGTTGTCGGTGCTTACAGCGATAGCAACGCCCAATATGGGTTCGTCTACGCGCACGGGAAAGCGTCACAGATCGGCTCCTTTCCATTGGCAGACACTGTGCATGTAGGAATAAGCCAATCGGGAAAATATCTCGTTGTGTCGGACGCCGCAAACAACGGCACGGTCAATCAATCTTATCTGGTCAGCTGCACCGGGTCTGGCTGTCCTTGACAATTCCACTTGTATTCAGCGCGTTCATGACCGGAAAGCTCAATCGAGGCGAGCGCGACGTGTGCTTCGGTATGCTTTTACCTCGGCGTCGATCTCCTCCATCGACATGGACGGAATGCCAGCGTCTTGGATGTGCCTAGCCAATTGCCGCAATGCACGCCCGGTGCGGAGACGCATGGCGTCTTCCAAAAGCTGCTGAATAGCGCCATCTGATAGAAGGCCGGCACCCTTAGCTCGCTCCGCGACCTCATCGGGCAGCTTGATCTCGATAACCGCCATCGTCAGCGCCCTCGCTACAACGTCATGGGGTGGGTTGTTCTTCTCTGGGTTACACCAGATACTGCGCGCGCCTGAGCACACTAACGACGACGGACGCGTTGGTGGAAAGAGGCGGGTTACTCAAGCACAACCGACCCTACGGCGTCACACCGCCCGCCCATGACAATGCTTATACTTCTTCCCAGATCCGCACGGGCAAGGCGCATTACGCTGCACGCCGCCCCAGGTGGTCGGATCATTCGGGTCCAGCGCCTCGGCCGCCCCAAGCACGCCCA
The DNA here is from genome assembly GCA_964252425.1 of uncultured Acetobacteraceae bacterium. Lineage (GTDB taxonomy): Bacteria > Pseudomonadota > Alphaproteobacteria > Acetobacterales > Acetobacteraceae > BOG-908. The sequence goes on from CAXUNK010000160.1 coordinate 6,725, forward strand.
CCTGCCAAGCCTCCGGCCGCGCAACCGTGTCGGCTTCCGCATAGGCGGGGGCTGCAAAATTCTGCACCATGCCCGCCGGCAGCGCCTGCGGCATCGGCGGCGGCTCGGCCGATAGCTCCACGCGCGCCAGCGTGCTGGTGACGCGCTCGCGCATGTCGTCCAGCATCGCGTTGAACAGCGCGAACGCCTCGCTCTTGTACTCGTTGAGCGGGTCGCGCTGGCCGTATGCGCGCAGGCCGATGCCCTGGCGCAGATGGTCCAGCGCCAGCAGATGCTCCTTCCACACCGTGTCGAACATCTGCAGCAACAGGCTCTTCTCGATATAGCGCATGATCTCGGGGCCGAAATTCGCGGCCTTGGCGGCAGCCGCCGAATCCACAGCCTGCATCAGACGTTCGTGGATAGCGGTCTCGTCGATGCCCTCCTCGCGGCCCCACTCCTCGACCGGCAGATCGAGGTTGAAGACGCGGCGCACATCGGCGGCCAGCTCCGCCGTCTCCCATTGTTCGGCAAACGCGCGTTCCGGAATGCGGGCGCGGACCATGGCATCCACCAGCTCGTGCCGGAAGGCGGAGACGGTTTCGGAGACGTCGCCCGACTGCATGTATTCGCGGCGCTGGGCGTACACCTCCTTGCGCTGGTCGTTCATGACGTCGTCGTATTTCAGCAGGTTCTTGCGCGTGTCGAAGTTGCGCGCCTCGACCTTCTTCTGCGCCTTCTCCAGCGCC
>CAXUNK010000161.1:0-7448 GCA_964252425.1 uncultured Acetobacteraceae bacterium
CCGTATTCGTGGCGCGCGCGGCGTTCGTCGGCCTTCTGCGCCTCCCAGGCCTGGATCTGGGAAGCGGCGTCGCGGGACTGGGCGTCGCCGAAGACGTGCGGGTGGCGCCGGACCATCTTGTCGCAGATGGCGCGGGCGATGTCGGCGAAGGTGAAGTGGCCGGCCTCCTCGGCCAGGCGCGAATGATAGACGACCTGGAACAGCAGGTCGCCCAGCTCGTCGGCGAGGCCAGGGTAGTCGGCGCGCGCGATGGCGTCGGCCACCTCGTAGGCTTCCTCGATGGTATACGGGGCGATGGTCGCGAAGTCCTGCGCCTGGTCCCAGGGGCATCCGGAGGGCTCGCGCAGCCGCGCCATGATGTCGAGCAATCGGGTGACCTGGTCGGCGGCGTCCGGCACTGGCGCGCTCCGTCTGTGGGGGATGTGCCGAATGGACCGGCTTGGATGTGCGGGCAAGGTGGGGTGCGCGGGTGGGGTTCGCCCGAGCCGCGCCTGCATCGATGCGGCTTCCGGTTTACCGGCTCGTAAGGGCTGCGACGTATCCTGCAGCCGTTCGGCGTGAGCACGCCGAGTTCGTGCCGCGGGGTGAACTCTTCCATGATCAAGCTGCGTATCGTCCACAAGCTCGCGCTGATGATGCTCGCCTTCATCGTTCCTGCCGGGCTGGCCGTGAAGGCCCTCATTGGTGAGCAGAACGTCGCGATCAGCTTTGCCGCGCAGGAGGTTATCGGAGCGCGCTATCTGGGCGCCGTCTTCCCCATCCAGAAATCGTTGGCCTCGGCTGGATTATCCGGGAGCGATCCCGAGTCGGCGGTCAGAACAGCCTCGACCACGATGGCCACGCCAAGCGGACTCGATACCGCCATGCAGCAAAACTCCGTCTTGGACGCGCTGCGCGGGCCGGCAGATGCGCAGGCCAATATGTCGGCCGCCCGCGCCAAGCTGCGCGACCTGATCAGCCGCGTGGGCGACCGCTCGAACCTCATCCTCGATAACGTTTTGGCCAGCTACTATCTGACCGATGTCGTGCTGAATCGCCTGCCGGAGATCATCGATCGCGAGGCGGACCTCGCAACCTCGCAAAGCGATCTCGCAGGCGACAGCCAGCATCAGGCGCAGTTTCTCATCGGCCTTGGAGCGCTCGTCAGCGGCCTCGATGGCATGGACGGCTCGCTTCACTCGTCCGAGCAGGCCGAAGGCGACGAGATCAAGCGCAAGCTGGAACAGCCCTATCAGGGACTGCGAGACCAGTTGCGCAGCTTCATCGGAGACCTTCGGCAAGGCCATGCGACGGTGCCGCAGGCCCAGGCATTGCTCGACCAGACGCTCGCCTTCAGCGTTGCAGCCGATAGCGAACTGCAAACGCTGCTGCAGGCCCGTGTGGAGGAGCTGAGGGCGTCGCAACTGCGCGTCGTCGGCTTCACCGTCATGTCCTTCGTGTTCGCCATGCTCGTCACCCTCATCGTCACGCGGCACAGCGTCACCCTGCCTCTCACACGCATGACGCGGGCGATGTCGCGCCTGGCTGAAGGCGATCTCGAGGTGCAGATTCCCAATGTCGGCCGGGGAGACGAGCTGGGTGTGATGGGGCACGCGATGCAGGCTTTCCGGGACGAGGCGATCAAAGCCCGTGAGCTTGAGAGTGAGGCCATCGAGGCGAGCGCTCGCCGCGCCGCCGAAGACAACCGGCTCCGCACCGAGGCGGAGTTGGCAGCGGCGGCAGAGGCGGCCAGGATCGTGGTAAGCTCCATCGGGTCTGGTCTGGCACGTCTTGCCGAGGGCGACCTGACTTTCCGGCTCGAGACCGAATTGCCGCCCGCCTACGAAAAGCTACGAACGGATCTGAACGGCGCGATGGAGCAGATGCATGGCGTCATCTGCGGCATCATCACCAACACCGGCGCAATCCTGACGGGAACGCAGGAGATCACTCAGGCCGCGGACAACCTCTCTCGGCGCACCGAGAACCAGGCTGCAAGCCTGGAGGAGACTGCGGCGGCGCTGGACGAGATCACGGCCACTGTGCGCGCGACGGCCGAGGCCGCCAAGCACGCGCAGGAGATCGTGTCGCGCACCAAGCTGGACGCCGAGCGGTCGGGCGACGTGGTGCTGAAAGCAGTCTCCGCGATGCGCGGGATCGAGACGTCGTCGGGCCAGATCGGCCAGATCATCGGCGTGATCGACGAGATCGCCTTCCAGACCAATCTGCTGGCGCTGAACGCCGGCGTCGAAGCAGCGCGGGCCGGGGACGCAGGCCGCGGCTTCGCCGTGGTCGCCAGCGAGGTGCGGGCCCTGGCGCAGCGTTCGGCCGGAGCGGCGAAGGAGATCAAGGCGTTGATCTCCGAGTCAGCGCGGCAGGTCGATTCCGGCGCCAAGCTGGTGGGGGAGACCGGCCAGGCGCTGAACCGCATCGTCGAACAGGTCAGGGAAGTGACCGCGGCAGTACTGGGCATCGCGACCTCCGCGCAGCAGCAGGCGACGGGGCTTCAGGAGGTCAACACGGCGGTCAATCAGATGGACCAGGTGACGCAGCAGAACGCGGCCATGGTCGAGCAGACGACGGCTTCCAGCCATTCTCTCGCACAGGAGACGGCGGAGCTGGTTCGTTTGACCGAACGCTTCCGGATCGGCGCGGCAGCAAACGGCCTCCCGTCAAGCCTGGAGGGGCAGTCGCTGCACCGGTCGACAAAGCAGCCACCGCGCATGGCCGAAGCCCAGAGAGGGCCGCGGCAGATCGGGCAGAGTTCCAGCACGCTGCGGAAACGATGAGCCGGACCGGATGCGATGCCGGCTTTGGGTTGTGACACACTCGAAGCAAGCAGTCCTTTTTTGAAAAAAAGGACCAAAAAACTTCTGTTTCCTACGTCTACAACAATACTCGCGCAGGTTCTGCCAGTATCGCTTTGGCAGAACAGTTGCGAGCCATAATGCAGGCGTATGGATAAAAGCTTTTTGCTTCTTTTTCTCGAAAAAGAAGACCTTTCTGTCTCTTACGATGTGTCAGCCTACCGACCAATTGCTTGCTTCGAGCATAACTTTTAACGCCGGCTGGTATGACAATGATGACAGCAGGGAACACCTCGACGAAGCAGAAACTCGGACCGCTCGTCTCGAACTGGTCAGGCGGCGTCCGCGCGTTTGGCCGGGCGTAGCGGTTCGGGGAGCGGCGCCGGCTCGCCTTCGGCCCGGGTCAGCGCGCCTAGCAGGGCGTCACGCAGGCTTGCCAGTTTGCGTTCGTTCTCGACCTTCAGGCCGAACACGTCCTTGACGTAGAAGACGTCCACCGCCCGCACGCCATAGGTGGTCACATGGGCTGAACCGATCTGCAATCCCTGCTCGCTGATCGCGGCCGTCACATCGTAGAGCAAGCCTGGCCGGTCGCGGCCGTTGACCTCCAGCACGGTGTAGGTGTTCGACGCGCGGTTATCGACGACCACGCGCGGCGGCACGTGTATGGCGCGCATGCGGCGGCCCAGCATCGCGTGGGCCAATTTCGGAATCTCATTGTCCAGGCGCAGATGTCCGGACAGCGCCTGTTCGACCAGCACGGCTAGCTTGGCGATGCGGTGCGGCTGGTCGAAGGCGCCGCCTGCGGCATCCTGCACCCAGAACGTGTCCAGTGCGCGGCCGTTCGTCATGGTGTGGATGCGCGCATCCACGATCGACGCGCCGGCCACCGCGAGCGCGCCGGCGATGCGGCTGAACAATCCGGGATGGTCGGTGGCGTAGATCGTCACCTCGGTCACGGCGCGCGCGTGAGAGGGTTCGGTGACCACCGTCAAGGGCGCGCCGCGTGCCTCGGCATCGCGCACCATGCGCGCGTGGCGGACATGGGTCGGCGGATCGAAACTGAGCCAATAGCTGGGATAGCCGAGTGCCGAGAACATGTCGCGGTCGGCTTCGTCCCAGCCGGCGGCTGCCAACAAATCGAGCACGGCCACGCGCGCGCGCCGCACGCGCACGTCGCGCTCGGTCGTGGAAAGCCCGCCCGCCAGCACTTCGGCCACGCGCGCGTAGAGCTCGCGCAGCAGCGTGGCCTTCCATCCGTTCCACACCTTGGAGGAGACCGCGCGCATGTCGGCGACCGTCAGCACCAGCAGCAGCTTCAACCGTTCCGGCGACTGTATGGTCTCGGCGACGTCGAAGATCGTCTTGGGATCGTCGATGTCGCGCTTGAAGGCTGTCTGGCTCAGCAGCAGATGGTGCAGCACCAGCCAGGAGACGGTCTCGGTCTCTTCCATCGTCAGACCGAAGCGCGGACAGACGGCGGTGGCGATGTCGGCGCCCAGGATGGAATGGTCGCCGCCACGGCCTTTGGCAATGTCGTGCAGCAGCATGGCCATGTACAGCGCGCGTCGCGATTGCAGATCCTCGATGATGCCGCTGGCGACCGGCGCCACGCCGGCGAGCTTGCCGCGTTCGAGCGCGTTCAGGATGCGCACCGCCTCGATCGTGTGCTCGTCCACGGTGAAGATGTGATAGGTGTCGAACTGCATCTGGCCCACCACGCGCGCCCAGTCGGGCAGGATGCGGCCGATGATCCCCGTCTCGTTGAGCACCGCAAGCCATCCTGCGCCGTCCGGCTTGCCGTCCGGATCCTGGCCGCACAGCAGATCGAGGAAGATGGCGCCGGCTTCTGCGTTTCCGCGCAGCGTCACCGCACGGCGCTCGTGCCGGATCAGCGCGCGTATCGCCATCGGGTGCAGCGCCAGCCTGCGCCGCCGGGCGAGCAGCAGCATGCGCAGCATCCGGATCGGCTCGGCGTCGAAATCGTCAGCCCGGCCCGGCATGATCTGGCCGTCTGCCAGCACGAACCCGGCTTCCAGCAGCGCGCGGTCGGTCTCCACCTGCACCGCCGGCTCGCCCACCGCGTGCCGCACCACCACCGGCTCCAGCACCAGGGTGAGGCGGGTCACGTCGCGCGCGGTCAGGAAGTAGTGGCGCATGAAGCGCTCCACGCCGTCCTGCACGCCATGCCGTGTGTAGCCCATGCGCGCACCCACGACCGGCTGCAGGTCGAAGGTGAGCCGGTCCTCGGCACGGCCGGACACGTAATGCATGTGGAATCGCACGGTCCACAGGAAGTCCCAACTGCGCCGCAGACGACGCAGCTCCTGCGGCTCGAGCAGGCCGAGCTCGCCGCTGACCAGCTGGTTGGGGGTGTAGGTGCCGTAGGCGGCGCGCACCATCCAGTACTGGGTCTGCAGGTCGCGCAGGCCGCCGCGGCCTTCCTTGATGTTGGGTTCGACCAGGAAGGCGCTTTCGCCGAAGCGGCGGTGACGTGCCTGGCGTTCGGCCTGTTTGCCGGCGACGAAGGAGGCGGCGCCCGACTCCTGGACGGAGCATGCGAACGCGTCCTGGAAGGCGGCGAACAGAGCGGGGTCGCCGGCCAGTTGCCGTGCGTCGAGCAGGCTGGTCCGCACGGTCAGGTCGGCGCCGGCGTCCGCCAGGCAGTGCGACACCGACCGCGTCGCGTGGCCGACCTTCAGGCCCAGATCCCACATGAAGTAGAGCATGTACTCGACCACGCGGAGGGTTTGCGTGGCGGGCGCGTCGGGTGTGAGGAACAGCAGGTCGATGTCGCTGAACGGCGCCAACATCGAGCGGCCGTAGCCGCCGGTGGCGGCAATCGCCACGTGGTCGGGCAGGCCGGCCGGTCCCGCGATGTGGTGCACGGCCTGGCCGAACAGCGCACGCACAGCCTCATCCGTCAGGCCGGACAGGCGCTGCGCGGCCTCCACGCCCGCCATGCGGTAGGTCTCGAAATCCTGCCGCACGTCCTGCTGGATGCGGGCGAAATGGCGGCGGAAGACGGCGAGCGCCGCCTCTCTGGTGGCGCCAGCCGGACCAGCGGGGAGGGCTGCCAGGCCATGGGCCAGCGCGGCACTCTCATCTTGGGTGGGCTGGGTCGGCGTGTGAAGCATCGTGGCACTCTACCCTGACCATTCAGGGTAGAAACCCCCGGCTTTCGCAAGCGTGACCGTTAGATGCCGCCTGCGTTAGGTGCTTCGGTGCAGCGATCGGTTTGACCGGCCCACCTGATATGACGGGACCGGCATCCAACCGGATGCCGGTCCCGTTTGACCGATCTGCCCCAAACCGCCGCTGCGGCCGGATCGTCGGCGCTCAGAATGAGCGGCGGCGGCGAGCCATCATGGTCATCAGAGCCAGGCTGATGCCGAAGATGCCGAAGGTGGCGGGCTCGGGCACCGGCACCGACAAGTTGACCGTGTCGTTCGTGTCACCGACGCCAGACGTGGTGATGATGTATTCCACAGTCTCCGAGAACATCCCCGACAGGGTCGGGCTGTTCGCGAGCTGCTTGGACGTCTGCAAAATGCCGGCCGTGTCCGTGGCGGAGGCCAGTAACGTGCCGCTATACAAGGCGTTGGCAGCGCTGATGAAGGTCTTCTCGACGACCGACACGATCCCGTTACCGCTGAACTGCTGGAACGTGAACGAGCTGAGGAAGCTGGCTACGCCCTGCGGCGACGTCAGACCCGTCTCGGTGATGAACATCTCGAGAACGCCCGAGCCAGAGGAGGACACGTCGATGGATGAAGTGTCCAGGTTAGGCTGTTGCAGAACGGGATAACCAGTTGCCGTCGCAGAGATGGTGGTGAAGACGCCGGCACTTCCGTTGGCTTGCACCAGACCGGTTCCGCCATCAGTCGCGAGTGTGGTGATTGCACCGCCGTTCAGCGAGTCACCAACACTGATGGTTGTCGCACTCGCGGCAGTTGGCGACAGCCCGGCGACAGACGCGCCAAGCATCGCAGTCAATACGGCTCCGGTATAGAATTTCGACATCTTGGCCTCAGTTGAGTTGCTGTAGCTGCGGGATGATTGTCTGATTGAAATTGCAATCATCGTCAATAAGAAAACACGTTCAGGTTTAGTCTTTTTTATGAAACTGATGAATACATCTTTGAGTTGTTGTCATTTTGATTTACCTGATCTGTGCAGATACAAGCAAAACGTGTATCCACGCCGGACGCACACAACCGAAGCGCTAGAAACGAATGCCGTTTATTTCGATTACCTGCTGACCAGGTGGCTGCCAGGATAATCCGGTCGGCCGAACGCAACCAGAGACTTGCCGGCAAAGATTTGTTTTTGCCGGCTAAATCAATCAAAGCATTCTTATATCAAAACTATTGCACACTGATCGTCGGGGACTGACCAGCCGAGACAATGTCTGTGTGTCTTTTTTGAGGAGTTCCGCTTTACTCTGGCGTGGCATCCTCGGCGGCCAATGCAGCCGTGAGTGCGTATACCAGGCTCAGCGCGTCCCGGGCGGAGAGGGAGTCGGGATCGGCGCCGGCCAGCAGCACGCGGATGCGGTCCTCGGGCGCCGGCCTGCCCGCCGCAAACAGAGGGAGGTCGGCGACGATGGGGGCACGCTCGCGCTCCAGCCCGGCCAGCAGCTTGCCCGCACCGGTTGTCCGC
>CAXUNK010000162.1:0-7358 GCA_964252425.1 uncultured Acetobacteraceae bacterium
CGGCGGCCCGAGGCGACCCGCGCGCGGGCCGCCGAGAGCGAGGCCGCGGTGCAGCTGGCTTTGGCGCGGCTGCGCGCGGGGCGGACCACCATCATCGTCGCCCACCGCCTTTCCACGGTGCGCGACGCCGACCTCGTGGTCGCCATGGCTGACGGGCGTGCGCTGGAGCAGGGAACTCACGCCGAACTGATGGCGCGCGACGGTCTCTATGCACGGCTGGTGCGCACGCAGGCGTTCACCGAGGCGCATCCTTCGGCTGAACTCGTCCGATAGCGCGTGCCGTGCTTGACTTGCCGCGGCCCGGGCGCGCACCACCTCGCTGACCGAACCGATCGGTCAGGCAGACAAGGCAGCGACACATGGCCGACGCAGTGGACCCGCAAGAGGCTCGCGCTCCGCGGGCGGACAGCCTGCAAAACCAACCCGCCTCGCAAGCGGATGGCAAGGACGCCGCCGAACGCCGCCGGCAGGCGGAGGCCGACCGCAAGCAGGAGGAGCGCAGGCGGCGCGCCCGCCCCTTCGTGCGGCTGGGCATGGTGGTGATTCTGCTCGGCCTGATCGCCGGCGGCATCTATTACTGGCTGTCCACCAAGGACGTGGAGACCACCGACGACGCCTACACCGACGGCCGCGCCGTGCTGATCGCGCCGCGCGTCACCGGCCAGGTCGTCTCGCTTGACGTCAACGACAACCAGTTCGTCCACCGCGGCGACCCGCTGATCCATATCGACCCGCGCCAGTACCAGGCGAGCCTGGAGCAGGCGCAGGGCCAGCTGGTGGCCAGCCGGGGCCAGCTCGTGGCCGCCAATCGCGGCCTGGAAGTGGCCAAGATCAACTTCCCCGCGCGGCTGCAGCAGGCCCGCGCCCAGTTGCTGGATGCGCAGGCCAACCTGTTCAAGGCGCAGACCGACTACAAGCGCCAGCAATCCCTGCCCAGGGCCGCGACGACCGGCCAGCAGGTGGACTACGCCACCGCCGCCCTGCGCTCGGCCGAGGCGCAGGTGGCGGTGAGCGAAGCCGCGGTGCAGCAGGCGACACCCGTGCAGCCCAATGTGGAGCAGACCGGCGCGCAGGTGAAGCAGTTGGGCGGCACGCTGACCCAGGCGGACGCCAACCTGGCGCAGGCGCAGCTCAACCTCGAATGGTGCGTCGTGCGCGCGCCGCAGGATGGCTGGATCACGCGGCGCAACGTGGAACAGGGCAATTACGTCACCCCCGGGCAGCAGATCTTCTCGCTCGTCTCGCCCGAAGTTTGGGTGACGGCCAATTTCAAGGAAAACCAGCTTGCCCGCATGCGGCCTGGACAGACGGTGCATATCGGCATCGATGCGTATCCGCAGCTCAAGCTGGTCGGCCATATCGACAGCATACAATTGGGCTCCGGCAGCAAGTTCACCGCCTTTCCGCCCGAGAACGCCACCGGCAACTTCGTCAAGATCGTGCAGCGCGTCCCGGTCAAGATCGACATCGATCGCGGGCTCGACCCCAGCCTTCCGCTGCCGCTTGGCATCTCGGTCGATCCGGAAGTCGATCTGAAATGAGCGGCAGCGCGGACGCCAACTGGAAACCGCGCGCGAACCCGTGGCTGATCGCCGTCGTGGTCACGGTTGCGGCTTTCATGGAAGTGCTCGACACCACCATCGTCAACGTGTCGCTGCCGCACATCGCGGGCAGCCTGTCCTCGTCCTACGACGACGCGACCTGGGCGTTGACCAGCTACCTCGTCGCCAACGGCATCGTGCTGACGATCAGCGGGTGGCTCTCGGAAGTGCTCGGCCGCAAGCGGTATTTCATGATCTGCATCGGCATGTTCACGGTGTGCTCGTTCCTGTGCGGCACATCTACATCGCTGCCCGAGCTGATCATCTTCAGGCTGCTGCAGGGGTTTTTCGGCGGCGGGCTGCAGCCGAACCAGCAATCCATCATCCTCGACACCTTCGATGCGTCGCAGCGCGGCAAGGCGCTGGGCGTGGTCGCGATCGCCACGATCGTGGCCCCCATCCTGGGGCCGACACTCGGCGGCTACATCACCGACAACATCAGCTGGCGGTGGATCTTCTTCATCAACATCCCCGTGGGCGCGCTGGGATTGTTTGGCGTCGCCTCCCTGGTCGAGGACCCGCCCTGGATCAAGAACCGCCGGGCGCGCGGCATCGACTATATCGGCATCTCGCTGATCACCCTCGGGCTGGGCTGCCTGCAGGTCGCACTCGATCGCGGCGAGGACGCGGACTGGCTGGCCTCGCCGTTCATCCGCGTGATGTTCCTGCTGGCGTTCCTGGGCATCACCGGCGCCATCGGCTGGCTGCTGACGGCCAAGCGCCCGGTCGTGAACCTGCATGTCATGGGCGACAAGAACTTCGCGCTCGGCGTCACGATGATCGCGTTCATGGCGTTCATCCTGTATTCGAGCGCCGTCGTCATCCCGCAATTCGCCCAGCAGGTGATCGGCTACACCGCGACGCTCGCCGGACTGATCCTATCGCCTGGCGGCGTGGTGATCATCATCCTCATCCCGTTCGTCACCCGCATCCTGCCCAAGCTTCCGACACGCTACCTGATCACCATCGGCTTCACGGTGATGGGCTTCGCGCTGCTGTACTCCAGCCATCTTGTGCCCTACATGACGTTCACCGGCATGGCGCTGATCCGCGCCAGCCAGACGGTGGGGCTTGCGTTCATGTTCGTGCCGATCAGCACGATCGCCTATTCCAGCCTGCCGCGCGAGCTGAACGGGGACGCGGCCGCACTCTACACGATGTTCCGCAACGTCAGCGGCTCTGTCGGCATCTCGGTCGCGACCGCGCTGATCACCTCGCGCACCCAGGTGCGCGAGGCGTACCTGTCGCAACACCTCTCTCCGCTGAACCCGGCCTACACCACGCTGGTGCAGCAGACGCAGCAATCGCTGATCAACATGGGCCATCCGGCCGCGGGCACGCAGGATACGGCGGTGGGCCTGATCTACCAGACGCTGCGCACCCAGGCTTCCGTGATGGCGTATTCCGATGTATTCAACATCTGCGCCATCGCCGCTTTCTGTATCGTGCCGATGACGTTTCTGTTCTCGAATTACAAGCCTGGGCCGGGGGCGAAGGCGCCGGCGGCGCATTGATGAAGGAAAGGCCTTCTTTTCTGAAGAAAAGAAGCAAAAGACTTTTGTCGGGCTGTCGCGGGCTCACTGCAACGCGAGTTTTACGCCGGAGACATTGGCGCGGGGGACGCCCGCCAGGATCATTGCCAGGCGGGGGGCGAACAGGCTGCTTGACCACGGTTCGGGTGGGGGCGGCGGTTCCGCCTTTAGCGTGACGGCCACCGGGCTTGGCTCGGCTGTGATCGGCATCGACTGTGTTCTTTTTTTGTTCTAGTCTCCTCACGTACACGGACCCTGGCCGGCTGGGCAAACCCGGCATTGAGCGCGGCGCCCTGCCGGGCGAGAAAGGCGCATGACACCTGCTCCCCCGCACGCGTCCGGCGGACGCCCATGACCATAAAGCTGGGCGGCGCACCGCTGACGCTGTCCCAGTTGCGCGCGATCTACTGGGGCGTCGGCGTCTCGCTGGAACGCTGCCCGGCAGCGGTCCAGGCCGCCGCCGACACCGTGGGCGGAATCGTGGCCTCCGGCCGCACCGTCTATGGCATCAACACCGGCTTCGGCCTGCTGGCGCAGCAATCCATCCCACGCGCGCAACTGGCCGAGCTGCAGCGCCGGCTGGTGCTGTCGCACGCGGCCGGCGTGGGCGCGGTGCTGCCGCCCGAGCTGGTGCGGCTGGTCATGGTGCTGAAGATCGTGGCGCTGGCGCGTGGCCTGTCCGGCGTGCGCCCCGCCGTGATCGACCAGATCCTCCGGTTCCTCGGCGCCGGCATCCTGCCCTGCGTCCCGGCGAAAGGCTCGGTCGGCGCGTCAGGAGACCTGGCGCCGCTCGCCCACCTGTCCGCAGCCCTGATCGGGGTGGGCGACGTGCAGGTGGGTGGCCGCAGGCTGCCGGCCGCCCAGGCGATGGCGCAGGCCGGCCTGGCCCCGCTCGTGCTGGGGCCGAAGGAAGGGCTGGCGCTGCTGAACGGCACCCAGGTCTCGACCGCGCTGGCGCTGGGCGCCCTGTTCCGCGCCGAACGCATCTTCGGCGCGGCGCTGACCGCCGGCGCGCTGTCGGTCGATGCCGCGAAAGGCAGCGACACGCCCTTCGACGCACGCATCCACCAGGCGCGCGGCCAGCGTGGGCAGATCGAGGTCGCCGCCGTGTTCCGCCGCCTGATGGACGGCAGCGCCATACGGCACAGCCATGTCGATTGCGGCCGCGTGCAGGACCCGTACAGCCTGCGCTGCCAGCCGCAGGTGATGGGCGCCTGCCTCGACACGATGCGCCACGCCGCCCGCGTGCTGGAGATCGAGGCCAACGCCGTCAGCGACAACCCGCTTGTGTTCGCGGAGTCGGGCGACGTGCTCTCCGGCGGCAACTTTCACGCCGAGCCGGTGGCGCTCGCCGCCGACATACTGGCCCTGGTGCTGGCCGAGACCGGCGCCCTGTCGGAACGGCGGACGGCGCTGCTGACCGATCCGGCGATGAGCCGCCTGCCCGCCTTCCTGGTCACCGACCCCGGCATCAACTCCGGCTTCATGCTGGCGCAGGTGACCGCCGCCGCGCTGGCCAGCGAGAACAAGTCGCTCGCCCATCCGGCCAGCGTGGACAGCCTGCCCACCAGCGCCAACCAGGAGGACCATGTCAGCATGGCGACCTTCGCCGCCCGCCGGCTGCACGAGATGTGCGACAACACTGGCGCCATCGTGGGCATCGAGCTGCTGGCCGCGGCACAGGGGGTGGAGTTCCACGCGCCGCACCGGACCTCGCCTGCGCTGCAGCGTGCGATGGAGGCCATACGCGCCCGTGTTCCCGCCTATGGCGAGGACCGGTTCTTCGCGCCGGACATCGAAGCGGCCACATCGCTGGTGGCGGGGGGCGGCCTGTCGGAGCACGGGCTGTTCACGTGACCGCACCCCCGCTCTTCACGCTGGTCGAGGGGACCGGGCGCCTGGTCGTCAGCGTGCCGCATGCCGGCACGTTCCTGCCGACGGACCTGCTGCCCCGCCTCACGACGCTGGGCCGCGCAGGCGTGGACACCGATTGGCACATGGATCGGCTGTACGCCTTCGCGGGCGAACTCGGCGCCACGCTGCTGACCGCGACCCATAGCCGCACGGTGGTCGATCTGAACCGCTCGCCCGCCGGCGGCGCGCTCTATCCTGGGCAGGCGGAGACGACGATCTGCCCCGCCGAGAGTTTCGCCGGCGAGCCGCTCTATCAGGGGCCGCCGCCGGATGGCGAGGAGGTCGCCCGCCGCGTCGCGCGCTACTGGTCGCCGTATCACGAGGCGCTCGCCGCTCAACTGGCCCGCGTGCGGGCGCTGCATGGCGCGGCCCGCCTGCTGGACGGGCACTCCATCCGCAGCCGCGTGCCGCGCCTGTTCGAGGGCGTGCTGCCCGACCTCAATTTCGGCACGGATGGCGGCCGCACCGCCCGGCCCGAGCTGATCGTCCGCGCCCAGGCCGCCACCTCCCGGGCAGGGTTCAGCCAGGTGCTCGATGGGCGGTTCCGCGGCGGCTACATCACGCGCCAGTACGGCTGCCCGCGGGACGGCGTGGACGCGATCCAGTTGGAGGTCGCCCAATCCGCATATCTCGACGAGGCGGCGCCCGCCACGTTCGATGCCGCGCGCGCCGCCCGGCTGGCGCGCTGCCTGCGCGCTATGGTGGAAGCGCTGCTGCAGCCGTAAAACTCGCTTGCGCACCTTCCGTCCGGACAGGCCGGATGCGATGATGCCGAAATGAACCACTACGCCGTCGAGATCACGGGGCTGCGCAAGCACTTCACGCGGCCGGCGGTGGACGGGCTGTCGTTGACGGTGGCGCCCGGCGAGTTCTTCGCGCTGCTTGGCCCGAACGGCGCCGGCAAGACGACGACGCTGCGCATGGTCGCCGGCCTGCTGCGCCCCGATGCCGGAGAGATCTCCATCTTCGGCATCGACGCGCTCCGCCACGGTCTGGCGGCGCGCCGGCTGGTCGCCTGGCTGCCGGAGGAGCCGCTGCTCTACGAGCTGCTGACCCCGCTGGAATACCTCGACTTCGTCGCGGGGCTTTGGTCGGTCGAACCGGGCCTGGCCCGGCGGCGCGCGCACGAGCTGCTCGAGTTCCTGGGGCTGTGGCCCTACCGGCACGATCGCTGCGCAGGGTTCTCCCGCGGCATGCGGCAGAAGACGGTGCTGGCGGCCGCACTGATCCACGAGCCGCGGCTGCTGATCCTGGACGAGCCGCTGACCGGACTGGATGCGGCGGCCGCGCGCGACGTGAAGGATCTGCTGACCGCGCGCGTCGCGGCCGGGGCCAGCATCATGCTGACGACCCATATTCTGGAGGTGGCCGAGCGGCTGGCCGATCGGATCGGCATCATCGCCCAAGGCCGCATGCGCGCGGTCGGGTCGTTGCAGGAGCTGCGCGGCATGGCCGGCATCGGCGGCGCGGGCGCCTCCACGCTGGAAGACGTGTTCCTGCGCCTCGTGGGGGAAAGCACGCCGCAGACCGAACCCGCGTGACCGTCCGTGCGCGATCGCCGCTGAGGCTGCTGCTGGCCCATGAGGTGCTGCTGGTCTGGCGCGGCAGCCTGTTCGGCGGACGGCGCGGCTGGGTGCTGCTGGTGGCGCTGGCGGTCGGCCTGCACGGCGTGGGCCCCCTCGTGGCCTTGGGCTTGCGTCAGGTCAGCCTGCCGCCGGCCGACCGGGCGCTGGCCGCGACGCTGGCGCTGCTGTTCGTGGGCGGGCTGATGCTGAGCCAGGCGGTGCAGCGCGCGACGGAGCTGCTGGACGACCGGACCGATCTCGGCTGGCTGCTCTCGACCCCCGTCGCCTGGCGACACGTGCTGGCGGTGCGGCTGCTGGCGGTCTCGGGCTCGGTGGCGCTCTACTGGCTGCTGCTGCTGGTGCCGCTGGCCGATGGCATGGCGCTGCTCGGCCGGCGCGACCTGCTCGGCGTGGCGCCGATGCTGGTGGTGATGGCGCTGCTGGTCACCGCCTGCGGTTTCGCCGTGACGTTCGCGCTGCTTCGGCTGGCCGGCGTGCGGCGGACCAGGGCGATGGCCAACGCGCTCGCGACACTGATCGGCGGCACCGTGTTCCTGTCCGGCCAGACGCGCTCGCTTCTGCCGCCCGGCCGCAGCGAGGCGTTCTGGCACGGCTTCCTCCCCTCGCCGGAGGCGGCAACGTACGGGCTGGCCTGGCTGCCGGCGCGCGCGCTCCTGGGCGCACCGGGGCCGCTGGCCGTGCTGTGCCTGGCGGGTTTGGGGGCGATCCTGCTGGCCAGCCTGGCG
>CAXUNK010000163.1:0-7349 GCA_964252425.1 uncultured Acetobacteraceae bacterium
GAGTAGGTGAGGGTGTAGATCAGCGGTCGGTCGCGTAGGTCGCGCACCGTGTCCGTCGGGATAGCTTCGAGCACTTGCGTATTCCGTGGCGTCCGACACCGGCGCCTTACCAGTCTTAATGACGTGCTTGGGGCCGCGCACGGCCGCCGCCGGATTTGTCGGCACGATCTGGCCAGTGACCAGTCAACCGAACAGCATTCGCACCGCCGCGAGCTGCTGTTTTACGCCAGGTGCGGAGTGGTCCTGCTGCAATGCCTCGACCCTAACCCAGAGAACCACCGGCGAACGCGTCGCGTCGTGGCAAGATTCAGGTGTTGCCGGACAGGCTCCTAGAGCACGTTCGACCGGCTGCTGGGGTTATCCGCCCCTCCTCACTCCTGCTCAAAGAATTCAAGAAGCTCCCGCGCGACAACGTCAGGCTGTTCCTCGGGCAGGAAGTGACCGCAGAAAGGAATCGAGCCGCCGCGCACGTCGTCAGCAAAGGAGCGCAGCGGCGTTGCCATGTCCGAAATGGAGCCTTGATCGGAACCGATGGCTAGGACAGGCATGGTCAACTTGCCCCGGGCGGCAAACGCCCGGTTCTGCTGTGCCGAAAGGAAGGCCGCGCGGTAGTAGGCTAGTCCAGCTCGCAACCCTCCGTCCTTCTTGAACACCCGGATGTATTCCTCGAGGTCGGCATCCGAGAACGTGTCCGGATTGGCGGTCTTACGTCGGAGAAACCAGTCCAGGTATTCGCGCTCGCGACCAGCAAGCAACACCTCGGGAAGATCGGGAATCGCATGGAAGGCGAAATGCCAAGTGCGCCATGCCCGCTCCGGAGCGGTCGGCAACGCGTCAGGCAGGGTTATGCCGGGAATGCCCGCGTCCATCAGCACCAGACGCCTGACCTCGCTCCCGTACAGCGCCGCATACGGGTATGCGACCCAGGCCCCTATATCGTGAGCTACGAGGAAGTATCGGTCCACCCCAATCTGCTGCAACAGGCCGTGCACCGAAAGAGCGAGCGACTGTGTGTCGTAGCCGCCGATTGGCCGATCGGAGTCGCCCTGCCCAGGAAGATCCGGTGCGATCACCCGATACGCCGATCCGAGCACCGGCATTATCTTGCGCCAAGCATACCAGCTCTCCGGAAAGCCCGCGAGCAGGACGACGACCGCGCCGTCGACCTTACCGCCTGCGACATAGTGAAGCCGGACACCATCGACAGTGCGGAAGCTGTGCTCGAAACCTTCCAGCTGACGATCCGGCCTGGACGGAAGAGCAGCGTCGACCGCTCTGTCAATGTTAGAGGCGGGAGGCGCCGTCTCGTGCGTAGTCATTGTTTCAAACTCCGATGCATCGGTGAGAAGGTATCCCAGGGCAAGCACCGGCAGCAGCAGCCCGGTTGCCAGGGTGAGTGGCCAGCCAGCCTCGCCATAAGTCCACGCTCAGACGGCCAATCCGATTATTAAAGCGATGTACCGGCACGGGAACGATCGCTTCCTAATTCCGCAAACTCAACCAAGCAGTCGCAATGTCTCGTCCACAACGGCCATCATCTCGGCTCGCGTCCGTCCTGTCTTGCCGATCACCCGGAAGCCCTGGACAAGACACAGGAGGAGGGAGGACGATATATCCGGGTCAATGTCTGCCCCGAGCGAGCCATCCAACTGGCCGACCTCGATAAGATCGTGGAACTTCGCTTTGATCCGTCTCAACGAAGTCGTCACGCGCGCTGACATTTCGGCATCGAACAGGCTAAGGTCCGTGGCGCTGCCGACAACGAGGCAGCCGAACCGGCCCTCCGAACCATACGACGACTCAGCATAGAAGCCGAGCATGGACCGAAGCTTGTTCAGGCCGCCTGTCTCAGCCTCCAGCCTCTGGTTCAGCGCTACGCTCCTAAGATTGGTGTAGCGGTCGAACGCTGCGAGAAAAATCGCTCGCTTATCGCTGAATGCCTTGTAAATGCTACCGACCGTGAGGTTCATCGCGGAGCCGAGGTCGGCGAGCGATGCGGCATGGTAGCCGCGTTCCCGGAACACCAACAGCGCCGCGTCCAATGCTGCGTCCATATCGAACTCACGTGGCCGGCCGGGGTTGCGACGAAGCGCTTCCGTGGTGTTCGATTTGCTCATGTCGAGAATATGGAAACGACCGATTTCTATTCAACACCCTGATCTTCTTGTGGCTGCCGCTGGCGCGCATGCGGCGGACGACCAGGAAGCTGCCACATAGCGTTGGTGGCGAGCAGCAACCCGATCACGGGCAAAGGCCAGGGTCGTTCAACGCCCAGCTGTTGCAGCTTGGCTCCTGCAACAGCGCCCGCAAGCAGGCTCGCCCATATCGGGGCGTGCAAGAGCCACGACAGGTCGGCAGTCTGGCACGTAAGCCAGTTTCCAGCGCCCTGACCCAGTTTGACGAGTGCTCCGGTCACGTAGGTCAGACTCACGTTTGTATCGCCGACCTTGTTCATGGCGGCGTTGAGCGCGCCCATGGCCGATACCAGTGCAGCTTTCATCAAACTTGGGAAAATCAGCGGGCTGCAAAGAAGGACAGAAACCCCGAACAACACCGCGGCGGCTTGGAACCGGTGAGCGACGGTGAGCAGAACCTCCCCGGCAGTCGCGCCGAGCACAAAAAAACCAATCAGTTCGGCGATGCTGGCCGACCGCGCGAAGCCTCCGCTTCCCATCGACATGCCGAGCATAGTCGTGTTGCCGCTCATGAATGAGACGTACAAACCGCGTAGTTGGTGGAAACCATATGCGTCGGTCGAGCCTGCAAGGAAAGCCATGCCGCCTGCAAGGACGAGCGCTGAAACGGTTGACGTGCGAGCCGCCGCCATCGAACCTCCTTCGCCGCCGGTGTTGCGCATCGACATCGTTTCGGGCCGCTCAGGAAAGTCCGGCAAGGACCAATAATCCACCGATAACCCCAAGGTTCGATGTCCAACCGTCTATGGCGCTCAATCGCTTTTCGCCGCTCATGTCCCAGAAGTTCATCATCATGCACGAGCTTACAACGGTAAACGCGATCAATAAGCCCGCTGCAAGCGGGACAGCCCAACCGGCCATGACAGTCAGCCCGGCAAAGGCCTGAAACACCGAACCGGCAATCAGCATCGGGCCGGGCAACGGCACGCCACGTTCAGCCATTTGTCGGGTCATCAAGCGCAAGACGAAGAAATGCGTGATGCCTCCCAGGACAAACAGGCCGCCAAGCAGAAATCTTCCGATGGTGACCAGCACGTGAAGGTTGATAAAGGAGTGCAATGTCCGGTACTCCAGAACAGACTACCCGCTTCGACGTTTATCCCGGCGGGGCTGCCCGTGAAACTGGCGGAGGCGCATGCGTGCCGCTTTCTCAGAAGCGCATTTCAGTCGGAGCGACCGGCCGGGCCGCCGCGAGACCGTTTGGCTCCTGCGCCTGCATTCCTCTCAGGAACGCCAGTCCGTCCCTCGCCAAGGTATCCGGAGAAGCGGCCAAGTCACGCCACGAATAGGTTGCAGCCGCGATGCCTGGTTCGTTCCAGGCAAAGCTTTCGATGACGCACCACCCATCGTATGCGACATCATGGAGTGCCCTGAACAATTCCGGCCAGTCCATCTGGCCCGTGCCGGGCGTGCCACGATCGCTTTCGGCGACGTGCACGTGGCGCAGGTATCGCGCGGACGACCGGATGGCGGCGGGCTGGTTCTTCTCCTCGACAGACATGTGCGACGTATCGAGCAGCAAGCCGATATTGCGATGACCTATCGATTCGCAAAGGGCCGATCCTTCGGCCGCGGTGTTGAGGAAGAATGTCTCCCAACGGTTGACGGGTTCGACGGCGAGCGTGAGCCCCGACCGTTCCAGGTCGGGCACCAGATCCTGAAAGGCAGACACCGCCCAATCCCACTCCTGCCGGGTCCGCCTCCGACCGGTGAACCAGCCGACTTTCGCATACAAAAGGCCAGCAATCGTCTGTGCCCCGATGCGCCCGGCAACGGTGATGGCCTCGCGCAGATACCGCAGACCGTCGGCTCGCGCCTTGGCCGAAGGATGAATTATGCCGAGCTCGGCGACGGGCGGCGACGTGCACAACGTGCAGCCCATGCCCAACCGGTCCAGTTCGGCGCGAACGGCGTCGGCGGGAAACCCATCAAAGCCTGAGCGGGCAATCTCGATCCCGTCGGCGCCCAAGCTCTTGACGTGCTGGATCAAGCCGAGGTCGCCCATGGCGAAGGCGTTGGTCCACAGGTAGGTATTGACGCCCAGCTTCATGGTTTGATCGCACCCTCCGAGGCCTCAAGCAGATCGGCTACGCAGTGTGCCCACAACCGCGCGATCCGGAGCGTTTGGTGGCCGCGCGTTTCTGGCCCGGCCGGAATTGTGACGGCTCGGCCGCGAGGCACTTTCGCAATGGCGCGCGAAAGAACACCCAGCGCTTGCGGGTTGATGTCGTCGTCCTCGAAATTGACGGCGAGCAGCGGCGCCAGAATCCTGCCGAGCCCGGGTGCCGGGTCGTAATCACGCGACGCTTCAAATTCCCAGATGACGTCGTTGACGTCCTCAGCCTGCACTGCCTCCGCAGCAACGCGACGGACGTGCTCGTCGGCCGTGGCAACGTCTCCGATCTGCTCGGCCAGCCGCGCGGGGCTATCCACCAGCAGCTTGAAGAGGTTCCAGGCGGCCCCCATGCCCGCCGCCCCGAATCCGCCCTCATTAGGTTGGAGCATCGACAGCATGATGCGGCGCATCAGCAGGTTCCGCCCCGTCACCCGCTCAGGCAGGCTGGCGATGGGCAGCAGGGCACCCATCATCTCGGGGTATTGCTGACCCCACATCCAGGTGTGCATGCCGCCCATGCTCGTCCCAATCACCAGGCGCAGGCGGGTTAGGCGCAAGTGCTCGGCGACGAGAAGGTGCTGGGCACGCACAATGTCGCCGTAGCCGTATCGCGGGAACCGGGCACCAAGGCCGTCGCTCGGCTTGCTCGACAACCCGTGCCCGATGGCATCGGGCAGCAGGACGCAATACTTGCCCAGATCGAGCGGCTGCCCATGGTCGAACAAGGCATCCGCGGTACTCGGCTGCAGGAACTGCTTGCCGCTGCCGACGGTGCCATGGAGCATAAGCACGACGTTGTTGCCGTCTGGCGTCATTTCGCCGAGGGTCCGGTAATGAAGGCGCAAGTCTGCGCGCTCACCACTGTCAAAACAGAAATCCCGGACGTCGAATGCCCGCGATGCCGCGCGCTGGCTCCAATCGGGCATGGGCTGCACCCCTAGAAAAAAGCCAAAGTTTCGACCCCCTGACCCACCGGAACGGAGCGCGTGACCTCCGCCAATTCCAGGTCGACGACGCAAATCGTGCCATCGCCCTGGTTGGCAATCAGAGCGGTGCGGCCGTCGGCATGGAACGCCATGTTCATGGGACCATCCCCCAAATGGAGCAGGCGCTGCTTCTCCAAGGCGGGGTCGAGGATGGTGGCCAAGGGTTCCTCGAAGCTCGTTACCACGAGGTATCTTCCGTCGGGGCTGAAGCGCGCGATCTGAGCCGGCTTTTCGTGCCCGCTTAGTTCGACGGTTCTGGCAATGGTGTCCGCTTCAGTATCCACGGCGAAAATACGCGGCTTCGTCGCGTCAACCAGGATAATCGTCTTGCCGTCGGGAGATAGCCCGATACCGGCAAGCGCACCTGGCGTCGAAATCTTTCCGATCCGCTTACGACTTTTGAGGTCGATGATTGAGACAGAGGAATCCTCCTCATTCTCGGTGTAGAGCTTGGTCCCGTCCGGCAGCACTTCCATGCGATGAGCCTTGTTGGAACCGACGTCGATGACGTGACAAGTCTTCCAAGAGTCTGTGTCCAGCTCGAGCACCACGCCGCTGTTCTCGCAAACGCAGTACAGCTGCCCTTCCGAACCCCAGCGCAAACCATGCGGGGCGAGATAGGGTGCCGTACTGATATCGCCGATATGGCGGCGGGCTTTCAGGTCAAACACCGCGATGAGATGGCCGGGGTTTGGATTGTCGCCGTGCTTCCCGTCGCCATAGATGGGGACGTATGCCATCTTTCGGTCCGGCGAGACGGCCACCTCGTGGACGCGCGGAGCAAACCCGCTCAACGTGAGCGTTGTTTCGTAAGTCGATGCAGAAAGAAACAAGATCTTATTGGCGATTTTGTCTACCGCTATGACGCCATCCGCTCCCGTCATGAAGTTGGGACCAGCCTCAAACGACGAGAGTGGCGGTCTGGCACCGGGCGTATCGACAGACTTATTCATCCGCGCTAATTAGAAAACGACCGCTTCCCAATCAAGCAAGCACTTTTCACGATGCGGTGATAGCCGGGGCGCTCGATCAACCAGTGGCCGCTCTCGAACTGTAGTCTCGAAGTCGCCTGGTTGCGGCGCAGGGTTCAACGATCCACCGTCTTTCGGAAACCAGGGTGTCTTAAGCCGCTATCATCACGCTACCCATTACCATGTGCAGCAACATAGATGGTCAATTTCATCGCCGAGGCACGCGCCGAAGTGCGTCAGCGGCGGACATCCTTGACTATTATGCCTGTATGCCGAGACCTTTCTGAAAGTCGTTCCGGTGGGCGGGCGTCGGAAAAGAAAACGTGGATGGTTGTCGCTCTTGGCCGCGGAGACTTCCCCGTGCTGCGAAACCCCACCCAATCCTGCCCGCGACGTCCACCAACCTGCGTTCACTCAACGTCCGAGCGAAAGCCCTGCTTGCGCCTTGCCCACGATGGCCGGGCGCGGCTCCGGCCGGCCGATGGATTCCTCAGCCGCAATCCAGGCGTCGAACTCCGGATCGGCTGCCCGGGCCGAGGCGGGTCTGCAGATCGTCTCTCGTGGGCGCCTTTGCCAATCTATCTGCTTCGCCGCACGATGTCAAAACGAACGCCTGCCGAGCCCGGCCATGGCCGGGCTGCCCGGCCGCTGCCCCGATGGAGTGCCGCTTCTTTTCGCCCAAGAAAGAAGGCTTTCTTTCCTCGGGAAAATACGCAAGAAGCTCGTCGGTGCTGTTCGTTTGGGGCGATTGTGGTGACGACACTTACTCCGGTGCAGGCGCGTTTTCTGCGCAACGAGACGGTCGCCAGCGTCGTCATCAACGCGCTGCTCGCCGCGCTGTTCGTGCGTCTGGTGTTCGGCGGGCGGCAGCAGGTGGATCTCTGGGGCGGCGCGGGCCTGGCATGGGACCTGGTGCCGACCTCATTCCTGATCGCGTTCATCACGACGCTGATCGTCACGCTGCTGACCTGGCGGCGGCTGCGTGGAGGCTCCGCGCCGCCGGTCGCCTGGGCGCGCGCGCAGCACGCCTGGCTGGGCGGCCTGCCCCGGTCGCTACCGTTGCGCGCGCTGGTGCTGGGCC
>CAXUNK010000164.1:0-7320 GCA_964252425.1 uncultured Acetobacteraceae bacterium
GCGCGGAACGCTACCGTTTTTTCTGCGACGTAGCGGCGCGCCGGCGCTGCCGGAAGAGCACTGCGCGATGAATGTCTCGCTTTATGGCCGGCCGCGCCGCTGGGCGATGACCGAATATGGCGCGCGGCGCCTGTCGCGCACCGGCGCGCACCTGCAGATCAACCGCTCCTCGCTGGACTGGGACGGTACGGCCTTGACCGCGTCGGTCGACGAGGTGACCGCGCCCTGGCCGATGCGCCTGCGCGGCACAATACGCCTGCTGCCCGACGCGCTGGCCACGCACGAGATCATGCTGGACGGCACCGGCCGTCATCGCTGGTCGCCGGTCGCGCCCGCCGCACGTGTCGAAGTGGCGCTGAGCGAGCCGGCGCTGCGCTGGCAGGGCCACGCCTATTTCGACACCAATCACGGCGACGTTCCGCTCGAGCAGGATTTCGCGCGATGGGACTGGTGCCGCGCGCCCCTGCGCGACGGTGTGGCCGTGCTCTACCACGGCACCGGGCAGGACGGCCGCCCGTTCAGCCACGCACTGCGCTACGACGCGTCCGGCCACGCCGAGGAGTTCCCCGCCCCGCCCGAAGCCCTACTCGGACGCAACTCCTGGGGCATGCGGATGCGCACCCTGGCCGATCCGGGTGCCGCACCCCGCGTGGTGCAGCGCCTGGAGGACGCACCGTTCTACGCCCGCTCCGTCATCGCCAGCCGCGTCTGCGGACAGGAGGTGATCGCGGTCCACGAAAGCCTGTCCCTGCACCGCTTCACCGCACCCTGGGTCCAGGCCATGCTCCCGTTCAAGGCCCCGCGAGCCCTGTGGTAGAGCACGCGGGACGCGTCGCCATGGACCGACTACGCTCTAACGGAGCAGCAGCACGATCAGAACGATCAGCAAGATCGTGCCGAGACCGATGCCACCGTAACCGTACGTGCCATAAGTGCCGCCGCCCCAGCCGCCAAACGACGTGCCAAGGCCGCCTCCCAACAGCAGGATGATGAGAATGATAAGGATGAGTTCCATCGCCTGCCCCTCCGATTGTCAGGACTGAACACGGCGAAGGCAAACTCGTTCCGACGGGTGGCGCCACGACCGCCGCCCTGACACGAAGCCGCCAGGTCAGTGGACACTCGGCTTGGCGCGGGGGCAATCAGCCGGGTCAGTCATGCCATGATAGCCGCGCCGTGACGCACCTGCGGTGTGACGGTGCGTGCGGCATCTTCGCAGGGCGTCCGCGAGATGGTAGGCCGCGGACCGGGGCTTCGACCAGCTTGGCGTATGGGTGGCAGGCCTCCTTCAGGAGGGCGTCGTCATCCAGCCGAAACTCATCGCCGCGATGCTTGTGGCGGCTCCTCTGGTGCTGTGCGCATCCGGTTGCGGGGGGCGCACGCAGACGGCGGACCCGGCGGCGGCCGAAACCGACGAGGGCCACGACCCTTACGAAAAGATCAACCGCACCTCATTCGCCATCAACCGCGCGCTCGACCGCACTGTGCTGCATCCGGCGGCGGTGGCCTACCGAGGTGTCGTGCCGGACGGAGTGCGCAGTCATTTGCACAACATGCTCTCCAACCTGGGCAACCCGGCCCAGCTCGCCAATGACATGCTGCAAGGCAGGCCGCGCAAGGCCGGCGACACCTTCATGCGGCTGATCCTCAACAGCACGGTCGGTATCGGCGGCGTGTTCGATGTTGCGGGCAAGCTCGGCTACCCCGACCACGACAATGATTTCGGCCTGACGCTGGCGGTCTGGGGCGTGCAGGGCGGTCCCTATCTGTTCCTGCCGGTGCTCGGCCCCAGCAGCCCGCGTGACGGGATCGGCTACGGTATCAACACCACCCTGGACCCGCTGACCTGGGCAAGCTTCGGCGGCAGCGCCACGCTCGGCGTCGCCCGCTTCGGGGTGGGCGCGCTGGATGGGCGCTCGCGTGTGCTGAACGACACCGATGCGATCGACAAATCCGCACTCGACCCCTACGCCACCTATCGCAGCCTGTATCAGCAGCATCGGGCGAGCGAGGTGGCAGCCGCAAGGAAAAGCGACCCTGCCACCGTGCCGTCCTGGTACTCCGGCCCGTCCCCTTCGGCCGTGCCCGCCTCGGCCAGACCGGCGCCCACACCGCAACTGGCGCCGCCGCCCTCGGTGGCGCCCTGACGTCAGCGCGCGTTACACCGGTCCGCCGTCACGGTCGTTCTAAACCCGGAACACGTATTGCTTGGAGCCGTCGCGCTCGATATCGGGCGGAAAAGCCGCGTGCTTGTCGGCGTAGTAGCGCGCGCGGTGGTCTCCATCGGCCGCCAGGTTGTACGTGAGGTACAGGACACGGCGCGGCAGGGACGTGAAGTTCGGCTTGGACGCGTGCGGCGCGTAGCTGTCGAAGAACACCACGTCGCCGGGCTCTGTCGGCAACGGCACCAACCCAAGCCCGGTCTCGTCCAGCGGGTTCCATTCCTCGCCGATCAGTCCCTCAAGGTGCCGCCCCGGCACCATCTCGAGACAGCCATTCTCCAGGGTCGCCGCATCGATGGAGACGAGCGCGGTCACGAAAAGCGGTGCGTAGCGCGACCATCCTGCCTGCTGATCCTGATGCGCCTTGAAGCCGGGACCGCCAGGCATCTTGAAATTGATCTTGTCCTTGAACAGGACGACGGGCCCGCCCATCAGCGCCGCAGTCCAGCGTGCCAGCGCCGCCTCACGGACAAGAGCGTCGAAGCCAGGGTGGTACGGGCAGAAATTCTCGATGCGCTGGATCACGCGCCGGCCAGGTTCGGTCAGGCTGTCTTCGCGATACACCCAGTGCTGGCCAGGCAGGTCCGGCGCATGCTCGAGCTGCTCCGTCCATTCGAGAAGCTCGGACGTCTGCGCCGCGCCGAAGAAGCCGGGCACGACGAGAAAACCGTCACGTGCCATGGCACGCAGTTCGGCGGCGCCAGGCGCGCGCGTACCTGCGGCGCTCCCCTGCACGGCTGCGCTCACGATGCGAGCCTGCGCACGAGGCGGCCGGCTTTGGCCACATCCTCGGGGAAATCGATTTCGGTCCACGGCAGCCCGCTGATGTCCTCGAACCCGAAACGATCGGCAGCGCTTGCCATGATCATGTCGCGAAGCGGCTCCTCATATTCCATGCCCCGCAGGCCGCGTTCGATGTAATCCTCGGCGCGGTCCGCCAGCTCGGCAGCCGCGTCCGGCGCCAGGCGGAAGAAACCCACCGATTCGCCGTGCCAATCGTAGTCTTGTGTCGGGCGCTTGTGGAAATCGACGATGCGTTCCCCGCGCACGCAGAGTTTGACGGGCTCGTCCCCGGGCTCGATGTCGCGGTCGAGCAGCAGGACGTTCGGCGCCGTGCCTGAAAGCAGACGCGCCATCAACCGGTGGTCGTACAGCACGTCGCCATCCATCAGCACGACGAAGCAGCCGCGGCGCAGTACGGCGCGACCGGCCCATAGCGAGACAACGCTGCCCTCGCGGAAATCAGGATTGTCGATCGTCTCGACATGTAGATCGCCGTACGTTCCCTCCACGGCCGCACGGATGTGCTCGGCGCCATATCCCACGACGATCGACGCACGCCGTACCCCCGCCGTCTCAAGCACGCGCAGATGTCGCGCGAGCAGACTCATGCCGCCGAACTCCAGCGTGACTTTGGGCCGGCTCATGCCCTCCCCAAGCCGACGGCCAATGCCGGCCGCCAATATCAACGCTTCGGGAGGGGCGGCGTCCAGACGGTCCGGCATCGTTGTCCATCTCAGCTAAGTTGCAGGTGTGTGACGTATCGGTTAAATAGTATGTCCTGACCGATCGGTCAGCACTTCTGGGAGGAAGATGTGCCGGACGATGGGTCCACTCTGCAGACGTCCTTCCGGACGGCGACTCGGCCTTCCGCCCTGCGGGACATGCTGACCTCACCCGACCTCGCCTTCCTGATGGAGGCGCATAGCGGCTTGTCGGCCAAGATCGTGGAAGAGGCCGGGTTCGCCGGCATCTGGGCGTCCGGCCTGTCGATCTCCGCCTCGCTTGGCCTGCGCGACAGCAACGAGGCGTCCTGGACGCAAGTGCTCGACGTGCTCGAATTCATGGCCGACGCCACTCATTTGCCCATCTTGGTGGACGGCGACACCGGTTACGGCAACTTCAACAACGTCCGCCGACTGGTCCGCAAACTGGGCGAGCGCGGGATCGGCGGCGTATGCCTGGAAGACAAGCTGTTTCCGAAGACCAACTCCTTCCTGGGCGAGCGCCAGGCGCTGGCCGATCCGGCGGAGTTCTGCGGCCGCATTCGCGCCGGCAAGGACGCACAAACCGACCATGCGTTCTGCGTCGTCGCCCGGACCGAAGCGCTCGTCTCCGGCCGGCCGCTGCGTGAGGCGCTGGATCGCGCCCGCGCCTATCACGCCGCCGGCGCAGACGCCGTGCTGGTGCATTCCAAGCGCGGCGATGCCGGAGAGATCGCCGCGTTCATGGCCGAGTGGGACGGGCGCTGCCCGATCGTGGTGGTGCCGACCATGTACTACGCGACCCCCACCGACACGTTTCGCCAGCTCGGCATCTCCACCGTCATCTGGGCCAACCACCTGGTCCGTGCCAGCATCAGCGCCATGCGGGAGACGGCGCGGACCATCGTACAGGCTCAGTCGCTGGTCGATGTGGAGGACCGCGTCGCCAGCGTGCGCGACATCTTCCGGCTGACCGGCAATGACGAGCTCGAGGCGGCCAATCTGCGCTACCTGCCGCCCAGCCGCGCCATCGGCTGCGTCGTGCTCGCGGCCTCCCGCGGAGCCGATCTCGGCGAGGTGACGGCCAGCGTGCCCAAATGCATGGTCGATGTGCGTGGCAAGCCGCTGCTGCACCGCCTGCTGGATACGCTGCATGAAGGCGGGGTGTCGGACGCCGCCGTGGTGCGCGGCTACCGCAAGCACGCGATCGTGCCGAACGGGTTCGCCACGGTCGACAACGACCTGTTCGAGACGACCGGCGAGGCCTATTCGCTGGCATGCGCGCTGTCCCGCCTGCACGGCGAGATGGTCGTCGTCTACGGCGATGTGCTGTTCCGCCGCTACATCCTGGACGGCCTGCTCGCCTCGGACGGCGACATCACGATCGTCATCGACTCCGATCGCTGTCCGGAGGCCTGCGCGCGCGACCTGGTGGAGGCTGACCGTCGCGATACGGCCGCCTATTTCGACGGCGCGCCGGCGCTGCTGACCGCCATACGCGCAGAACCGGACCGCGCCTCCGGCGAGTGGATCGGCCTGATGCACACCAGCGCCGCGGGCACCGAACGGGTGCGCGCCGAGCTGCAGGCGATGGCTGAAGCAGGCGTGCTGGAAGGGGCCGACCTGCCCGATCTGCTGGGACGGCTGATGGCGGGCGGCCCGGTCCGGGTACATTATATCCACGGCCATTGGCTGGACGTCGATACGTTGACCGATCTGGCGGACGCGCGGAATTTTTCGTGACGCTGCAGGCCGGGGCCTACCTGGAGGCGGCTGGGCGGGCCGGGCTGGATTTCTACACCGGGGTGCCGTGCTCGTTCCTGACACCCCTGATCAACCGCGTCGCGAGCGACCCGGCGGTGGGCTACGTGGTCGCGGCCAGCGAAGGCGAGGCCGTGGCCATCGCCGCGGGGGCCTGGCTGGGCGGCCGGCAGACCACCGTGATGTGCCAGAATTCGGGGCTCGGCAACGCCGTCAACCCGCTCACGTCGCTCAACGCCCCGTTCCGCATCCCCACTCTTCTGGTGGTCACCTGGCGCGGCCAGCCGGGCCTGGCGGACGAGCCGCAGCATGAGCTGATGGGCGAGATCACCCAGTCGATGCTGGACGTGATCCGCGTTCCGCATCGTCCGTTCCCGGCAAGCGAAAACGATGTGGCCGCCATCCTGGCCGAGGCGCAGGCGGAGATGGCGCGCACCGGACTGCCGTTCGCGCTGGTGATGCGCAAGGACACCTTGGCTGACGAGGTTTTGCGCGAGCCGGCGCGCGCCATGCCCGGCCCCGGACGCCACACCGACCTGACCGAAGCCGGTGAACGCCCCACACGCAAAGCGCTGCTCGAATGCGTGCTCGCGGCGGTGCCTGACGGAGCCGCAGTGATCGCCACAACCGGCAAGACCGGCCGCGAGCTGTTCACGCTGCACGACAGGGCGCAGCATCTCTACCAGGTCGGCTCAATGGGATGCGCCGCGCCCATGGGTCTGGGTGTGGCGCTGGCGACAGGACAGCGCACCGTGATCATCGACGGAGACGGCGCCGCGCTGATGAAGCTGGGCTCGTTGGCCACCATCGGCGGCTATCGTCCGCGCGGCCTGCTGCATCTCGTGCTGGACAACGGCGTGCACGACTCGACGGGCGGCCAGGCGACCGTATCGGCCAGCGTTGATTTCTGCCGCGTGGCGCTCGCGTGCGGCTACGCGGCCACGTTCAGCTGCGACACGGTTGCGGGCTTCGAGGCGGCGTTCGCGCGAGGCTTGACGGTTGACGGCCCCTGCCTGGTGCACGCCCGCATACGCCCGGGATCGATGGCGAAGCTCGGCCGCCCCACGATTGCGCCGCACGAGGTCGCACAACGCTTCCGCGCCTTCCTTCGATCGCCGGATCGGCGTAGGGCGGAGCATCGGGAGCCTCTCACAACGGGTCAGCCGCAAGGCGTGCCGGTTTGAGAGGGACCATGCGCCG
This sequence comes from uncultured Acetobacteraceae bacterium, assembly GCA_964252425.1. GTDB lineage: Bacteria > Pseudomonadota > Alphaproteobacteria > Acetobacterales > Acetobacteraceae > BOG-908. Next base: position 6,668 of record CAXUNK010000164.1, read on the forward strand.
CCATGAACGCGCCCACCGCGTCCAGGGCCCGGCAGATGTCGCGCCTGTCGATCGCGCCGATGCAGCCGATTCGGAAACTCGCCTCGCTCGTCAGCTTGCCCGGATAGATCACCACGCCGCGTGCCGCGAGAAAGGCGTAGAACGTGTCGAAATCGAACCAGCCGCCCTGGGGCATGCGGAAGGTGACGATCACCGGCGCCTGTATGGCCTGATCGATCAGCGGCTCGAACCCGAACACCCGCATGCCTTCGATCAGGGTGGCGCAATTGTCGCGGTAGCGCGCGTGCCGGGCCGCGATCCCGCCCTCCTCCTCCAACTGGTCGAGCGCCGCCGAGAGCGCAGCCACGACCTGCACCGGCGGGGTGAACCGCCACTGTCGTGTGGCGACGAAACCCTGCCACTGCGCCCAGAGGTCGAGGCTGAGGCTGACCGCATTGAAGGGGCAGGCGGCCAGGTGAGCCGTCTCGGCGATCACGAAGCCCAGGCCGGGCACCCCCTCCAACCCTTTGTTGGACGAGGCCGCAACGGCGCTGAAGGCGCCGGTGCCGAGCGGCACGGCGCCGAACGAGCTCATCGCGTCCCCCAGCCGCCCCCGGCCCGCCGCGCGCCCCGCCTCCGCGCGCTGGGGGCGCGGGGTGGGGCAGCCGCTGGGG
>CAXUNK010000165.1:0-7303 GCA_964252425.1 uncultured Acetobacteraceae bacterium
GACTGGGAACGAACCAGTGCAGATACGGACGCCTTCGCAGCTTGGCTCACCGCTAACAGCCAAGCTATCCGGGCGGGAGCGATGAAAGGGCGCTTCAGCAATCACCGTAAATACGAAAGTCTGTCAGGTAGTTCTGCTGCGGGCACGGCCGCGATCGTTGCGTCCTACGTCGCCTGGGTGAGCCCACCCAGGACCCACAGGGAGGTCGTCATAAACGCTCACAAAGCGGTCGGTCAAAACCCCCAGGAAGCCTTCGACCACTTTTATAAATCGATGGCGTCCGTTCGGCGCTTTGGTCGGTTGGCGCGATTTGATTTTGGGGGTCCCGTAGCAATGGAACCGAAAGTTCGGTTCAGCGACTGACGTAGCCTGACTTAGCCCAATTCAGGCAGGGCCGTTCAGCCGAATTTAATGCAAACGGGGCTTCCTGTCGGGATCATGTTGTCCGTCGGTACAATCCGGCCGTTCTCCTGGTCGACGGCGAAGGTTGCGATTGTGTCGCTGTCTTCATGGGCCACGAACATGAAGCGGTTGTCGGGCGCCAGCGCGAAGAACCGGGGGGTTTTGCCGTGGGTTCGCACGATATCGACAGTCGAGAGCAATCCCGTCGCCGGATCGACTGCGAAAATCACCACCGAGTCGTAGCCGCGATTCGAGGCATAGATGAACCGTCCGTCAGCCGACGCCTCGATCTCGGACGCGCGGCTGTCGCCAGTAAAGCTCTGCGGCAGCGTCGAGATGACCTGCATCGGCGCCAGCACGCCGCTCGCCGCGTCGTAGCCGTACGACGTCACGGTGGAGTCCAACTCGTTCACCACGTAGGCAAATCGCCCGTCGAGGCGAAAGGCCACATGACGCGGTCCTGATGTCTCCCGCGCCTGCACCGAAGGCGGCTGCGCGGGAACAAGCTTGCCGACTGGGTCCAGGGCGAAGGTGAACACCCGGTCCAAGCCCTTGTCCGGCACGATGATGAAGCGCCCGTCCGGCGCGAACACCGCTTCGTGCGGCTTGGCGAAGGGCTGCTCGACCCGGTGGGGTCCGATCTTTCCCTTGAGTTCGAACAGGTCGCAGACTGGTCCGAGCGCCCCGTCCTCGCCGACCGGCAACACGGCGAGAGTGGAGGTGATGTGGTTGCACACCACCATGAACCGGCCGGTAGGGTCGAGGGAAAGGTGGACCGGGTTTTTCCCCCGCGTCGATTGTTGGTTAAGCGGAGTGATCTGGCCGGTGGCGGCATCGATGGTGAACGAGCTGATCTCGCTGCTGTCGCCGTGCACGGTGTAGAGGAACCGCTTATCCTTGCTGAGTGCCAGGAAGGAAGGGTTCAGCAGACCCGGGAGCAGCTGCACATGCTGCCAACGTCCGGTTACGGCGTCGACGCTGTAGACGCCGATGCCGTCCCCACGCGCGTTCCGCTCCCGGCTCGTGCGACAGCCGACATAGGCGAAGTATGAGTTGAGGCTTGGTGCGGTCACAGGACGCGTGTCGGCCACGGGCGTGGCCGCCGCGGCCACCCTGTCATGCATGGCCGCCGCCGCTGCCGTACCTCCCAGCACCAGCCGGCGCGTTACCACGCCCGCCGCAATGCCAAAGCGTGCGAAGGTCATGGATGATGCCGCAGTTTGTGCTGGGTCTGTCTGGATTTGCATCGCCCGCCTCCTTAGCCCGGACGCGTCGGCTGCAATGCCGCGTCTAGGATTGTATTTCACTAAAGCATGGCGCAATGTCGTCGTTCACTCAAGGATGTTTGCCGGAGGGATTTGGACTACTCGGTTTGACGGCGATCCTTCCCTTGTTGCACGAGTATGCCGATGCCCGCCCGCCTCCAGTCCCAGATGCCCGCGCTGATCCTTGACTACGTTCGCATCAACGCGCTGGCGAGCGGCCAGCACATGCCGGAGCAGGCCTTGGCGGACCAGTTCCGGGTGTCGCGCGCGCCCGTCCGCGCTGCGCTACGGACGCTGGCCGATTTGGGGATCGTCCGCTCGGAACCGAACCGTGGCTTCTTCCTCGTCAAGGGCGGGGATAACCTGGCCGGCGCGGCACTGGGACTCGCCCCCGACGAGGAGGACGAGCCTTACATGGCCGTTGCGGCCGATCGCCTGTCAGGCACCTTGCCCGAGCGGGTGAGCGAGAACGAACTGATGCGCCGTTACCGGCTGTCGCGCGGCCAAGTACTGAAGATCCTGAACCGCATCGCGGCCGAAGGCTGGGCGGAGCGGCTGCCGGGCCATGGCTGGGCATTCCTGCCAGTGCTGACCTCGCGCGAGGCGTACGACCAGGGCTACCGCTTCCGAGCCGCCATGGAACCCGCTTCCTTGCTGGAGCCAGCATTCCGCGTGGACCCGGCGATAGCCCGGGCCGCCCGGGAACAGCAAATGGCGCTGCTTGACGGCGCGGCCATGCAGCTGACGCGGGCGCAACTGTTCCAGATCAACGCCGGCTTCCACGAAATGCTCGTCGGCTGGTCGGGCAACCCGTTCTTCCTGGACGGCTTGCGTCGGGTGAACCGGGTGCGTCGCCTGATCGAGTACCGCATCACGGTGGACCGCGGCCGCCTGGGCCAGCAATGCCGTGAACACATCCAGATCTTGGATCTGCTGGACACAGGCGACTTGCCGGGAGCGGCGATCTTCCTGCGGGAGCACATCGACGGGGCAAGGAGGATCAAGACCCCGGCGCTCGATTAAGATTGCATTTTGTTGGGACAAGAGACTATCCCCTCTTAGGTAGCCCGAATGGGCACCCGACGGGCAACGCAGTCATATCCCCCGTCCAACGGCGCCGCAGGCGCACACGGGGAGGCCTGGATGGGTCAGGACACGCGCCGCAGCCAGCAGTCGATCGAGTCCAGGACAGTCCGCAAAGTCTTCTGGCGCATCATTCCGTTCTGCTTCGTGCTTTACATCATCTCCTACCTGGACCGCGCCAACATCGGCTACGCGGCGCTTCAGATGAACAAGGAACTGGCTCTCAGCAGCGAGGCTTTCGGCTTCGCGTCCGGCATCTTCTTCATCGGCTACTTCCTGTTCGAGGTGCCCAGCAACGTCCTGATGAACCGCTTCGGCCCACGCATCTGGATCGCGCGCATCCTGCTGACCTGGGGCGCGGTCTCCGTCCTGACGGCGTTCGTGCAGAACAGCACCCAACTCTACCTGTTGCGCTTCCTTCTGGGCGTGGCGGAGGCCGGATTCTTTCCCGGCATCATTATCTATCTGACCTGCTGGTTCAGGAAGCGCGAACAGGCGACCACGATCGCCATGTTCACCGCAGCCATCCCGGTCTCCTATCTGCTCGGGGCACCGCTCAGCACCTGGATACTGGACAAATTCGACAACGTGGCAGGGCTGACGGGTTGGCGCTGGATGCTGCTGATGGAAGGAGCGCCGGCCGTGGTTGGCGGCCTGGCCTGCTTCTTCCTGCTCACCGACCGGCCGGAGCAGGCGCGCTGGCTGGCGCCCGAGGAGCGGGCCTGGCTGGCTGGGGAGTTGGAGCGCGAACGGGTGGCCCAATCCGTTTCGGTGAAGCACCTGGGCACCTGGCAGGCCGTTTGCAATCCGAAGGTGCTTTATCTGTCGGCGATCTACTTCGTCTACCAGTGCGGCAGCCTCGGCATCGGTTACTGGATGCCGCAGATCATCAAGGGCTTCTCCGGACACCTTACCAACACCCAGGTCGGATTGATCGCGATGCTGCCATACGCCATCGCTACCGTCGGCATGGTGCTGTGGTCCCGCCGGTCGGACCGTATGGGCGAGCGCAAGATGCACTCCGCTTGGCCTCTGCTGCTGTCGGGCGTGGCCCTGCTGGGGGCCGGGCTGGTGGGCACCCCCGTCCTGGCGATGACCTGCATCGCCGCCGCGCTGACTGGGCTGTATGCGTTCAAGGCGCCGTTCTGGGCGGTCCCGACGCTGTTCCTGACACGGGCGACGGCCGCCGTCTCCGTGGCGGTCATCAACTCCATCGGCAATCTCGGCGGCTTCGTCGGCCCCTACGTGATCGGGCTGATCAAGGACGCCACCGGCAGCCCGACGGGCGGCCTGATCTTCCTGGCCGTGCTGCTGTTCGTCTCGTTCGCCATGATGGCGCTGATGCGGCTCTCATCCAGCCGTGACCCAGTGCAGCCCCGGCGATCCGCGGGTGCCGCCTTGAGCAAGAGCAACTCCCTATGACGGCATCCTACACCGCTCCGACCTTGATCCTCACCGGTCCATTTGGCACGCGTCGCATCGTCGACCTCAACGGCGCTGCCGACGGCGCCTTGGCGCGGATGCCCTGGTGCCACCGCGTGCTGCTGGAGAATGTCCTGCGCCAGCCGGACGCGGCGGTGGCCGAGGCCGGCCGCGACAGCCTGCTGGGATGGCTGGACACGGGGAGCAGCACGGCGGAAATCCCGTTCGCCCCGGGACGCATCCTCATGCACGACACCACCTGCGGCCCGGCGCTGACCGACATCGCCGCGATGCGGGACGCGCTGGCGGAAGCGGGCGGCGACCCGGACCTGCTGAACCCCGACGTGCCGGTGGCGACGTCCACGGACCATTCGCTTGCGGTCGACTTCGCTGGGTCACGCGACGCCCTGGCGCGCAACATGGCGCGTGAGATGGAGCGCAACGCCGAACGTTACCGCTTCATGAAATGGGCCTCGAAGACGGTGCGCGGCTTCCGAGTGTTCCCGCCCGGCACCGGCATCATGCACACCATCAACATGGAGCGGATCGCCACCGTCGTCGCCACGGAGCAGCGAGGCGGCGAGGCGTGGGCGGTGCCGGACACGCTGGTCGGCACCGACAGCCACACGCCGATGGTGAACGCGCTTGGCGTGCTGGGCTGGGGCGTCGGCGGCCTGGAGGCGGAGGGCGTCATGTTTGGCGTGCCGGTGTCGCTGCGCGTGCCGGAGGTCGTCGGCGTGCGCCTGTCCGGCACGCTGCCACAAGGTGCCACCGCCACCGACCTTGCGCTGACCGTCACGCAGCGCTTGCGCCAGATGGGCGTGTCCGGCGAGTTCGTGGAGTTCTTCGGACCCGGAGTCGGCAGCCTGACGGTCGGCCAGCGCTCGGCTGTGGCGAACATGGCACCCGAGTACGGCGCAAGCACGGGGTGCTTCCCCATCGACGAGCATACGTTGGCCTTCTTGCGCGCCACCGGACGCGCCCGATCAGACATCGCCCTGGTCGAAGCCTACGCCCGTGCCAACGGCCTCTGGCACGACCCGGCGGTTGCGCCCCGCTACACCACCGTGCTGGATCTGGAGCTCGCGACACTCAGGGCCTCGGTCGCCGGGCCGCGACGCCCGCAGGACAGACGCGACACCGGGGAGGTCAGCGACGCATTGACGCCTGGCGCATCCGCTCAGGTCGGCGACGTCACCGTGCCTCCGAACGCGGTCGCCATCGCGGCGCTGACCTCGTGCACCAACACGACGGATTTCGGACTGCTGGTCGCGGCCGGATTGGTCGCGCGCAAGGCTCGGCGGCTCGGCCTACACCCGGCGCCGTGGGTGAAGACATCGCTAACGCCGGGTTCGCCGGCCGCGCGCCGCCGGCTGGAGCGGGCCGGGCTGCTGGACGACCTGGAAGCTGAGGGCTTCGCCATCGCCGGATACGGTTGTGCGACCTGCATCGGCAACTCGGGTCCGTTGCTGCCGATTATGGAGGAGGCGATCGCCGCGGGCGTTTCTTCAGTTGCCGTACTGTCCGGAAACCGCAACTTCCCCGGGCGGGTCCATGCGCAGGTCGACCAAGGCCTGCTGGCGTCGCCGCCGCTCGTTGTGGCCTACGCACTGGCCGGACACGCTCGGCTGGACATCGCGCACGACCCTGTTGCCACGGGCGCGGACGGCACGCCCGTATTCCTGACGCAGCTTTGGCCGGAAGCCGAGGCGGTCGAGGCCGCCATGCGGGCGGGAGACGAACCGTCCGACGTGCTGGACGCCTATGACGAGGCGGAGATATCTGCTGAGTGGCGCGCCTTGGATGCGCCTGGCGGTGCACGCTTTCCCTGGGACTTAGCCAGCACCTATCTGCGCCGCCCGCCCTTCGTTCGCTTTGCTTCGCCGGATGTGACCTCGGGCGTGCTGCGCGCCCACCCGCTGCTGGTGTTGGGCGACGACATCACCACCGACCACATCTCGCCCGCTGGTGCGATCCCACCCGGAAGCGACGCCGGACGATGGCTGGTCGAGCGCGGAGAGAACTCAAGCGACCTGAACGTCTATGCGTCGCGCCGTGGCAACTGGGAGGTGATGTTACGCGGGCTGTTCACCAACCGCACGGTCGTCAATCACCTAACGGATGCGCTCACGGGCGGGCTCACGGTGTTCGCACGGTCGGGCGAGGTGCTTCCCGTTTGGAAGGCTGCCGCCCGCTATGAGGACGCCGGCTTGCCCACGGTTCTGGTGGCAGGGGAGCGTTACGGCACCGGCTCGTCGCGGGACTGGGCGGCCAAAGGGGCGCAACTACTGGGGTGCCGGGCCGTGCTGGCGAACTCGTTCGAACGCATCCACCGCGCCAACCTGGTGTGCATGGGCATCCTTCCGCTGCAGATGCCGCCGGAGTGGCGCCCGCATGAATTGGAGCTGACGCCAGGCGACGTGATTGAGATCGGGTGGCATTTGGCGGCCCTCACGCCACGGTGCGAGGTGCCCCTGACAGTGCGGCGGGCGGCGGGCGGCGACGCAAAGACGGGGACGGCAACGGCGTTGCTGGACACGGCGCGCGAGGTCTCCCTCATCCAGGCCGGCGGCATCATTCCTACGATTCTCCGGCAGGCCTTGTCGGTCACGCGCACCGGCCAAGACCTGCGTGCGGTAAGCTGATGCCGAACCAGACGGTAACGGCCGACTTGCCGCAGCTTCCGCCCGGGGCACCGGTCATCCGGACCATCGCCATGCCGGCTGATACCAATCCCGCGGGCGACATTTTCGGCGGCTGGATCATGGCACAGATGGACCTTGCCGCCGGCAACGTCGCGGCCCGCCGGGCACGAGGGCGCTGCGCGACAGTCGCCGTCGAATCGATGACGTTCTACAGCCCAGTCTTCGTGGGCGACGAGGTCAGCTTGTTCGCCACGATCACCGGCACGGGCCGAAGTTCGATCCGGATTATGGTCGAGGCTTGGCGCCGGGACCGAACGGGCGAGGACGTGAACAAGGTCACGCAAGCAACCTTTACGTTCGTAGCCATCGGCGAGAACCGCCAGTCACGCACACTCCCACTGGAAAACGGCCTCGAAACGGGCGCTTTGGCTTTTGGAAACGCAAAGCGAGGCCTGCAGAAAACCACCGTTTGATGCGGACCGGCTG
>CAXUNK010000166.1:0-7292 GCA_964252425.1 uncultured Acetobacteraceae bacterium
GGCCGAGCAGGAGCGACGGGCGGCGGAACAGCGCGCCGCAGACGAGCGGGTCGCCGCCGAACGTCGCCAGGCCGAGGCGGTGGCGGCGGAGCGGCGCCGGCAGGACGAGCTGCGCCGCCAAGAAGAGGCGGAGGCTGCCCGCCGCGCGGCCAACAGGGCACACAAGGCGAGGATCAACGGCGCGGCGCTCTCGTCTCTGATCCTGCTCGGCGTGTCGGAGGACATGGGCAAGCGGATCGTCGAGGCGATCGCGCGCGGCGAAATCGCGAATGTGTCAATCGCCTACTAGCGCCGCCATGCAAGCGTCGACACGCCTCTCACGCGCACGGTCCTGGCAACAAGGAGTGCTCGTTCAGATGACGGGCGCCGGCGCAGATGCCAGCGCTGAGCTGCGCGATACCCTGCGACGCAGGCTGAGCGAGGCGTGCAGTGAGGTGCAAGCAGCATCGAGCGAGCTTTTGGAGGTTATGCAGTGAACGAAGTCTCTGATCTGAAGGAGATGCTTTCCTATGATCCGAAAACGGGTGTCTTTCGCTGGCGCACGCGTCATGGTCGCGGCTTGGCGGGTCAGTCTGGAAGCGTTGCTGGTGGCTTAAACCTCGGCGGCTATTGGACGATCGCCCTACGGGGTCGCAGATATTACGCGCATCGTTTGGCTTGGCTGTTTACGCACGATACATGGCCGACGCACCAGATCGACCACATCGACCGCAATAGGTCTAACAACCGCATCAGCAATTTACGTGCTGCAACGAATGCTGAGAATGCGCGAAACAGCGGGCCGAGAAAGCCCTTGCGCTTCAAGGGCACATATTTTCATCGTCAGAGTGGGCTATGGGCTGCGACGGTAATGACCGCGGGACGCAAGAGGTCTCTCGGTTATTACAAGACAGAGAAGCTTGCGCATGCGGCCTATGCCGCCGCAGCGACTATCGACCATGGTGAATTCGCGAGGACGGAATGAACCAAGTTGCAGAATACGAGCCGGGCGACGTAGTTGCGACACAACCGGCTCCGGCTGATACTGGGTCGCTCCTGTCATTCGTAGCGATGGCGGTGCGCGATCCGAACATCGACGTGACCAAGCTAGACGCTCTGCTTCGCATGCAGCGGGAGATCGTGGCGGACGATGCCAAAGCTCAATTTAACCGGGCTTTACATGCAGCACAGTCCGAAATGCCGCGGGTCGCGAAGAACGGAACCATCGAGCTTGGCGAAAAGAAAGGCAGCATTCCCTTCGCCACATGGGAGGATGTCGACACAGTGGTGCGCCCGATCGCGAGCAAGCACGGGTTTTCGAGCACGTTTACCAGCACGGAAAGAAACGGTGGTGGCGCGGTCATGTCCGGCACCTTTCGGCATGTGGCCGGCCACAGCGAGACGCTGACTATCGTGCTGCCTCTCGATACCGGTCCGGGGCGCAATAACATCCAGGCTGCCGGTAGCACCAACAGCTACGGCAAGCGGTATCTAACCGAGAACTTCTACAACATCGTGCGGAAAGGCCAGGACGACGACGGGACGTCGGCGGGCCGAAAATTCATAGACGCCGAAACTGTCGATGCAGTTTCGGGGGAACTGAAAAAGCGCCGTATCCCGGAACACGATTTTGTCGTCATGATGGGTGTCCGCTCTATCGAAGAAATTGAGGTCAAAGATCTGACGAAGGCGCGCAACGCGATCAAATCCTACCAGCCCCGCCCGCCGGCGGAGACCGGCCCATGAATGACTTTCCCGCTCCGTGGTGGTCAATGATTGGGCTTGAAGGAAACCCCTACATTCTCATGCGGGATTGTGGGGTGGTCGAACTCAGAATTAACGGTCGGCGCAATGACGAGCTGGCCCGCAAGCTCTGTAGCCGCATCGTGCAAGCGGTAAATGCGGAGTTGAAGCGGTGATGCAGGCCATTTCGCTCTGGCAGCCCTACGCGACGCTGGTGGCGATCGGCGCCAAGCCGTTTGAGACGCGGCACTGGGCGCCAAACCCGTCGCGCATCGGCCGTCGCACCGCCATCCATGCAGCCCAGCGCCGGCCCACGCGGGATGAGATTGCATTCAGCGACCCGCGGATTGAACGGGCGCTATCCGGCCCCGGTTGGCAGAACCGCATGTGCTACGGCGCGGTGGTTGCGACAGCGGTCTTGTCATGCGCTTGGCAGGTGGTCGGACACGACGACGGTGGGCGGCTGACCCTCCGCTCTCCTGGCGGGCAAATACGCACGGCCGAGGATGACGGCTTCGGAGACTACGATCTCGGCCGCTGGTGCTGGGAATTCACTGACGCGGTGCCCGTGCCGGCCACACCGCTGCGCGGCCGGCAAAGCTGGTTTTCTTGGCAGGGAGCGGCAGCGTGAGTCGCGCCCGGATCAACAGCGACGGCGAGATTGGCGCGATCAAGCGCACGCCTGTGCGAATTTCCGGTGCGTATGACGACTGCCTCGTTGCTCTAGCCGATGACGGCTCCCTTTGGACGTTGGACAAAGACCTGAGTGGGAAGAAAGTCTGGTATCGACTGCCAGAACTTCCCGATCGCGAGCACACGATACCGAGGCGGGCATGATTGAACACCAGGTTGAGCAAGGCTCGCCGGAGTGGTTCGCCTTGCGGCTCGGCATTCCGACCGCATCCGAGTTCCACAAAATCCTGACCCCTACCGGAAAGCGCTCCGAGACGGCGCACGCTTACGCACTCTACCTCGTCGCCGAGAAGCTGCTGAACCGCTCGCTCGATAATCTGGATCACATCGGCCACATCCAGCGTGGCAAGGAACGCGAGCCTGATGCCGTGGCGATGTATGAATTCGCCGAGCAGACGAAGACGCGACCGATCGGGTTCATTACCACCGATGATGGTCGCATGGGCGCGAGCCCCGACCGTTTGCTGATCGGTCAGAACGGTGGCCTCGAAATCAAATGCCCGTCGCCGCAGGTGCACGTCGGCTACATGCTCGACGGCTTCGATCTAAAATACAAACCGCAGGTTATGGGGCAAATGCTGATCTGCGACCTAGATTTTGTGGACCGCTACAGCTTCCACCCGGATATGCCGCCGTTCAAAGAGCGCACGTATCGGGACGCGGCATACATCCGCAACTTAGCCGCAGTGCTGGACGAGTTCTGCGACATTAAGGACGCGATGCTCGAGCGCGCGCGCGCCAGCGGGTTCTTTGAGGAGCAGCCGCACGTGCTGACTGCAACAGACACGGAATACGGAGATAGGATCGATGCATAGGAAGCCGGGGTGCAACGCGTTCGAGCGAGTGCTGGAAGAAGGCATTGTCACCGGCATAATCCGGCGCCTGACGGACAAACAGCGCGAAGCAATCTTGTGGTTGAACGTTGACGGGACACGCCGAGCGCGCAGTGGGAAAGATGCACCGGCAGAGACCTCTCTGATGTGCCTTAGCACGTTCAAGCTGATGCCGGGCGTGGTCGCCGCTTTGGCCGGAGGTGACGTGCCCGCCATAGAAAACGGCCGCTGGGGCGAACGGCAATGGCGGCTGCTTCCGCTTGGTTTGAAAGTGCGCGCGCAGCTCGATCGCGCATCGCCAAGGCCAGCGGTCTCGACGGTTGCGCCGAAGCGTGCTGCCCGACTGACCCGGGATGCGGCCTGATGACGCCGGTCGAGATCGACGGCTTCAACGTCATCGCACACGAGCCGGCGGGCTGGGACCCGATGAGCGACGGCGAGTGCGGCGCACTGAAGATCAAAGTCAGCAAGTCGCTCGACGGCAACATCTCGACATGCGAGAGCGCCTGGCTTCCGTCGCCGGAAGAATTGGCCATGCTTGCCGGCGGCGGTCATGTGGTGCTGCGCGTGTTCGGCATGCAGGTTCCGGTCATGCTGGAGGCTGCACCCGGCCAGGGGTCGCATCCTGTCGTGCTCCCGGACAGCACCGTGCGCGATGCACTCAGCCTGTGCGCGGACCAGTTCGACTTCTATGCCTGCGAGCACGAGGCGGCCGGAAAGACCGAAAAAGCGGCCACGAACGCTCGGTTCGCGCAGATCGCACGCACGGCTTTGTCAGGGACGGCTGCGGGTCGAGACGCGAGGCAGACGCGCGCAGGCCAGTGGGTGCGTGATGCGTTCGGTATAGAACATTCTGCGTCCCTTGACGTGCGTGCGATGCGCGTCCTGGAAGAGGCGGCAGAGCTTGCCCAAGCGCTGGGTCTGACGATCGTCGAGGCGCTCCACGTAGTCAAATATGTGTTCGGTCGGCCGCCGGGGAGTGTCCCGCAGGAGATAGGCGGCCTGGGCCTGGGCCTGATCGCTCTGTGCGCCGCAATCGGCATATCGGCTGACGCCGAAGAGGAGCGTGAACTTCAGCGAGTTCTGAGCATGCCGCTGGAGCATTTTCGGCTGCGGCAGACCGAGAAAGCCGCGGCTGGGCTCGGCAGCACGGCGACTGCAGGAGGATACGATGTCTGAGACGGCAAGCCATCCGCCCGGCGAATACGCCATCGTCGAGCTGTTCGGCCATACGACACTGGTTGGACGCATCTCCGAGGTCGAGCGCTTCGGCACAAAAATGCTCGCGCTCGAGCCGCTCTTTTGCGACCACCTTCTGCCAGTCGTGCTGCATGGTGGTGCGGCGATTTACCGCATGACGCCCTGCGATGCGGCAACGGCTTGGGCCAAGCAGCCGCGAAGCGAATACCACCTTCCGGCGGCGATCAGGTGCATCGTGCCTCCCCTCCTACTGACGGAGTCCAGACACGAGACGACGATCGCGATCGATGACGCGGCAGACGACAATGAGCACGAGGGTGAAGGCTCATCCGAATGATCAGCGAAGCAGACCAGCAGAAGATCGTCGACCTGGCCGAGCGCCGGCTGAATAGCGGCCAGGTGGCCCAACGTCTGGGGCTACGTCGGAGCAGAGTGCATAATTTCATGGCCACGCACGGCCTGCATGCCGCTCGTCAGCGGGCCGTCGCCTGCATGCGTAATGGAAAGCCGCTGCGATCGTTCTCGCCGGAAGAGGACGTCTGGATCGAAGCGCTGCGGGTGCAGGGCTACACGTGCGAGAAGATCGGCGCGCTATGCGGCAAGCGGTTTGGCCACCCGAGGACGGCGGCCACGATCAGCATCAGGTTGCGCATGCTGGCCTCACGCGACGTGGCGCGCGCTGATGGGTGACCAGACCGGCATCGAATGGGCGGACAAGACCTGGTCGCCTTGGACAGGCTGCCAGGCCGTCTCGGAAGCGTGCGCCTTCTGCTACGCCGAGGAGCTCGACACCCGGTATGGCAAGGCCAGCCGATGGGGCCCGCACGGCAAGCGCGCGCGCACGTCGGAAGACTATTGGCGACGCCTCGGCCAGTGGGATCGCTCGGCCGCGGTCAACGGCGTGCGCCCGAAGGTGTTCGCCTCCATGTGCGATCCGTTCGACAATCACGCGAGCATCGACCCGCAGTGGCGCGCCGACCATTGGGCGCAGATCCGCGCGACGCCGCACCTGATCCACCTGCTGCTGACCAAGCGCCCGCAGAACATCGTCAGGATGTTGCCGGCCGACTGGGGCGACGGCTGGCCGAACGTCTGGCTAGGCACGACGGTCGAGAACCAGGAGGAGGCCGAGCGGCGCATCCCGAACCTGCTGCGCGTGCCGGCGCGCGTGCATTTCCTGTCCTGCGAGCCGCTGCTCGGCCCGGTGGACTTGCGCAACATCGCGATCGGCAACGGCGTGCTGCTGGACGCGCTGACGGGCTTTCACGGGTGCAAGCTGACGTTGCCGAACTGGCAGAGCGTGCCGGACGGAGCGCTGGCGGACATGCCGACGCTGCCCAAGCAGACCGGCTACGTGTCTTGGGTCATATCGGGCGGCGAGAGCGGGACACGGGCGCGCCCGTCGGCGCCGTCCTGGTTCCGCGCGCTGCGCGACCAGTGCGTCACCGTGTTCTGCACCGCCTTCTTCCATAAACAGAACGGCGAATTCATCCCGGCCGCATCCCTGGGCGAAGCCACGCACGCGGTCCGCGTATGCGACGGCACCGTGGTGAACTTCGCCGGCCGGTCCTGGACACCGGAGCGCCTCGCCGAAGCCGGCGACCGATGGGAGCTGGTCAGCCGCGTGGGCAAGAAGCGCGCCGGCAATCTGCTCGACGGCGTGCAGTACTTGGCGTTCCCTCGGCCGCTCTCGGCCCATGACGGCTCGGGCCATGCCTGACCGCCTCTACACCTGGCGCATCCGCCCGCGCCTTCCCGAGCGCCACGGCGCGCTGTGCCGCGTGCTGGTGCGCGGGCGGATGAACAGCGTCCTCGTCGAGTTCCTGTCCGACGGCTGGCGCGTCGTGACCAGCCGATGGGCCGTGAGGCTGGCGCCATGAGAGAGGACGACGTGCTGCCCGCCGATGCGCTGGACAGCCGGCTCGCGATCGTCGGCACGAGCGGATCGGGCAAGACCTACGCGGCCAAGGGCTTTGTGGAGCGGCTCCTGTGCATCACCGGCCGCGTCTGCATCGTCGATCCGCTCGGCGTTTGGTGGGGCCTGCGCAGCTCGGCCGCGGGCGACCTGCCGGGCTTCCCCGTCCTGGTCCTGGGCGGCCAGCACGCGGACGTGCCGATCGAGGAGCAGCACGGCCACGCCATTGCCGAGCTCGTGGCGACGCGCGCCATGCAATGCATGATCGACCTGTCCGAACTGGGCAGCTTCGCGTCGCGCCGGCGCTTCATGACCGCGTTTTGCGAGACGCTCTATGAGCGCAATCGCGAGCCGCTTCACCTGATCCTCGACGAGGCCGACCTGTGGTCGCCCCAAAGGCCCCAGCCCGAGCAAGCCGTTCTGCAGGGCAAAGTATCCGAGATCGTACGCCGCGGCCGAGTACGCGGCTTCATCCCGTGGGTTCTGGTTCAGCGCACCGCCGTGCTCGACAAGGACGTGTTGAGCCAGGCCGACGTGCTGATCGCCATGAAGCTCACGTCGAGCCAGGACAGGGCGGCCATTGGCGGCTGGATCGAGGGACAGGCCGATCGCGACGCGGGTAAGGCGGTGCTGGCCTCGCTGCCGGGGCTGAAGCAGGGCGAAGGTTACGTCTGGGCGCCGTCCTTCGACATCCTGAAGCGGGTGCGCTTTCCCGCCATCACGACCTTCGACAGCAGCCGCACGCCGAAGCGTGGCGAGCGCATCGCCGGGCCCAGCGCCAGCGCGCCGGTCGAGCTCGGCGACGTGGTGACGGCACTGCGCGCTCAACCGGCCCCGCCGTCTTCCGCCGGCGCCGGCGGGGCCAGCGCCGCGCAGCTCGCCAAGGCGCGCGCCGCTGGGATCGAGGAGGGGCGGCGGCGTGAGCGCAC
>CAXUNK010000167.1:0-7205 GCA_964252425.1 uncultured Acetobacteraceae bacterium
CGCCGCCACCTGCGCCACCGCCGCCGGCCGCCTGGGCGAATGCGCCGCCCGTGGTGCCAAGCACCAGCAGGCCCGCCAGTGTGATGCTGCCGATCGTCCTCAACATGCTCGTCTCTCCCTGTTCTCCGCCGGACATGCGAGCCCGGCGGTGTGCAGCAGCCAACGCCGTGCGGCGGGCCGGTTTTCCCTACGCGCGGAAATGTGCCGCCCCGGCACATCCCGCCCGGCAAGAATGACCGGGTGCCGCGGCTCGATGCCGCCGCGGCAGGCGACGGCGCCTGGCACGCAGCTTGCGATCACGTCCCGGACAGTTTTGGCCGCATCGGACGGACGCTCGACACCATGGACAACACGATCAACATCGCCGTCTCCCGGCTTGCCGCCCAGCAGCGCGCGATCGACGTTGTGGCCGGCAATCTCGCCAATGCGAGCACGCCCGGCTACCGTGCCGAGCGCATGGTGTTTGCCGATTGGCTGGTGGCGCAGCCCAATCATGCCGAGCCGCCCGGCGGGCGCATGGTCGCGTTCACGCAGACGCGCGCCACGTATCGCGACCGCGCCGAAGGGACGCTGACGCAGACCGGCAACCCGCTCGATCTCGCTCTGTCCGGCGAGGGCTGGTTTACCGTGCAGACGGCCGCCGGCACGCGGCTGACGCGCGCGGGGCGCTTCACCTTGCAGCAGGACGGGACGGTGACGGACGGCGCCGGCGACCCGCTGCTGGACGTGAACGCGCGGCCGCTGCAGCTCTCGGCCGCCGATACCGAGCTTACGGTCAAGGCGGATGGCACGTTGCGCAGCCAAAACGGCGTCATCGGCCAGATCGCGGTCGTCGCTCCAACCGATCCCAACCGGATCACCGCCGAGGGTGGGCGACTGTTCCGCGCCGATGTGCCGACGGCGCCGGTGGCGCGGCCCAAGATCGTGCAGGGCACGGTGGAGGACAGCAACGTGCAGCCGATCGCCGAGATCACGCGGATGATCTCGACCGAACGCGACTTCCAGTTCGTCTCGCAGATGGTCGAAGCCGAAGGCCAGCGGCGGCAGAGCGCGATCGACAAGATCGCCGCCCCGTCCAGCACCTGATCGCACACACTATATATATAAGGAGTGAGCAGACATGCGATCGCTCGACATTGCCGGCACCGGCATGCAGGCGCAGCAGACGAATGTGGAGGTCATCTCCAACAACATCGCCAACATGAGCACCACCGGCTTCAAGCGCCGTCGGGCGGAGTTCCAGGATCTGATCTATCAGAACCTGCGCAGCGTGGGCTCCAACAGCTCGGACAACGGCACCGTCGTGCCGTCCGGCGCGCAGATCGGCCTGGGCGTCAAGACCGCGGCGATCTATCGCATCACCGAGCAGGGCAACCTGCAGCAGACCGGCAATTCGCTGGACATGGCCATACAGGGCAACGGCTATTTCCAGGTGACGCTGCCGTCTGGCGAGACCGCCTACACGCGCGACGGCACCTTCGCGCTGGCGCCGGACGGCACGATCGTGACCGCCGACGGGTTTCCCGTCGCCCCCGGCATCACCGTGCCCACCAACGCCGTCAGCGTCAGCGTCAACGCCTCCGGCCAGGTGCAGGCGACCATCAGCGGGCAGACGCAGCCGCAGACGCTGGGGCAGATCCAGCTTGCCGCTTTTCCGAACGAAGCCGGGCTCGATGCGCAGGGCGACAACCTGTTCCTGCAGACCGGCGCCTCCGGCAATGCCGCCACCGGCACGCCCGGCTCGCCGGGATTCGGCAGCGTGATGCAGGGTTATGTCGAGAGCAGCAACGTCAACGTGGTCACCGAGATCACCAACCTGATCACCGCACAGCGCGCCTACGAGATGAACAGTAAGGTCATCACGTCGTCCAACGAAATGCTGCAGACACTCACCAACCTGAGGTAATGCCAATGTTCCGTCTGTCCTGCCTGCTGTCCGCCGGCATCGCCGTGTGTCCGGCGCTCTGCCAAGCCGCCATGTTGCGGCCGTTCACGCAGATCGACTCGGCCACCGTGCATCTGGCCGACCTGTTCGACGATCTGGGCGCCGCCGGCGACCGGGTGCTGGGCGCCGCTCCTGCGCCGGGTGCGCGGATCGTGGTGCCGGCGCCGCAATTGGCCGCCATCGCGCGCGATTACGACGTGGCGTGGCGTCCGGCCAGCGGTGGCGAGCAGGCGATCATAGAGCGCCGCGGAGACGTCATCTCGCGCGCGGCCCAGGCTGCGTGTCTGCGCCGCAGCCTGGCGGAATTCGGCGCACCGTCGGAGTCCGACATCCTCTCGCCCGACTTGCAGCCGGTCATGGTGCCCCATGGCAGCGACGCGACTCCCGAGATCAGCGACCTCACGTACGAGGCGCAAAGCGGCCGTTTCACCGCCACGCTCACCATCGCGACCGGCGACATGCCCACGGTCGAGAAGCGGGTGGCGGGCCAGGTCGTGCCGATGACGCATACGGTGATGGCCGCGCATCGGCTTCTGCCAGGCAGCATCATCGCGCAGGGTGACGTGCAGTTGGCGCGCGTGCGACTGTCGAGCCTGCATGGCGCCGCACCCGTGTTGGCAGACGCGGTCGCCGGCATGACGCTGCGTCATGACGTGCCGGCGGGCGCGGTGCTGACGAGCGCCGACCTGACCCGTCCGCCGCTGGTGCAGCGCGGCGCGCTGGTGCGCATGCGTCTGGATACCGGCGGCATTTCGCTCAACGCGCAGGGGATCGCTGTGCAGGCCGGCGCGCGCGGCGACCATATCGAAGTGCAAAACCCCGTCTCGCACAGCATCGTCGATGCCGAGGTGATCGGCGAGGGCGAGGTGCGCGTGACCCCGCGCGGCGGCGCGATCGCGCTGGTTGCCGCACGATGAGGCGCGTCGTGCTGAGCGCGGCGTTGCTGACCGGCCTGTCTGGCTGCAACACGCTGCAACGCCTGTCCGAAATCGGACGGCCGCCGGTGATGACGGCGACGTCCGACCCCACCGCCGATCCGCATTGGCGGCCGGTCAGCATGCCGATGCCGCGCGCCGAAGCGGTGCCGAGCGAGCCGGCCAGCCTGTGGCGCAACGGCAGCCGGGCGTTCTTCAAGGATCAGCGCGCCGCGCAGGTGGGCGACATCGTGACCGTGCTGGTCAACACGACGGACGCGGCCAACGTGCAGAACGCGACGAGTGCGACGCGCACCGGTGCGGAAAGCGAAGGACTGCCCAACCTGTTCGGGCTGGAGGCGAGCCTGCCCAAACTGCTGGGCAAGGCGGTGAACGCCAGCACGCTGGTCAACGCCAGCAGCAGCAACAGCGCGGTCGGGTCCGGCCAGATCAAGCGTAACGAGACCGTAACGCTGCGCCTGGCGGGCGTGGTGACCCAGGTGCTGCCGAACGGCAACCTGGTCATCGCCGCACGCCAGGAGATGCGGGTCAACAGCGAGTTGCGGGAGTTGCAGGTCAGCGGCGTGATACGCCCGCAGGACATCGCCAGCGACAACACCGTGCCGCACGACCGCATGGCCGAAGCCCGCATCTCCTATGGCGGTCGCGGCCAGCTCACCGAGGTCCAGCAGGCCCGGTACGGTCAGCAGGCGCTGGACATCCTGCTGCCGTTCTAGCCGTCAGCTATCGGCTGTCAGTTATCGACAAAACCCGTCTGATGACTGAAGCTGAAAACCGACAGCCGACTCACTCGTCGCGGTGCACGCGCTCCATGCGCTCGTGGCGCTCCTGCGCTTCCAGCGACAGGGTGGCGATCGGGCGTGCTTCCAGGCGTTTCAGGCCGATCGGCTCGCCGGTTTCCTCGCAATAGCCGTATTGGCCGGTCTCGATCCGCTGCACCGCCTGGTCGATCTTGGAGACCAGCTTGCGTGCCCGGTCCCGCGTGCGCAGTTCGAGCGCGCGGTCGGTCTCCACGCTGGCGCGATCGGTGATGTCGGCTTCCAAAATCCCGCCCTGGCCCAGGCTGGCCAGCGTATCGTCGGCGTCGCGCAACAGGTCGGCCCGCCAGCGCAACAGCTTCTGGCGGAAATACTCGACCTGAAGCGGGTTCATGAACTCCTCATCGTCGGACGGCCGGTAGTCGGGCGGCAACGTCAGCATCATGCGGGCCGATCCTTGGACAGGCGGGTGCGGCGCCGTGTGACGCCCAAGCCTTTCTGGCGCGGCTTATAGCGACGGCTTCTCACGCCGCCAAGCAGGGTGCCCACGCGGGTACTGCCATCTGCATCACTATCTGCGGGCAAGCTCGACAGCCACACGGGCCGCGATCGCCTGCAACACCGCCTGCAGCCCGGGATCGGAGGCCGACGGCGCGTTGGACGCAAGCCTGGCCAGTCCCGCGAGCGCAGTTTGCGGATCGCGGCCGAGTTGGGCCAGTTGCAGGCCGGTCAGCGCGTCCAGCATCGCCTGACCTTGCCGCTTGGCCTCCCGGTCCGCGTCCGGGCCGTCCGCGCCGGTTTGGCCGCGGTCCGCCACGATCGGCTCAACAGAAGCCGAGGGCGCCATCGGGGTGCAATCCGACACATCCCCCTCCTCTCCACGCGGCAGAGCGAAGCCGTGCGATTTTGCCCGTGCACGCGCCGGCGCCGATCGGACCGATACGTCTGTGCCCAGTATGCGCATTCTCCGTTCCCCTCGCGTTTGTGCCGGCGATGCACGTTCCGGCAACCATTTGATGGTTTCCTGCGCACATGCCCGACGGACATCTCGCGCCGCACACCATCATCGGCCGCCTTGCCGCACACTGCCGCGCAATGGTTGCCAAGCTGCAAAGGCGGCACCGCATGGCCGTGCCTCTGGCCGTGGTACTTGCCTGGTCGCTTCCGGCGGCCTCCCAGGTGCGCGTCAAAGATATCGCCGATGTGGAGGGCGTGCGGGAAAACCAGCTCGTCGGCTACGGTCTGGTCGTGGGCCTCAACGGCACCGGCGACAAGCTCGACAACGCGATCTTCACCCGCGAATCGCTGGTGGGCATGCTGGAACGCCTGGGCGTCAACACGCGCGACCAGATCACCAAGCTCGAGACCAAGAACGTGGCGGCTGTCATGGTGACCGGCAACCTGCCCGCTTTCGCTCGCACAGGCAGCCGGATCGACGTCTCGGTCTCCGCGATCGGTGACGCGACCAACCTGTCGGGCGGCACGCTGCTGGTCACACCCATGCTTGCCGCCGATGGCGAGGTGTATGGTGTCGGTCAGGGCGCGGTCACGACCGGTGCGGTGGCCGCACGCGGCGCTTCCGGATCGTCGGTGACGCGCAATGTGCCCACATCCGGCAAGATCGCCAATGGCGCCATCGTCGAACGCGAGGTGGCCTTCGCGCTCGGCGCGCATGACGAGGTGGCGCTGGCCCTGCGCAATCCGGATCTGACGACGGCGCGCCGCATGGAGATCGCGATCAACGAGGCGATCGGGCCGAACGTGGCCCGTGCGACCGACCCCCGGACCGTCGCGCTCAATCTGCGCGGACGCGACGTGGTGGACGCCTTGACGCGCATCGAGGATCTGCGTGTGGAGCCCGACACGCCGGCCGTTGTGGTGATCGATGAGACGAGCGGCACCATCGTGATGGGCGCCAACGTCCGCATCAGCACGGTCGCGATCGCGCAAGGCAACCTGACCATTCGCGTGTCTGAGACGCCGGAGGTCAGCCAACCCGAACCGTTCAGCCGCGGCCGGACGAAGACGGTGCCGCGCAGTTCGATCAGCATCGACACGGAGCACGACCACAAGCTGGGGCTGCTGAGCGCCGCCCCCACGTTGCGCGACCTGGTTGCCAGCCTGAACGCGCTCGGCGTGGGCCCGCGCGACCTGATCAGCATCCTGCAAGCCATCAAGGCAGCCGGCGCGCTGCAGGCCGATCTGGAGGTGAGGTGATGAAGGTTCCGCCGGCTGGGGCGAGCGCTCCGCCAAACCTGAGCAAGCTGCAGAAGGCGGCGGAGGATTTCACCGCGGTGGCGTTCAACGAGCTGCTCAAGCCGATCTTCGAGACGGCCGACAACGCCGATGGCCCGTTCGGCGGCGGTGCGGCCGAGCAGGCCTTCAAGCCGATGATGGTCACCGAGATCGCCAAGCAGATGGCGCATCGCGGGGGGCTGGGGCTGGTCGAACCCGTCCTTCAACAAATGCTGCGACTACAGGAATCCCAGAGATGAACATGCATAGCACCGCGGGCGCTGCGATCGTGGACCCGGTCCTGGAGGCGGCCATCAAGAGACTTGCCGACCTGCTCACGGAGGAAAACGGGGCGCTCGCCGCGATGGATTTCGCCCGCGCGGGCGGCCTGCTCGCCGCCAAGCACGACGCAGCCGATGCGCTGGCGGCAGCCTGGCGCGCCGCCGATCCGGGTGCGATCACGAGCGAGACGATGCGCGAATTGGGCCTGCTGGCAAACGAGAACCGACAATTGCTGAAGCGCGCGATGCGGGTGCAGCAACGCGTGCTCGACCTGGTTGCCAAAGCGGCCCGGACACCGAGGCAGACCAGCCGCTACGGCGCCTCCGGACGACCGGCCGCCTACGCGCAAGATGCGCGAAGTTTCAAGGCACGTGCCTAGAGCCTGGTGAGACAGACCGGCGTGGGTTGGCCGATCCGGCCGAATACCAATCGGCCTAAAGGCTGACACGTCGTAGAAGGAAGGAGGGTCTTCTTTTTCGAGAAAAAGAAGCAAAAAGCTTCTGTCTGTTCGCCTGCACCAAGGCTCGCACAGTTCTGCCCGAGCGGTTCTGGCAGAACCTGCGCGAACACTGCCGCAAGCGCGGTTCACGTTCACCAGAGTCAAGGTGCGCCGAATGTGGACAGCGCCCGTTGAGGAGTTTCGCAGTGGCGGCCACGTAAGGTTTGTTGTGGCTCATCACCGCCCCGCAGATCGTGCACTGCGGTCGGGAGGACTGAACCGACCCGGTGGGGCGGTCCAGTCCCTGCGCGTCAGATGTGCTCGAGTTCGTCGGAGTCCTGCATCTCGGTTTCATGCTCCTCTGCAGGCGGCGCCTCCACCGGCGTCTCCTGCACCATCTTGCGGCGTCCGCGTTTCTTCGGCGCGGCCTCGAGTTCCGGCACGTCCATATGCTCGCTCGCCGACTCTGCCTGGCGGCCGCGCCGTGGCTTGCGCGTCTCCGGGGCTGCCGTGCGCGTGGACATGCGCCCCGTGCCGTTCGCCGCGCGCGCCGTCTTGGCTGTGGCGGTCCGCACGCCGGCCTTGCGGCCGTCCGTGGAACGCCCGTCAAC
>CAXUNK010000168.1:0-7197 GCA_964252425.1 uncultured Acetobacteraceae bacterium
CCCAAGCGCCCGCGGCCAGCGGCCACGCGCGGCCGCGCCAGAGCGAGATGATGTCGAAGAGTGCCGTCATGCGGCACCCCGCGCCATCGCCAGGCGCCCCCCGCGCAGATCGAGCCGCCTGCCGCCCAGCGCGTGCGCCGCGGCCGAGTGGCTCGCCATGATGACCGTGCGTCCCAGGGTCAGGCGGCGCAGGCTGGCCAGCACGTCGCTTTCGGTCGCGGGGTCGAGATGCGCGGTCGGCTCGTCGAGCAGCAGCAGCGGTGCGTTCTTGAGGTAGGCGCGGGCGATCGCCACGCGCTGTGCCTGCCCGCCCGACAGGCCGTGCCCGCCTTCGCCCACCGGCGTGTCCAGGCCGAGCGGCAGCTCGTCGATCACCTGCTGCAGATTGGCCGCGCGCGCCGCCTCCTCGATCTCGGCCAGTGACGCATCGGGCCGGGCGAAGGCGATGTTCTCGCGTATGGTGCCGGCGAACAGGGTGGGGCGCTGCCCGATCCAGGCCGTCAGGCGGTTGAGCGCCGCGGGTGCGATGTCGGCCATGTCGTGGCCGCTGATCAGGATGCGCCCGGCATCGGGGCGCACGAAGCCCAGCAGCAGCTCGATGACGCTCGATTTGCCCGCGCCCGAGGGACCGGCCAACACGAGCGTCTCGCCCGGCGCCACGAAAAAACTGAGGTCATCCAGGGCCGGACCGCGCGAGGCGTCCCACACCAGGCGAACGTGTTCGAACGCGATCGCCACGCCACGCGCCTCGATCGTGCGCAAAGCGGGCGGTGCGGCCTCGGCGAGCGGCGGCAGCTCGGCCAGTGCCTCGGCCGCACCGGCCGCATGCATCCGGTCCTGGTAGGCGGACGCGAAACCGCGCAGAGGTGCGAAGAACTCGGGCACGAGCAGGAGGGTGAAAAGCGGCCGGGTGATCCCGGCCGCACTCAGGCGGCCGGTATGCATCAGAACCCCCCGATCGTGCAGCACGAGCACGGCCAGGGCGCCGGCCATCGCGCAGTCCAGCGCGGCCGAGGAGAGGAACGCCACCCGCAGAACACGCAGGGTGCGCTGGCGCAGCTCGTCGGCGGCGCGGCCAAGGGCGTGGGCTTCGTCATCGGCGCGGCCGGCCAGCACGATGGTCGCGATGCCGCGCACCCGGTCCAGGAAACGTGCCTGCAGCCGCGCCATCGCCAGGAACTGGCGGCGCGACGCGACGGACGCGCCGATGCCGGCGACGGCCTGACCCACCGGCACAAGCAGACCGGCCACCAACAGGACCATCGCGGCGAACGGATCGACGCTCGCCGCGCAGACGATCACCAGCAGCGGACCCAGCACGGCCAGCGCCGCCGCCGGTACCCAGTTCCGGAACAGGCCGTCCATCGCCTCGATCCGATCGACGAGTGTGGCCGTCAGCTCGCCCGAGTGGCTGCTGCGGAGCAGAGCCGGGCCGGCCTGCAACATGCGGCGCAACGCGTCGTCGCGAAGCCGCGTGCGTCCGGCTGCTCCCGCCCGCACGGCCAGACGCTCCGTCGTCAGCAGCAGCGCGGCACGCACCAGCGCCAGGCCGGCGAAGGCCAGGATCACCAGACCCGTCTGCCGCCAAAGGCCGGATCGGGCCCGGGTGATCGCGGCGCCGAGCACGATCGCCACGCAACCGGCCTGCAGCACACAGGCCGCCACATTGCCCAGGCCAAGCGCCACGACGCTGCGGCTGGCCCGCCACCCGAGCCGGGTCTGTTGCCTTATCCAGCCTGCCGCCGTCTGCCGATCCCGCATGGGGTCGATGTAGTGGCTTGTCGCACGGGTGGGAATGCGTGGCCGTTCACGCCGCCGCGTCCGCCTGCGCCTCCGCCCCCCGGTTCAGCGGCACGTGCAGCGTGTAGCGCGTGCCCTGGTCCTCGTGCACCGACAGCGTGGCGCTGAGCTGGCGCGCGAACCCGCGGATCAGCGTGATGCCGATACCGTCCCGCGGACCCGACTCGGTCTCCGTCTGTCCGGCGGGGATGCCCACGCCGTCATCCTGCACGATCAGGTCGGCGGCGTTCTCGTCGGAGGTCAGGCGCACGCTGACTTCGCCGCGCCGGCCGCCCGGGAAGGCGTATTTCACCGCGTTGCTGACGGTCTCGGTCACGATCAGCGAAAGCGGCACCGCCTGGTCGCTCGACATCTGCAGCGGGTTGGCTTCGATGACCAGGTTGATCCGGCGTCCGGGCACCTCGCCCAGGGCCTGGAAGAGCTGGTTGCACAGCTCGGCCAGAAATGCCGGCATGTCGATCGTGTGCACCTCGCCCTGCATGTAGAGGTGCCGGTGCAGCGTGGCCAAGGCGCGCACCCGGTCGCGCGCGCTCGCAAACTCGGCGCGGGCTTCCGGCAGGCGTATGCGGGAGGCCTGCAGGTTCAGCAGCGAGGCCACGATCTGCAGGTTGTTCTTCACGCGATGGTGAATCTCGCGCATCAGCAACTCCTGCTGTGCCACCGCCGCCTCGTGCCGTGCGGCATGTTCGGCGATCGCCTGCGTCGCTTCGGCGAATGTCGTGGCCAGTTCCGACACTTCGGTCGGCGGATGGCGGACGGAGGAGGCGTCGAACCGGCCCTGTATCCGCCAGCGTGCGACGGCCTGGCTCAACTGCGTCAACGGTTCGATCAGCGCCAGATGCGTGCCGATCGCCACAGCCGCCAAACCGGCCAGAAGCAGCAGCCCGAGCTGGCCGATACGGCGGATCAGCAGGCTAGACGCGGCGACGCGATCGACGGATGCGGGGTCCGCCACGATCAGGCTGTAGCCGTCGCCCACCATCGCAGAGGCGTACGCATACGGCGTGCCGCCCGCCGATCGCGCATCGGCCGCGGTGGACCTCGTCTCCAATTGCCGCAGGAGATCCGGGGGCGGCAGCCCGAGCGCGCCGGTGCTGGCCACCTGGACCACGCGCCCGCTGCCGTCGGAAATCCACAGCGCCTGCAGATCGGGCGTCGACTCGCCCTGGGCGTGGGCGAACCAGTCGATACGCAAACCGGCGAGCGCGAAGCCGGCCACCTGGCCGCCCTTGAGGATCGGAAAGGCGGCCGGGATGATCTGACGATCCGAGTACATGCTCGTGCGGATCGGCCCCAACGCCAGCCCGCGCCGGCCGGCGGCTCGCGCAAACAAAGCGGTGTTAGCCGCCGCGTTTGCCTGGAGAGTGGCGGGCGACAGAGGCATTGCCGAGCAGCGCGGCTGTCCATCCGGATTGGTCAGCACGATGTTCGAATACCGCGTCGATTGCAGCGCCAGGATCCCGGCGAGGCGGGATGCGCAGGTGGCAGCGCTGCCGTCCACGAGTTCCGACATCTGCGCCAATGTCTGCAACATCTGCTCGGCGCCGGTGATGGCGGAGACATGGCGGGCAATGGCGGATTCGCGCAGCCTGGCCGCCATCTCCGCCGTGGCGTCCAGCGCCAGACGGTAGTTTTGCCACGCGATCGTGCCGGACAGCAGCAGCAGGGGGATGGCAGCGATCAGCACGAGCAAGGCTAGCCGAACATGGATCCGGCCGAGCATGTGGGTACGCAGCTTGTTTGCCTGTGCGGGACGCGGTGACGGGATCACCCCTTGCGATCTTCCTCGATCAGGCGAAGCAGGTCTTCTGGTATCGGTTCGTTCGCGACCTTGTCGTAGATCTCATGCAATCCGCGTTGCAGCCACACATCGAACGCGGCATCAGCCTTGGCGGGCTTTTTCACGCGTGGCGCAACCGGTTCCTTGGCCTTTGGCATTCTCGCCTGATCAAAACATATGCGCTCGGCCCACATGCCGGCCGCCCATGCGGGCGGTCGCCATGTGGCGAGAATTCAGCACGGGAAGGATGGGCGTCAGGCGTGAGCCGTCTGCTCCGTGTCGGCGAGGCGGCGTGCGAGAAGTGCGGCAGCCCCGCGCGCAGCCTTGGCACTCTCCTTGGTTTCGCCAAGCAGCCAGGATTCGAGCTGACGGCGGGCGCGGAACACCCGGCTTTTCGCGGTGCCCACGGCGCAGCCGGTGGACTCCGCCAGCGCCTCGTAGCTCATGCCGTGCACGACGACCATCACCAGCGCCTCACGCTGGTCGGAGGGCAGCCGGCCCATCGCAGCTGCAAGTTCCTTAAGCGCGAGACGGTCCTCGTGCGGCGCTTCGGTCGCGAACACCGAGCTCGGCACGTCATCGATATCGGTCGTGTCGCGGCGCTTGCGCAGGTTGCTGATGAACCGGTTGCGGAGGATGCGATGCATCCAGGCCGGAAAATTCGTGCCGGGGATGAAACTCTGCTGCGCCGATAAAGCGTTGCACACAGCGTCCTGAACGAGATCCTCGGCGGACGCACGGTTGCGGGTCAGTGCGAGCGCCTGGATACGAAGTTTTGGCAGGATGGCGATGATCTGGTCGTGGAACGTCGGCGTAGCGAAAGCTGTCTCGGCAGTCATCGGTGTCTCCGTCTTCCTGCCCGATCAATGACGCAGGCCGGAGAAACGCTGCACGCCGGCGGTTCACGAAAACGAGAGGCGCGCAATTGCCGGGGAACGCTGGTCCGCAGCCTTGATCAGGCATCCCAGGGGCGGGTTCCGCTGCCGAATGCCTCGGCCAGCTTGCCCCGCGCCCGCGACACCCGGGCACGCATGGTGCCGACCGGCACGTCGCAGATGGAGGCCGCCTCCTCATGCGTGAGTTCCTGCGCGCCCACCAGCACCAGCGCCTCGCGCAGCAACGGCGGCAAGGTCCACAACATGCGTGACATGTCGGTGATCTCACCATGATGCTGCTGCGTCTGCCCGCCGGCGACCGAGGCGTGCAGCGCCATGGCGGCGACCTCGCGTTTGGCGCGGCGTTGCTGTTCGAAAAACGCATTTCGCAAAATCGTGAACAGCCAGGCCTTCAGGCTGGTGCCGGGCTGGAATTGACCGAGCGAAGCCAGCGCGCGCACGACCGCATCCTGCACCAGATCGTCCGACCGGGACGGATCGCGCGCCAGGAAGCGGGCATAGGCGCGCAACTCCGGCAGCAGAGCGGCCAATTGCCGCCGCGAGGCGGCACTCGCATCCGCCGTTGAATCATCCGCCGGTCTATCCACAATGGCAGCCATCGCTGTAGGAAGCATATTGCCGGCACCTGTCTGCCCGTCCGGCGCGCGATACGCCACCCCTCCGCACAAGGGTTTTTAATGACCAGCTTCCGACGCGAAGACCTCATTCGCGCCCTGCCTTACGCCAGACGATATGCACGTGCCCTGACGGGGAGCCAACCCGCCGGAGACGCTCTGGTCGCCGAGTGCCTGGGCGAAACGCTTGCCAATCCGCCGGAGCAAGGCGCGTCCGAAGCGCGGCAGATCCTGTATCGGGGTGTCACCGCGCGGTTCGACGAGAGCGCGCGCGGCGGAGACGCGGCGGACGGTCTGTCCACCAAGCAGCGCCAATTGCTGCTGCTCACTTCGTTGGAGGACGTCTCGTCAGACGAGGCGGCGTTGCTGTTGGACCTGTCCGCGCGGGAGGCTGCCGAGCAGCTTGCCGATGCGCGCGACAGGCTGCGTGCGTCGGCCGCCACCAACGTGCTGATCATCGAGGATGAGCCGATCATCGCGATGGATCTGGAGGAGCTGGTCCAGGGCTGCGGCCATAACGTCGTGGGCGTCGCCTCCAGCGAGAGCGAGGCGGTGGCCATCGCCAAGCGTACCCGTCCGGGCTTGATCCTGGCCGACATCAATTTGGGCGCGGGTGGGGATGGGGCCAGCGCGGTCGCCGCCATCCTGCGGAGCCATTACGCGCCAGTGATCTTTGTCACCGCCTATCCCGAGCGGCTTTTGACGGGCGACGCGGTCGAGCCCGCCTTCGTCATCACGAAACCGTTCGAGCCATTGACCTTGGCGATTGCGACATACCAGGCGGTTACCGGCGGCGTGCAGCTGGATCAGGTCTGACGCGACCTCATCGGCGTATCTGGTCTGCGTTTGCGCAGGTTTGGCAACCCAAGCTGGCCTCGCGCTCTAGTTCCTCCCGAAGCGGAGAGGAGCATCGCATGGACGCCACGCCACAGGCAGCTCCAACGCCCACGGGCGTTACGGAGGCAAAACCCCTGCGCCTAGTGCACGCTGGCTGCGACGGCATCGCAGCCGAACCGTTCGGCTGGGCCGCGGTACACGGGTTCAACCATGTCTGCGTGCCGCCGCCTTGGCCGGCCGTCACGAGAACGCCCTATCTGAGCCGAACGTTCTCGGACGAGCGTTTACGTGTGGGCGGGCTTGCGGCGCGAGCGGCGCGCGCCGGCGTGGGCCTGGTCATCGACGTGGTGCTTGATCGCGTCGCCGCCGATGGCGAGCTGTGTTCGGCGTCCGACAGCCCGTTTCGCCAGCCCGACCGCCGCGTGCTGCTCGACCCGCGGCACAGCGAAGGCAACGAGGCGGCACATGCCGATCTGACGACGCTGGGCGACGCGCTCACGCTCGCCTCCTGGTGGGGCACGCGCCTGGCGGCGTGGCACGCATTCGGCGCGGCAGGTTTCCGGCTGCTCGGGCTGGGCGCGATGCAGCCCGCGGTGCTGGGGGCGTTTTCCGGCGCGCTGCGGCGTGCGGTGCCGGACGCCAAGCTGCTGGCCTGGACGCCCGGCCTGCTGCGCGAGGCGGTGCTCGCTTTGCAGGGGGCCGGACTGGACGGCGTGTTCAGCTCCTTGCCCTGGTGGGACTGGCAATCCGACTGGCTGTGGGACGAACTCGCCGCGCTCACGCGCGTGGCGCCCGTCCTGGGGGTTGATGGCCGTCCGCAGGACGATCGGGTCGTGCGACAGGTCGCACTCCCGCGTGACACCTCTCTGGCCGCGGTGCTCGGCCAGGGCTGGATGCATGTACCGGGCGCGATGTCCGAGGCGCTGGAGATCTCGGCGCTGAATAAGGCGGTGGGCGCGGCACCCGCTCTGTCGACCCGGCGCTTGCCGGCGCTGCCGCTGGGCGATGCCGGCCGGCTGCTGGCGCTGTTGCGCACCGATGCCGCCGACCACCGCAGTGCCGCGAATGCGACCCTGGCCATCGTCAACGGGGATGCGAGGAGCCTGTCGGTCCGGGGTGGGGCGCTGCTGGCCGCAGCCGGCGGCGTGTTCGGGCCGTTTGCCTCATTGCTGTCACCCGACCGGGCGGGGCTGTCGCCCATGACGGAGTTGACGCTGCAATCCGGGGCCGGGGGGGGTTTTTCCGCACCCCCCCCGCATGTGCCCGCCCC
>CAXUNK010000169.1:0-7192 GCA_964252425.1 uncultured Acetobacteraceae bacterium
AGGCCTTCTTTTTCGAGAAAAAGAAGCAAAAAGCTTCTGCTCTGTTCGCCTGCACAACGGCTCGCACCAGTTCTGCCAGAGCGGTTCTTGCAGAACCTGCGCGAGCACCACCGCAGGCGTAGTAAGCAGAAGTTTTTTGGTCCTTTTTTTCAAAAAAGGACTGCTTCCGTCACGTGTCAAACGCCCATCTCGTCCCGCCGCGTATGATATTGCTGCACGGCGAAAAAGCTCTTGATGTAGCGCGTCATGATAATGACCAGCACTGCGGTCACCGGCGGCCAGATCAGCGCGTGCACCCACAACGGCGGCGCGAACCGCACGTCCACCCAGAAGGCGGCGCCCACGACGAGCGCGCCCAGCACGATCAGGATCGGCACGGCAAACGCGTCGCCGGTATCGACGCCGGACAGGTCGAGGCCGCACACCTCGCAGGCCGAGCGGATCGTCAGCAGCCCGGAGAACAGCCGCCCCTGACCGCAGCGCGGACATCGGCACGCGAGCGCCGCGCGGGCGACGCTGGGCTCCGGCCCGGTCCAGGGAAGCGTCAACTACTCGACGGCCGGAACGCCGGACCCGATGACGTAGACGAACATGAACAGGAACAGCCAGACGACGTCCACGAAATGCCAGTACCAGGCCGCCGCCTCGAAGCCGAAATGCTGGGTGGGCGTGAACCCGCCCGCCTTGGCGCGCAGCCAGCAGATGCCCAGGAACGTCGTCCCGACCAGCACATGGAAGCCGTGGAAGCCGGTGGCCAGGAAGAACACCGAGGGGTAGATGCCGCCGCCCGCGAAATGGAACGGCGCCTCGGAATACTCGAGCGCCTGCAGGCTGGAGAAGCTCAGCCCCAGAAGGATGGTGATCCCCAGCCCCATCAGCAGGGCGCGCCGGTTGTTCTCGATCAGGCTGTGATGCGCCCAGGTGACCGTGCAGCCGGACAGCAGCAGGATCATGGTGTTGAGCAGCGGGATGCGGAACGCGTCGAAGGTGTGGATGCCGGGCGGCGGCCAGGTCGGGTTGGCCACGTCCAGCACATGCTCGGGGTACAGGAAGAAGTGGAAGAAGGCCCAGAAGAAGCCCACGAAGAACATGACTTCCGAGGCGATGAACAGCGTCATGCCGTAGCGCAGGCCGAGGCGCACGACGGGCGAATGCAGGCCCGGCGTGCTGCTTTCTCGCAGCACGTCGCGCCACCACATCACCATCGTCAGCGCCACCAGCGCCCCGCCCGCCGCCAGCACCAGATAGTTGCTGTAATGTGCGGCCAGCACGATGCCGGTCAGCAGCAGCCCGCCGCCCAGCGCGCCCACGATCGGCCAGGGGCTCGGATCGACCAGATGGTAGGGCTGCTTCATGCCCGAGGATGAGCCCAGTGCCGGGCCGGTCGCCAGGGTGTCGTGCGTAACCGTGTCCATCGTCCGTATCCGTCAATCTGGAGCGCGCTGGTCGCGCTGGGGCTGGAGCGCGCTGGTCGCGCGTGAGGTCAGGCTTAGCGGATTTCTCCCCGGCGCGCCTAGCCGAAATGGCCGAGCTTCACGACCGTGATCGCGAAGAACAGGATCGCCACTGCCCCCAGCACCACGCCGAGCGCCACGTTCCGGCCACGCCGGCGCCTGATCATCTCGGCCGCCTCGATCGGGCTGGGCCGGGGCGGAAACGACTCGCTCATAGCCCGCGCACAATGTGGTCGGCGGCGATCGCCACGAAGATCGCGGCCAGGTAGGCGAGCGAATAGCGGAAGGTCAGGCGTGCCGGCCGGTCGCCGGTGGCACTACGGCCGGCCGAATCGCCCTGGTCGCGCAGCACGCGCCAGGAGCATGCGAGGAACCCCAGGCCGAGGAGCAGCGCCGCGACGCCGTAGAGTGCGCCCGTATAGCCCATCAGCCAGGGCAGGACGGAAACCACGCCCAGCACGATCGTGTAGCCGAATATCTGGCGCCTCGTCTCGCGCTGGCCCGCCACCACCGGCAGCATCGGCACGCCCGCGCGGCCGTAATCCTCGCAGGCGTAGAGCGACAGCGCCCAGAAATGCGGCGGCGTCCAGAAGAACACGGTGCCGAACAACAGGACGGGCAGCACGTCCAGGCTGCCGGTCACCGCGGCCCAGCCGATCAGCGGCGGGAATGCGCCGGCGGCCCCGCCAATCACGATGTTCTGCGGCGTGCGGCGCTTCAGCCAGATCGTGTAGACGAAGACGTAGAACGCGATGGACAGAGCCAGCACGGTGGCCGCGCAGGCGTTTGTGGCCAGCCACATCACCAGGACGGACGCAACGGCGAGGGTGACGCCGAACGCCAGCGCCGCGCCCGGCTCGATCCGTCCGGCGGGGATCGGCCGCCGGCGGGTGCGGTGCATGCGCGCGTCGAGGTCGCGTTCGTACCACATGTTGAGCGCGCCGGCCGCACCGGCCGCCACCGCGATACAGAGTATGGCGGTGAAGGCGAGCACCGGGTTGAGATGGCCGGGTGCCAGGAACAGCCCGATCCATCCGGTGAACACCACAAGCGACACCACGCGCGGCTTGAGCAGGACCAGCCAATCCTGCCAGCGATCCTCGCCGGCACCGGTCCATCCCTCGGGGACGACCGATGGCCGACGACTGACGACCGAACCGCTCACCGGAACCTCGGAAGCTCCTCATAGGTGTGGAAGGGCGGCGGCGAGCTGACGCTCCACTCCAGCGTGGTCGCACCCTCGCCCCAGTAATTATCGGCGACGGTCACCTTCGACGTGAAGGTGCGGAAGACGACGTAGAGGAAGATCAGCACCGACAGCGCGCCGATATAGGAGCCGAGCGAGGCCACGTAGTTCCAGCCGGCGAACGCGTCCGGATAGTCCGGATAGCGGCGCGGCATGCCGGCCGCACCCAGGAAGTGCATGGGGAAGAAGGTGATGTTCACGCCGATGAACGTCACCCAGAAATGCACCTTGCCCCAGAACTCGGGATACTGGCGGCCGCTCATCTTGCCGATCCAGTAGTACCAGCCGGCGAAGATGGAGAATACGGCGCCCAGCGACAGCACGTAGTGGAAGTGGGCCACCACGTAGTAGGTGTTGTGCAGGATCTGGTCGATGCCGGCGTTGGACAGCACCACGCCGGTCACACCGCCCACGGTGAACAGGAAGATGAAGCCGATGGCGAACAGCATCGGCGTCTTCAGCTCGATCGAGCCGCCCCACATCGTCGCGATCCAGGAGAAGATCTTGATGCCGGTGGGCACCGCGATGATCATCGTCGCCGCCATGAAGTAGGCGCGCGTATCGACGGACAGGCCGGAGACGAACATGTGGTGCGCCCACACCACGAAGCCGACCACGCCAATGGCCACCATCGCGTACGCCATGCCGAGATAGCCGAACACCGGCTTCTTGCTGAACGTGCTGACGACGTGGCTGATGATGCCGAAGCCGGGCAGGATCATGATGTAGACTTCGGGGTGGCCGAAGAACCAGAACAGGTGCTGCCACAGCACCGGGTCGCCGCCGCCCTGCGGGTCGAAGAACGACGTGCCGAAGTTGCGGTCGAAGATCAGCATGGTGATCGCACCGGCCAGCACCGGCAGGCTCAGCAGCAGCAGGAAGGCGGTGACCAGCATCGCCCAGATGAACAGCGGCATCTTGTGCAGCGTCATGCCGGGCGTGCGCATGTTGAAGATGGTGGTGATGAAGTTGAGCGCGCCGAGCAGCGAGGAGACGCCGGCCAGATGTAGCGCGAACAGCGTGAAATCCATGCCCGGACCGGACTCATACGTGCTGTTGGACAGCGGCGGATAGAGCGTCCAGCCCGAGCCCGACTCGCCCATCAGCAGGCCGGTGACGATCAGCGCGAAGGCCGGCACCAGCAGCCAGAAGCTGATGTTGTTGAGCCGCGGAAACGCCATGTCCGGCGCCCCGATCATCAGCGGGATGAACCAGTTGCCGAAGCCGCCGATCAGCGCCGGCATCACGGTGAAGAAGATCATGATCAGGCCGTGGGCCGTCACGATCGTGTTCCACTCCTGACCGCTGGTCACGATGGTGTTGCCAGGGTGCTGCAGCTGCGCGCGCATGATGATGGACAGCACGCCGCCGGTCAGCCCCGCGATCACCGCGAAGATCAGATAGAGCGTGCCGATGTCCTTGTGGTTCGTGGAGAAGAACCAGCGCTGCGCGAAGGTCGGGTGATGCCCGTGCTCATGGTCGTGCAGATGCTCATGTGTCGTCGCTGACATTGTGTTAATGCTCCGAGGCCATGGCGAGGCGCGTAGGCGCATCGATGGCGGCATTGGTGAACTTGGCCGGCGCCTGGGCCAGCCACTTGGCGAAATCGTCCGGCGATACGGCGTGGATCGAGATCGGCATCACGCTGTGATTGGTGCCGCAGATCTGGTTGCATTCCCCATAATAATCGCCCGGCTTGTCCACGTTGACCCAGGTCTCGATCGTGCGGCCGGGGATCGCGTAGCGCTGCACGCCCAGGCTGGGGATGAAGAAGCTGTGGATCACGTCGCCGCTGGTGGTCAGGATGCGGACGTTCTTGCCGGCCGGCAGCACGAGCTGGTTATCGACCGCCAGGTGGCGCAGGCCCTTCTGGTCCGGCCGCAGATCCTCGTCATGCACCATGTAGCTGTCGAAATGCAGGCCCTTCGCGTCGGGGTAGGTGTATTCCCAATACCATTGGTGACCGGTGACCTTGACCGTGAGGTCGGCATGCTCGGCCGGCACCCGGTCTTCGAAATAAACCAGCCGGAAGCTCGGGATGGCGATCACGACCAGGATCAGCACCGGGATCGCCGTCCAGGCGACCTCCAGCGTGGAGTGGTGGCTGAGCTTGCCGGCAACCGGGTTGCGGCGCGCGTGGTAGCGCCACATCACGTAGGCAAGCAATCCGGCCACGAAGACGGTGATGCCGACGATGATCCAGGTCACGAGCTCGTTCAGGCCGTGGATGCCGTGCTCCACCGGGCTGTGCGCGGCCTGCATGCCCATCTGCCAGGGCGCCGGCGTTTGCGCGAAAGCCGGGCTTGCACAGGCGGCGGCCAACCCTGCGACGGCCAGGGTCCGGCCGATATGGCGTCCATAAAACATCATGTTGGGGGCGGGTCCCGCTCGATCCTGTTCGGTCTGCTGGGGATATCGGAGCGTACCTGGCTAATCAAGGTGCGCTGCGGCAAGATATGCGCGGCAGCGTGCCGCAGCAGCGGTCGGATCGGCGAGGTCAGCGCCGGAAATAGGCGAGCGTGAACAGGCCCCAGGGCCGCATCTTCTCGAAGGTGACGCCGGCCGGGTGTTCGGTGCCGAACAGGTCCGAGACCGAGAAGTCGGGATGCCAGCCGAGCTGGTGGGACAGCGGCGCCAGCGCCCGTTCGACCGCCAGGCGCAGCCCGCCATCGGCCACGAAATGATTGACGAACAGGATGTGCCCGCCCGGCCGCACGACGCGGCGCAACTCGGTCAGCAGACGCTCCGGATGCGGCACGACTGAGGCCACGAACATCGAGGCGGCCACGTCGAAGCTGGCATCCTCGAACCCGGTCGCCTCGGCGTCCTGCTCCAACAGCGCCTCCACATAGGTCAGCCCCTCGGCCTGCACGCGCTGGCGGGCGCGGTCCAGCATGTCGCGCGACAGGTCGATGCCGGTCACGCGCTTGCTCGGGTGATACAGCGGCAGTGCCAGGCCGGTGCCCACGCCCACCTCCAGCACGCGCGGCCCGGCCAGGCCGTTGATCAGCTCGATCGCGCGCAACCGGGCCGGGCGCGAGATGCGCCCGAACGCCGCGTCGTAGAAGGCCGCCTGACGGCGATAGGCGGTCCGGACCGCCTCGGCATCGAGTTTCTGCATGGCCGCCGTCAGCTACCAGCTATCGGTCGTCAGACAAGCGAAAACTCACCTGCCGCCCCGCCCACGACCGATGCCGGCGCGCGGCTACTGCACCGGGGCGAGGTTGACCGCGGCGGCGCGGCCGTTTTGTTGCTGTTCCACCTCGAAGCCCAGCTTCTGGCCCTCGTTGAGGTTGCGCATGCCGGCCTTCTGGACCGCGCTGATGTGAACGAACACGTCCTTGCCGCCCGTCTCCGGCTCGATGAAGCCGTATCCCTTGGTCGGGTTGAACCATTTGACTGTGCCGCTGGTCATTGGGTCCTCCTGGTTACGCTCTCCCCTGCGGTGACGGGTTCTCTGAAGATCGACGTCTTCGGCGACCCGGCTTCCGCGGTGCCGGCCACGCTAGCACAGCGTTCACGGATTGCCAGGCGTCATGATTGCCGTTGCCAGCCGTGGCGGACCGGGCCATCTACAGGCTGCATGCTGATCGCGAGGCCGCCATGTTCGTCATCTGGGTCAACGCTCACCGCGGCCTGATCTTCGCCATCTTCGGCCTGTTGATCTGGGCTACTGCGAATTACTGGTACTTGCGGGTCGATATCCGCCGGTGGAAGCGCGACAACGCGCCGCATCGCTGGAGCGTGGACATGGCGACCGGCCGCACCGAGGGCAGCAAGACCAAGGCCAGCCATTAGAAGCAAGCAGTCCTTTTTTAAAAAAGGACCAAAAAACTTCTGTCTCTCGCGCCTGCGGTGGTGCTCGCGCAGGTTCTTCCAGAACCGCTTTGGCAGAAAGCTCCTACGATGCGTGCTAGCCGCCCTTCAGCTTCGCAAGCAGCAGGCGCGCGTAGTCGCCGAGCCGGCGTTCCAGCGCCGACGGGGCCTCGCACGCATAGCGCATCGTGCGCTGGGTCTGCTGGAAGGCGCGCACGTCCAGATCGCGCTCGCCGGTCAGATCGTCCCGCGACGCGCCCTGTGGCAGCGCATCGATGCGCGTGCCGAGGTCGGCGATGGCCTGTCCCATCGCGCGCTGGCGCCTGCCAAGCTGTTCCAGCCTGGCGATCAGCGGGCTGCGTACATCGTTCGTCTGATCGACGATGGCGCCGAACAGCGCTGGGATGCGGGCGGCGCGTTCGGCGGCGGGGATGCGGTCCACATAGGCGGCGAGCTTGGCCGCGCCGTCGGCCTCTTGCGTGTCACGGTCGGCGACCTCGGTCACCAGCGTGAACAGCGCCGCGTCGTTGCGCCAGTCGGGCGCGGGGTCGGCCGGACCTGGCCAGGTGGCGCCGGCGGACAGCCGATCGACCAGACGCTGCGCGCAGGGCCAGTCCGGGTTTTGCGCCGGCTGGGCGCGCGCCCCCTGGCCGTAGAGCGCCGCCAGCGCCAAGCC
>CAXUNK010000170.1:0-7190 GCA_964252425.1 uncultured Acetobacteraceae bacterium
TTATGGCAACCAACCGCCCCCGCCTGGCTACGCCCCGCCCGGCTACGGCCAGCCGAGCTACCCGCAGCAGGGCTACCCACAGCCGCAAGGATATCCGCAGCAAGGCTACCCGCAGCCCGGCTATCAGCAGCCGGGCTACCCGCCTCCGCCCGGATACAATAACGGATATTAGGTTTGGAAGTGGAGGTGGCACCGTTGCCACCTCACAACCGAAAAGCGAACAAAGTAACGAATCTCGCCGTTACAGACGTGAAATCCTTTAAGTCGGCGTTCGGTCGCAATTTTTCGGAATTTCGTCCGAAAGCTCACGCGATTAGCGCTGGCGATCCTGTCTCCATCAGTTCACACGCCCGTCGTGAAGCCGCCCGGTTGGCGGCCAACCGACTTGCGGGTGGGAAAAATGGCGTCGATCACATGGACAGGTGCGGCTGGCGACGACAACTACAATAATCCGGCCAATTGGTCGCCGGCCCAGGTGCCGGGTGCTGGCGACACGGTCACCATCAACCCAGCCACCGCCGTATCCATCGGCATTCCGATACCGGAGGCGGTCGCAAGCCTGACTGTGGGCAAGACCGTCACGCTCAACCTCAGCAACAACAGCACCTACACGATCGGCAGCGGCGCCAATGCCGCGACTTTCTCGAACGCCGGCACGTTCGCGCTCAACTCCTCCAACTCCAACACCGACCTGGTCGTGGGCGGCGCCAAGTTGACCCTGTCTGGCACCGGCACGATCCTGCTGGGCAATAACGGCAACAACCGCATCTACGGCGCGGCAGCGAGCGACCAGCTGATCAACACCAGCAACACCATCGCGGGCGGCGGACAGCTCGGCGCCGGGCAGTTGAAATTCACCAACAGCGCGTCCGGCACGGTGGACGCCAATCAGCCGACCACGCTGATCCTCAACACCGGCACCAACACCGTGACCAATGCGGGCCTGCTGGAGGCGACGGCCGGCGGGGCGCTGGCCATCCAAAGCACGGTCAGTGACGGCACCACCGGGCATGTGACGGCCAATGGCGGCAACGTCTATCTGCAGAACGCGACCTTGCAGGGCGGCACGCTCAGCACGGCGGCCGGGGGCGTGGTGGCCGTGCAATACGGCTACACGGCCGGCTTGGACGGTAGCGCCAATGCCGTGACCAACACCGGAACCTTCGCCATCCAGAACAACGGCACGCTCTCCATCCTCGGCTCGATCGTCAACCAGGGACAGATCGCGCTGCAAAGCACCAATTCCGCGACCGAACTCGTCATCGCCGGCCCGGATGTGGTGCTGAGCGGCGGGGGCACCGTTGCGATGTCCGACAACGGCAACAACTACATCTTCGGCACGGCCGGCACGAACCTGCTGGACAACGTCAACAACACGATCGCGGGTAGCGGTCAGCTCGGCGATGGCGCGCTGACGCTGATCAACGAGGCCAAGGGACTCATCGATGCGACGGGCGCCGGTGCGCGCCTCTATCTCAACACCGGTTCGACGGTGACCACCAATAGCGGCCTGATCGAGGATACCGGAACGGCCGGCTTGCAGATCAACAGCGCGGTCAACAACGGTTCGTCGGGCGTCATCCTCGCATCCGGTGCCGGCGCGTTCGTGGCGCTCGACAATGGCGGCACGATTGCAGGCGGCACGCTGGCCACGTCGAACGGCGGCCTCAACCTGGTCGAATACGGCAACATCGCAACCCTGGACGGGACGGCGCACGCCGTCACCAATAGCGGCACGTTCTATGTCACCAACAACGCCTCGCTGAGCGTGCTGGGCACATTGATCAACACCGGCGCGGTTGACCTGCTCAGCACCAACGCCACGACCGAGCTCACCATCGGCACGCCCACGGTGACCCTGACCGGCGGCGGCGCCGTCACCCTGTCGGACAACGGCAACAACTACATCTTCGGGTCCGTCGCCGCCGACGTGCTCGACAACGTCAACAACACCATCAGCGGCGCCGGTCAGCTTGGCGACGGGCAGCTCACCTTCATCAACGAGGCGGGCGGAACGGTGAACGCAACCGGCGGCAACGCACTGGTGATCAACACGTCGGGCGAGGTTGTCAAGAATAGCGGCCTGATCGAGGCGACCGGCGCGGGCGGTCTGGTCGTGCAAAGCACCACCATCGACAGCAGCAGCGGCGGCACAATCCTGGCCAGCAACGGCAACGTCTATCTGAACGGCAGCGTCCTGGCAGGTGGCACGGTCAAGACCGCCGGCACCGGCAACATCATCGTGTCGTATGGACAGGGCGGTACGCTGGACGGCTCCGCCCACACCATCACGAATTTCGGCACGGTCGCCGTGCAGAACAACGGCACGCTCTCGCTGCTCGGCACGATCTCGAACAAGAACCTGATCACGCTCGGCAGCACGAACGCCAGCACCGACCTGATCATCGGCCCGGGCGGCAATACCCCCGGCACGGTCACGCTGACCGGCAGTGGCACGCTCACGCTGTCCGACAACACCAACAACCGCATCTATGGCGCGATTGCGGGCGATACGCTGATCAACCTGAACAACACGATCAGCGGCGCCGGCCAGATCGGCGTCAACCAGCTCACGCTGATCAACGATGCGACCATCAATGCCAGCGGCACGGGCGAGCTGCTGCTGCAGAGCAGCGGCACGTCGATCGTCAACAACGGCCTGCTCGAATCCACCAATACCGGCGGTCTGGTCATCAACTCGACGACGATCGGCAATGCCAGCGGCACGGTCTCGGCGGCGGGCGGCAACGTCTATCTGCAAAGCGGCACGATACAGGGCGGCCTGGTCAGTACAACCGGGACCGGCGCCATCGTCGTGCAATATGGCAATATCGGCGCCTTCGACGGCGCCTCGGCCGGCACGCTCACCACCTCCGGCAGCGTCGACGTGAACAACAACGGCACGCTCAGCCTGCTCGGCACGATCGCCAACACCGGCACGATCGCGCTGCAAAGCACGAATGCCAGCACCGACCTCATCATAGGCGACAACACCGGCAGCACGGTTACGCTGACCGGCAGCGGCACCATTGCGCTGTCCGACAACGGCAACAACCGGATCTACGGCGCCATCGGTGGCGACACGCTGGTCAACCTCAACAACACCATCACCGGCGCCGGCCAGATCGGTGCCGGTCAGCTCACGCTGATCAACGACTCCATCATCGACGCGAGCGGCCAGAACGCCCTGACGATCGTCACGGGCGGCCTGTCCGACATCAACAACGGACTGCTCGAATCGACCGGCAGCGGCGGCCTGGTCATCAACAGCAGCACCATCAGCAACACCAGCGGCACGATCGCGGCTGCCGGGGGCAACGTCTATCTGCAATCGTCCACCATCGCGGGCGGCCTGCTGACCGGCAGCGGTGGCGCATCGTTCAACGTGCAGTACGGCAACATCGCCAATCTCGACGGGTCGGCGCACGCGCTGACCAACCGCGCCGCCGTCGACGTCAACAATAACGGGACGCTCACCTTGGCCGGCGCGATCGTCAACACCGGCTCGATCAACCTGCAAAGCACCAACGCCAGTACTGACCTGATACTGGAGAGCAGCACCGTCACGCTCAGCGGCAACGGCACGATCACCCTGTCGGATAACGGCAGCAACCGCATCTACGGGGCGGCCGCAGCCGATGTGCTGGACAATGTCAACAACACCATCGAGGGATCCGGCCAGCTCGGCGCCGGACAGTTGACGCTGACGAACGGCGGCACGATCGCGGCCACAGGCGGCAACGCGCTGATCATCAACCTGGGCAGCACCGGCACGAACACCGCCACCGGCCAGATGCTGGGCGAAGGCACGGGCGGCCTGATCTTCCAGAACGGCACCTATACCAATCAGGGCCTGATCCAGGCGGACAACGGCAGCACCGTCACCTTCCAGTCAGGCGCGGTGCTGACCAACGACAGCGCTTCCGGCGTGTTGACCGGCGGCACCTACGGGGCGATCGCCACCAGCAACGATGCGACACTGGCCGTCTCGTCCGGGGCGGCGGTCAACACGCTGGCCGCCGACCTGATCCTGTCGGGCTCGGGTTCCGAGATCACATTCGGCGGCGTCCTGATCGAGACCAGCCTGAAGACCATCGCCAAAGGCGGCGAACTCCAGGTTCTCGGCAAGCGCGACTACACGACCAAGAACAAGCTCACCAATAGCGGCACCGTCGCACTCGGCGGCGGCACGCTGAAGGCGGGCGGGCTGAGCGACAAGGCGGGCTCGGTGCTGACCGGCTTCGGCACGCTCAACGCCAAGTTCACCGATGCCGGCTCCGTGGTCGCCACCGGCGGCGAACTGAGCCTGACCGGCAAGACGAACAGCATCACCGGCACCGTCAGCGGCACCGGCACGGTGGGCTTCGGCGGCACCACCACGCTGAACGCGGGCACGGTGCTGAACGTCGCCGACATCGCGCTGCTGAACAAGGCGACGCTGGGTATCGCGAGCTCGGTCAGCTTCGCGGGCACGTTCAACGTGGTGGGCACGGGCACGCTCTCGGGCGCCGGCACGTTCACCAATACCGGTCTGTTCGAGGTTGCGGGCAAGTCCGCCGCGGGCACGGTGACCGATCCGTTCGCGAATGCGGGCACGATCTCGGTGGCGGCGGGCGACAGCCTGGCCTTCTCCGGCGGGCTCGCCAATACCGGGCTGATCCTGGACAGTGGCACGTTCACTGATACCACGGCGCTGACCGGCGGGTCGCTGACGCTGGGCGGAACCTCCTCCTCGGCCAC
Organism: uncultured Acetobacteraceae bacterium; assembly: GCA_964252425.1. Taxonomy (GTDB): domain Bacteria; phylum Pseudomonadota; class Alphaproteobacteria; order Acetobacterales; family Acetobacteraceae; genus BOG-908. The sequence continues at coordinate 4,741 of CAXUNK010000170.1, forward strand.
TATCGCCAGCACGCATGGCGCGGGCAACAGTACGCTGGCCACGCTGACAACCGCAGGCGGCGCGCTTAACACGTCCGGCACCACGCTCACGGTGACCGGCGACTACAACAACACCGCCGCGGGTACGGGCAACAGCTACATGCCGTTTGCGGGTGTGACCGGCACGATCGACGGCCAGGGCACGCAGCTCTCCGTGGTGGGCGTGAACGGCACCACCATCACCAGCGTCAACGGCACGCTCACCATCGCCATCAAGGCGGGCGGCACGGCGCAGTTCGAGGTGGAGAACACGGGTGCGGCGGGCTCGGCGGCGCTGCGCGGCGCGTTGCAGACGACGGTCAATGGCGGCCATATCACCGGTACCGCGCTCAGCGGCTCCGGCGTGACGGCAAGCGATTTCGGCCCCATCGCGGCCGGAGCTTCCAGCGGCATCTACACGATCGCCTACAGCGGGGGCGCGCTGACCAACGAGTCGATCCACCTGACCAGCGATTTCGCCAACGTGGCGGGGCTGACGATCGACATCGTGGCGCAGAAAGCGAATGCCGCCGACGTGGCGCCGGGGCCAGCCGCGCAGTCCACCCTCCATCCCGACATCTCGCACGGCGTGCTGGACTGGCTGCCGGGGCTGCACCATGGGTGAGAATGGCGCGCTGTCCGAGCGGTAGAGCTGGGCAGGGCCCGGGGCGTCGTCCGCTGACTTGCGGCGTCCCTGGACCCTGCCGGCCCATCGGCCGAACGTGCTACTGGGTTGAGATCGACGTGGTCAGGGCGGTCAGGCTGCCGGATTTGGCGGAACCTACCGCGAAGATCAGCTCTTCGGACTGCTTGTCCAGGGTGAAGCTGAACGGCCCCGCGTTCGTTTTGCCGGCAGTCAAGTTAAGCGTGTAGCTGGCCGTCGAGCCCGAGGTGGAGGCGCTGCCTGAGCGGCGCGGGCCGAGGGGCAGCGAGTAGCCATTGCCTGCCTTGTCGGCGACCTTGAAGGTGACCCGGTTGGCCGAGGCGTTGGCGTTGAGAAAGCTGATGCCGTTGGCAGGCGCGCCCGGGACGGCGAACAAATCGGCGGTCGGCGTGTTCTTCGGCGAGAGGGCGGCGACGATTGCCGAGATGGTACCTGGCTGCAGGGTCGCCTTGGCGTTTATGACCGCCGCGTTCGCGCAGGGTGTGGCGGCGTTGGCCAGGCTGATCGCCACCTTGTAGGTGCCGGCGGCCAGGCTGACCGGCGGCGTGATCGTGCCGAAGGTGAAGCCTTTCAGCAGGCAGATCGAGCCGTTGACGAGGACGTCCACCGGAAGGCTTTCCGGCTGGCCGATATCCTGGCCGGGCAAGCCGTGGACGACGATCAACTGTGCCTTGGAGGCGGCGCGGGCGGCCGGGATTGCAAACAGGCCAGCCGACAACGCGGCCGCGCAGATTGGGCGAAGTGACATTTTGGTTCCTCGCATTTGGTTGCGCCGCCAGTCGCGGCGCACAGCCTGTCGGGTCTGAGCACCGCCTTGGATGACGGCAGGCGTTAATTTTTTTCGGTCGTGCGGGTTGGGTTTACTCGCGCCGGCAAAGCGGGAGAATGAGGCGCCGGAGCAGCGCGTTCCGCCTTGGCCAGGTAACGGACGGGGACCAGGTGACGCCGGAGGACGAGGAGCTTGGGCGACTGGTCCGCCGATGTGAGGCGGGTGACCAGGCGGCGCTGCACAGGATTTACGTTTTGCAGGCGGCGCGGCTGAAGGGTTTGGCGATGCGGATTACCGGCAGCGCGGCGCTGGCGGAAGACGTGTTGCACGACGTGTTCTTGCGTGTTTGGCGGGACGCGCATCGCTTCGATCCGGAGCGTGGAGCGGCTGGAGCGTGGCTGACGACGCTGACCCGGTTTCGGGCAATGGACGTGGTCCGTGGCCGAGGGTTACAGCCAGCGGGCCTGGCGGAACAGGAGGAGATATCCTGGCCGGACCAGCTCAGCCTGGCGGTCGAGGTGTCCGATCAGCGCCGGTTGCGGGTCTGCCTGGATCAGCTGGAACCGGCTGCACGACATGCGGTGATGCTGGCCTTTGTCGAAGGCCGCACTCATGCCCAGATTGCCAAGATGACGGCGATGAAACTCGGCACGCTCAAATCGCTGATCAGGCGCAGCTTGCGGCAGTTGCGCGGGTGCATGGAGGGATGAGCGGCAACGCGCCAGACCGCGAGGAGCCGTTCGATACGTCATCGGATCGTGACGCGCTGGCAGCGGACTATGTGCTGGGGCTGCTTGGTGCGGAAGAGCGCCGGGCAGTGACGCTTGCCATGGACCGGGACCCGGCGATGGCGCGGGCCGTCGATGGGTGGATCGCGCGGCTTGAGCCGCTGGCATCGCTGGCCGAGCCGGCGCCACCCAGTGACATGTTGTGGCGGCGTATCGCTCGCGATCTCCCCGGCGGGGGCGGCGAGAGTGCGCCCGTGGCGCGGTCGGGGGT
>CAXUNK010000171.1:0-7134 GCA_964252425.1 uncultured Acetobacteraceae bacterium
CGGCGGTCGCGATCGTGTGGAAGTCACGCGCCACGGCCGGCGTGGACAGCACGTAACTGACCTGCCGATTTGCGCTGTCGGTAGCATCCACCGCGGCCGCGCGGCCGGTGATCACATGCGCGCCCTCGGCTCGGTCAGCACGCGCCTCCCTGACAAATTCCTCGGGGCGGAACACTCGACGCATCAGCATGGCGCGCGCCTACGCTGCCACCGGCGCGGCGCCGACCACGGGTGAATGCAGCGCGCCCGCGGCGGGGGCCTGTCCAGCGCCCACCGGTGCCGTTGTGCTTGCGGCCGCGGGCAAGATGTAACGTTCCAGTTCGTCGACGGCGCGCTGCGCCTCGTCCACGCGGGCTTGCGCGGTCGCCGCAATCTCGCGCGCCACCTTGACCAGGCCCGCCTTCCGGTCCTGCGTCGCGTCCCGGAAGCGCCCAGCCAAGCGGTGCGAGAGGCCGGCCGGATGCGTGCGGATGATCGTGCCGTGGACACGCCGGACCTCGGCCACGCGCTGGGCCTCCGCTTCCGCCTCGGCTTCGGCCGTGGCCAGCGCCGCGTTCGCGGAGCCGAGTGCTTCCTCGGCATCGGCGAGCTCCTCAACCGACTCCCGCAGCCAGTCCGCCAGCATCGCATCACCCTCCGGCGCGTCGCGACCGATCATGTTCCCTCCCTTCCAAACGCGCTGGCGAGCCAACGACCGAAGGTTGCTACGTCGCTGCCGAAGTTGCCGGGCTGGCCGATGAGAAGAACGGAGCGCGGCAGCTTGGCGGGCAGGACCATCGTGTGCGGCTCGTAACCGGAAACGCGAAGCTTCACGTCGATCTCGTGCAGCGCGACCGCGGCACTCGCGACCTGCATCATGCCGGCGTGCATCGCGCGCAGTGCTTCCACGTGCTGCTCACGGAACAGTCGGCACGCCTCTATCGACAGCTCGGCCGCCAGCGCGGCCATGCGCGTTGTCAGTTCCCCGATAGCCGCATCAAGGATTGCGTCCTCCGTCGCGCACGCCTTGAGCTCCTCCTCCGGGTCATGTGCGGGCACCAATCCCCCAGCCGCCAGCTGGCCGGCCCAAACCCGAAGCGTGTCCACCGTGGTCGCCGAGGCGCTGCGTTTGGCCAGTGCGCGCGCCCGGTCCCGACGCTCGGCCGTACGCCTCGTGCGTTCGGTCAGCGCGGCGAGCTCGCGCGCCAGCGCGGCATAGGCCGGCTGATCGGTCAGCGGCACCAGGTCGGGACCGGCGGCAGGATCACGTAGGCGGCGGGGCGCGGGGCGGAGCATGGACAGGCTATCCGCCCAGCCGCTAGCCACGAAAAGAGAGGGTTTCGTGGCCAGCGGCCAAGGCGCGCCGGATTGTCCTGGCCTCGGGTGGGGCGCCAACCCGCAGCAACGCGAATAGATCGGCCTCGAGCCTGCCAACGGCCGCGGTGGACGGGTCCAGAAACTCCCGGTCGCGGCGCCACTGGGTTGCCGCGTAGCGGGCCAAGGCCGCGACTATGGCGTCCGCCTGTGCCGATGCGGACGGCTCGCCGGCGAACCAGGTCTCTGAAATCCGACAAAGGATGCGGTCACGCTCGATCCGGGCCTCCTCCGCCGCCCACGATCGCTGCCCAGGCCGGGCGCGGAGGCCGAGCGCATCCTCAAGGCCGAGCGCGCCGCGCGCGTGGTCGAAGCGCGCAACGCCGTCCGCGAACGGCAGCAAAGCGTCTCCGCCGTGCTCGGCAACCAGCCGCGCGACGCCGCGCAGCACTGCCATGGCGGCGGCTGGCGTCACTTCTTGCGCGGTCGTAGGACGTGGGTGCCGGCGCCGATATCGAGCTGAGCGCCAGCAGCCGGCGATGGGCACCACTTGTCGAAACGGCGCAGGCGCAGATCATCGCCCGCGTTCTCGACCACGACCGAACTGTCGCCCACCGCGCGCACTAAACCCAGCCGTTCCAGTTGGCCGTCGCCCACCTCCTCGGCACGGAACTCGGGGCCGATGATGAGCAGCTTGTGGCCCAGCTCGCGTAGCCCGCTCGCGTCCCAAACCTTGTGCAGCCGCTGAATCAGCGATGACGTCGGCTGCTCGTCGATATGCAGCCCGAAGATCTTCGGCGGCCCTCCCGCGTCGGCGACCATGTGCGGCCGATCGCCCAATGCCGTTTCGGGCGCATCGGATTGCTCCTGACTGGTCATTCACACCCCCCCCGTCCGAATTCTGCGACCAAATTTTTCTTGCCCCCCAACGGTTTCAGCACGCGCGGGCCACCATGTCCGAAACCCCCTACCCCCATCGTGGATGTCAGGATCCGTTTCGCCCTCCCGGCAGGCCGACGGCCCTCCAGCGGCCGGACAGAGCCGCGCGCTCTGCACCTGGCGGCGAGTGCATGCGCATAGCCGCACGAGGGCTGGCGCGAGGCAGGGGGATCAAAGGGGATCAAAGCGGATAAATCTCCTTCATCCCCCGGCGTAAGGGGGGATCGAGGGGGTCGGTTTACTTAGAAACCGATCCCCGATCCCCCCGGCCCGATCCTCGGTCTTGGCTACCGGCCAAACCCAGCCGCCGCATGCGGAAATGATCCCCTTGTCGAGGAGCTGCTGGTAGACCTTCCCGATGACACGGCCGCGGTCTTTATCATTTTCAGACGTGGATACGCGCCGATCGCTGCACGCCTTCTTCCATGCGGCCTCGGCAACGCCCTTGCCATTGGTTGGAAAGCCGTCGCCGATTGGAAGGGACGCGCCGCCGTCGGCCATGAGATCGTTCAGGATGTCGACCGCCTCCTTTTCGGCGCCCGACAGCTTCCAGCCAGCCTTCTTTGCCGGCGTCATGTCAGAGGTCCAGCGGTCGTCGCGCAGGCGTATGGTCGTGGTGGCGAAGTCATTCCAGTTGGCAGACATGCGCCGGCGCGCCTTGCCAGGGTGATCGAACGTCAGCTGGAACGCCATGTCGTGCGGAACCGGGTCGTCGTCCTTCACCGGCGTCATGATCCCGACGGAGTCGAAGCGCCACGATTTAGTCGACGATCCATACTGCTTACTGTCATCCCATCCTGCATGGTCGAACCACGCCTGCCCAATGCGCGCAGCAGTCAGCTTTTCGATCAGAGGCATCGCTTCGTTAAACGGACCTTCATCCTTCTGAATGCCAAGACAAAGCGACATCAGGTTGTCGAATATCACGACATCAACACCGCCAACTTCCTTGATTAGTCGTAACACGAATTCGTGTCCTTCTAAGGTGTTGAGCGCTGGCATTTTTCCGAGCACTGGAAACTGCTTTTCGATCTGCTCCTCATAGTCTCGTGAGTATATCATCAGCATTCCGTTCCTGGGGTGTTTCGTCGAACGGCGCAAAGCATCAACGCTCCTCGATTTGATCAGCTCGGCCGACGTTTCTCCGTCGATGTAGAGCACGCGCGCCGGTCGACTCGACCGCCAATGCAGAAAGCCAGCTCCGGACGCGATCCCTTCTGCGAGCGCAAAGCCGAAATTTGTTTTTCCAATTCCTGTCTTACCCACAAAGAAAGTTCTTGAGGTATTAGTCATCAAGTCGCCCAGAAATCGTTCGGCTGGTGGGATTGAACGTTTTACCCATGTCTGGATTGAGAGCGCGGTTTTCAGGTCTACGGGCCGCTGATCACCGGCTGCATCGATGATGCTTTCCGGCGATGGTATCTCGCTGTCCATCAAGCGGCGCTCGCGATCAGCGCATCGTGCCAATCGTGCCCGTTCGGCGGGCGAATAGTTTGCACCTGCTGATGCGCCTCGCGCCATCGCCTAGTGCAACTCGCGGCGGCGGCGACAGACGTTCCCTTGTCGTCAAGATCAGGAAAGATCGTTAGACAGCCAACGAACGGCAGGACCGAGAAACTGGCGATGCCTCCAGCGCTTCCTACCGACCACACAGGGCGCCATTGCGCGCACTGCATGATGGCCAAGCCCGTTTCGATACCTTCGCAAATGCCGAGCCCATCGTGCACGTCGATGTGCGCGGAAAGCGCTATTATTCCGGCCGCGCCGAGCATCATCTTGGCCTGGCCGTCGGCCTTCCCGCTGCCGTCCGCGCGAACGAAAGTGCGGTGCACGCCGCACGGGTTTCCCGATACCGGCTCAACCATGAGCGCGATCATGGCCGGCAAACGATCGTCGCCGCGCGGGCATCTAGGATGAAATCGCAGCACGCGGCTTTCGGGTGGCGTCAGACCGCGGTGCCGCAGATATGCCTCGGCCGGTGTGCCGCGAATATGCACGGTCTCACGCCAGATCCGGGCGGCCATGGCGAGCACATCAGCCCTATCGGCCGTCCGCGCCGGCGTGGTCGCCCTTGGCAACGGGTCAGGTGCCGGCGCCTGGCCGAGCCACCGCTCCGCATAATGGATCGCGTCGCGCATGGTTCCGCCGCGCAGGTGCATAATCAAGTCCAGCGCGTCGCCGCCTCGCGTGCGCCCGGCATCGCCGGTTTCGGTGTGGTCGCACCACAAGCCACGCCGCGGGCCGGCCACGTCCACCACGAGGCTGCCGTTCGCGCGAAACCGCACCTCGGCGCCGCGGCGGCTGGTCGGCCGCTCCCCGGTCAGGTCGGTCGCCAGCCGCTCCATGTGGTCCGCAAGGGTGTGTGCTACGGCTCCAACGTCGGCATGTCCTACCGCCTGACAACCGGTCGCCAGCAGTCGCAGCGTGGTGGCCCACCACCGCGCGCGAAAAGGCGAGCTGCTGGCGATGATGACGGTCCGGCCCTCGCAGAGGTCGCAAGCAGCGGCGGCCAATTCGCGCAGCGTCTCGTTCTTCATCTCCTTGGGGACGAACACGGTCAGTGGAGACTCGACGTTGGGGTGGCGCAGCGACACCACCACGTCCAGGAAGTCGCATTCCGCCGGTAGCGGCAGGTTATCCGGTGTCGTCTCCGTCACGATCTCGTCCTTCGGGGCGGGATCGGGCTTTTGACGTGGGCGACTTTGGGGTATCTGAGAACCGATCTCGATTGAGCCCGCGATCCGCCCACGCGCCCGTCCGCGCGTGGGTGTTGCGTTTCAGGCCGCCGCTCGGTCCGTTGTGGTGCTACCTCGCGACCTTTGGCGTCGCCGGCCCGCAGGACCGACAGCTTCGGCAGGCGGCACGCTCTTCTCCTGCGCGGCATCTGCTGCGGTGTGTGCGACCTGCGCCTCTTTCTGCCGGCTGCTGAGCGCGATGGTCGCCTTTGGCAAATTCTCCGCGTAGGCCTCAAGACTTTTCGCGGTGATCAACGTGCGCTTGCCAGACTTGCGAACGTCGAGAAGACCAAGCGCCATTTGTTCATAGATTTTCGTTAGGCCCATTCCGCCCAAATAGGCCCGAGCCTGGCTTACCGTGTATAGAAGCGGAGTCATGTGAGCCTCTGCGTAGTCCGAACTCGTCACCCAAGATACAGACGTGATGAATCTCCCCGCAAGGGCACACTATAGGCTTACTCTATGCTTGCAATCTGATTAGACAATCCTGATTTTTTTTCCGAACTTCAACGATAATCAAAGTGTATTTCACGTGGGAGGTTTTCGCCGGCTCCGCGATGCCCACCGAAAAGCAGAGAAAGTCTGCGAGTCAAAACGTATGCTTAGCGAATACATCCGGATTATCGCGATACTCGAAGAACTGACCGCTATGCCGCGGCACGTGGCGCCGTTTCCGCCGGCTCGGACGCGCTGGTGCAAAAGCGTGCCCATACCTCCATAAGGGCGCGGCGTTTCTCGAACAGGTCGCCGCGGCGATAAGCGGCTTCCGTCTTGTCCCCGACGACGTGCGCAAGCGCTGCCTCGGCCAATTCGCCCGGATAGTCGGTAGCTTCGGCGACGAAATCGCGGAACGCGCTCCTCATGCCGTGGGGCGTGATATCGCCCCGCTTCATGCGCCGTAGCGTCATCGCTAACGCCATGTTGCTCAGCGGCTTCGTCGCAAGCTGGCCGGCAAATACGAACTCGCCTTGCCGTATGGTGGCCAACCTGCGGAGCAGCTGCACGGCCGCGCCGGAGAGCGGCACGCGATGATCGCGGCCGGCCTTCATACGCGCTCCTGGCACGGCCCACACAGCCGCTTGCAGGTCAATCTCCGCCCAAATGGCGCCAAGCACCTCGTTCGTGCGCGCCGCGGTGAGGATGGCGAGCTCGAGCGCTCGCGCGCCGAGCCCGTCTGACGCTTGTGGGCGGAGGAAGAAGGCGGGCATTTCGGGATAGGGCAGCGCGGCGTGATGGACCACCGGCGCGAACTTGCCGCGGCCGGGTAGCAGTTCGGCAAGGTGCCCCTTCAACGCGCCGGGGTTCGGCCCCGGTCGCAATCCCTTCACGATGGCCGCCGCCAGCACCGTTTCGATCCGGCCGCGCACACGGGCGGCGGTCTCCGGCTTGGCCGTCCAGATAGGCGTGAGCGCGTCTAAGACCCGCTGAGTATTGATCGCGGCCACCGGCAGGTCGCCTAGCGTAGGGTAAGCGTAGGCCGCCAACGTGCTGCGCCACTGCGCACGGTGTTTCGGGTTGCGCCATCCGGCGCCATTGGCCGCGAGGTATTCTTCCGCGACATCCCGGAAAGTGATCGCCTGGCGTGCAGCTTCGGCCGCTTGCGCCTCTTCCTTAGCAATCGCCGCGTCGCGATCGGCCAAAGGATCTCGGCCGGCGCGCACCGCACGATGCAGCTCGTTGCGCCGATCGCGCGCATTGGCGAGCGACACGGCATTTTCGCCACGTGCTCGGCCGAGGCCCATCTCGCGCATTTTACCGGCTCGCGTGTAGCGAAACACCCAAAAAGCCGCATCCGCGTTGCGAGCAAACAGATAAAGGCCGTCCCCGTCACCGTAACGACTTGGGCCGGCCGTTTTCACTTTTGCCGCAGTCAACCCACTCGCGCGAACGCCCATCACGAATCCCCCGACTAGGGGACGCTGGGCGCCTATCGTCCCCCATCCCCACGGCCGGCAGTCGTTCCCCAGCCCGTCCCCTAATGATGCACGTGAAAGAAGGCGAACGCAAAAGGTATATGTCGAAGGCTGTTTAGGCCGAGAACACGGCTTATCAGAGGCTTAAGCGCATCCGCACGAACGGTGGAGAAAGATAGAAGAGGGTAATCTGGCGGAAGGAGTGGGATTCGAACCCACGGTACGCTTTCACGCACACACGCTTTCCAAGCGTG
>CAXUNK010000172.1:0-1973 GCA_964252425.1 uncultured Acetobacteraceae bacterium
GGCGCGATCTATTTGGCCGCCGCTTTTGTCTGGCTTAATTGACGACAGGCCCTAGCCAAGAGCCTTGGTTTGAAGATGGGCGATTGGTGGCGGCCGACCGTGGACAGCTTCTTCGGGAAGGTCACGAAGGCGACGATGCTGCACAGCGTGAAAGAGGCGGCGGGTCCGAGTGTCGCGCGCCAGATGGACGGCATGAAGAAAGACACGATGGCGAAGGCGGCCGAGGAAGCGGTGAAGGGCACCACTTGGCTGCCGACACTGCTGCGGGTGCCAGAACAGCCGGCCAATTGAAGACGCGCAAGCGGGGCATGTGTGCCCCGCTTGGTGCGGCCTGGAGAGAGGGCGGCATCCCGGCTGACCGGGGCACGCGTGCCCCGTTTGGTCACAACCGGAGGGCAGAGAAGGAGCCTCCACTGGATCTTCCAGTATAGCGCCGGCCAGGTCGGGGCGGTTCAACCCCGCTTCGCGCCGCTGCGCGGCTGGTGCCCGCGATGCTGCGCCAAGGCCGGGCCGCATCGTTCGCAGGTCCCCAAGAGGACCCGCGCCCGCTGCAACCCAACCTCGCTCGATCGCAGACCCCAGAGGTTGAGCCGCCCCGAAGGCCGTCGCTGCCGCTGCTCATCAGCAATCGGGCTGACGATGAGGAGCAGGCAATGGCGATCATGCGGACGGGCTACATGGATCACGAGGCGGGCGGGGTGCTGATCGGGCAGGGCTACGCGGTGTCCGTGGTGGAGTTCACCGAGCGGGATGGACGGATCACGGTCGAGACAGTGTGGCGCAAGCCCGAGGGTGTGACAATTGAACTGGAGGACCTGCCGTTCTGAAGGCTACCGGCCGGGCCATAACGGTCCGGCCTCTATGCTCTATGCCGATACCATTCCCTTCCTCTTGCCCACTTCCTTGAAGGCCAGCACTGGCGCCGGCGTTCTCTCCCGTCCGCCTGGTTCATTGAGGTAGGGCAGGGGATCGACACCGCCGTTCTCTTCCTCTTGCCCACAGATGATTGGGCAGCCTCGATCGTCTGGCTTTTGGAAAGTCTCCGAGGCAGACTGCGGACTTGAGGACGTATGTAAGGTTTATGGGACTAGTGCAGGATAGCACTCGGTGGAGTATTTAACTACACCCGCTCCTGTTTTTCGCCGAGTGCCATGGCCAACCAGCGTCGTCCCGACCTCATCAACGTCAGCACCCACATCGACCGCGAGACGGAGCGCGCGTTTGCCGCTTGGGCGCGAACGAGGGGCGGGAAAGCGGCAGCGCTGCGCAGCCTGATCCGCGATGCCGTTGGTGCCCCGGTCCCCGACAGGCCGCCCGTCGATGCCGGCGTCAGTGATCTTCACGTCCGCCTCTCTGAGCCGGAGCGGGAGGCGATACGCCAGGCGGCGGGGCAGAAGGGCATGGCCCCTTCGACGTGGGTTCGCTGCCTTGTCCGCGCGCACGTTCTCCGCCGACCGCAATGGGGTGACTTCGAGCGCCAGGGCTTTGCCGCCGTGCTGACCGCACTGGCCAGGATCGGCTCCAACGTGAACCAGATCGCGCGCGCGATGAACGTGGCGGTGCTGAAAGGTGAGTACGCAGCCGGGCAGGGGAGCGAGGCCCGCGAGGCTGCTGCAGACGCGAAGCGAGCCATTGCCCAGCTCGCCGGCATCGTGGGGCGTGACCTGGATTACTGGGGGGCGGATACGAAGGCGGAGCTGCCTGTGGCGCCCCGTCCGAGGCTCAAGCGGGGCACGCGTGCCCCGCTTTGAGGCTATCTTAGCTCGCTTACGGCTCGATTATTCGTTCCCATGAGCACTGTTATTGCTCGATAAGCCGATTGAGCATTCCATCGATAACATCAATTATCTCCTTCGCGTCCGACATGGGCTGAATGCCACCAAAATCCTCGGCTGCAGCACGCGCCTCGCTGAGCAGTGTGATGGCGCGCGAAGCGTCATCTAGTAACATAGCGATTTCAGCCATCTGAATCA
>CAXUNK010000172.1:2073-7120 GCA_964252425.1 uncultured Acetobacteraceae bacterium
GCGAGACCGACACGTCGCGCCTTGCCTCTGGTGTGTCCAGCTCCTTTGCCAGCGCGCGGCGGAGCTCCAGGCTTTCCGCGAACAGGCGTTCGGCGCCGGCGAGGTCGCCGCGGGCGCGCGCTGCGTCGGCAACATTGTCCAGCGAGACCGACACGTCGCGCCTTGCCTCTGGTGTGTCCAGCTCCTTTGCCAGCGCCCTTGTTATTCCGAGAGCCGAATTGGAAAGTTCATAGGATAGGCGAAAATCTTCGTTGCTTTCTGGGTGGCGTGCCAAGGCTTCCGCCAAGAAGGTTTGCGCCACATAGCGTAGCCGACGTGAGGCAGTGTTGTCGGCAGGGTCGATTGCTTCAAGCATGCATTCCGCAGCGAAGCGCGCGCGTCGCCAATCCGCGACCTCCCGCAACGCAGAAAAAACGTTCCACCATTGTTCGGCTGGCAGGCGCATGCTAGTTCGCCATACGCGCGCGTAGGGTGTCGACTAGAGACTGTGCCTGCGCGCCCGCTCCCTTGTAGTCGCGCCGGGCAAAACGCTCTGCGATCAACGTCGCGGCGGCAAGGGCACCGATAGACGCGTCGTTGTCGTCCTCGGCATTCTGCAGCACTGTCCATGCGAGACCGAGGGTGGCTTGCCTGTCCTCCGCATCAAGCAACATCAAGCCCTCTTGGTCGGCTACCCGCCGACGCAAGGCGCCGATGAGAGCGGCTTGCACCATCGCAGGGTCCTCGAAATTGTTCGGCAGCTCCTGGGTAGCGATCTCACGATACAAACGCTGAAGAAATTCAGCCCAGCGTTGATCGCGCCGCACCAAATTATGCGGCATTTCGGCGGTCTCGATCGCTTTTAGGATGCCGTTTTGGTCGGACAATCCAGCCGCATTCGCTACTTCGGCGGTGAGATCCTGCAACAGGCGTTGTCCCTGCAGACTTCCGATCACCAATGCGCCTCGTGCTTCAGGGCTGAGCGCCTGAAAACGAATCATGTTTAATTTATGTCGTCCGAGGTCGGTTGCATCTAAGACCTCAGTAAGGCCGTTCGGCTTCAGCGAGCGCAGGTAGTCAAGCCCCTCAAAGAGGCGCGGCCTGCGGGCCATGAATTCGATGATTTCCTCGAGAAACTGAGGATTACCGTCGGCTCGGTCCAGAATGGCTTTTGCCTGATTTGGCAGAAGGCCCGGCATGTGCTGGGCTAAAACGGGCGATAATGCCGCGGCGTTTAAGGTTGTGAAAGGCAGTAATACCAAGCGGCCAGCCTGCGGCTTCAGCCAGCGAGCTATGGAGGATGTGTCAGCGTTCCACCTATCCTGCCAGTGGGTCATTATCAGCAGCAGCGGCCATCGATTACGCCTTGCGGCCTCCAGCAGGCGTTTCAAAAGATCGACGGTATCAGGGTCTGCGTCTGAAAAATGTGCATCGTCTGCAAATATGCAAATGGGTAAAGGCCGTTCGCGTGCTGCCATGACAGCGACAAAGCTCTTGACGATCCTCTCTGCCTTTGAGGTCTGCTCCTGCTGTCGGAGTTCAGTTAGCGCAGCGGGCGTGCGATCCTTGAAGTATTCGCGACCGATGCCCCAGAATTTTATCAAAAAACTGGCTGTGGTTTTGATGAGGCTCGCATGTGTGACGGTCTGGATGAACTCTAAAGCGAAATCCCCAAACGCATCGCCCATTGCTTCCACGGCGCGCCGCCGCCGTTCATGGCTGCGAACACCCGCCATCAGCACCGCCAGATGCTCGGACAGGTCCCTCAAACCCGCATCCATTCCAGCAAAGGCGGTGTTGCGCTGTTCTACGTCCTGAAATCGGAGCCCCCACCAGAGAAACGGCGCATCATTGGCTGGCTGGCAGTCATCGAGGGGCGGATTTACCTCTAGATTATCACCACGACGTTCGAGCTCGTCAGGCCAGTAACCCGCAGTGCCTGGCTTATCTACATTCGTGGAAAGCCAGGCGTAAAATTCCTGAACGAGGCGCGTCTTACCGAGGCCGTTATCCGCGAGCAGCACGACGACCGTTGGCAAGTCATGCTCAACAGTCGACACCCACTCTCTTCGCAAACGCTGCAGCTCCTGGTCTCGTCCGCAGAATACCGACTTCGTCATCATTTTTCTTCCGTGACGGACCAGATGTTTGTCAGATGGCGACGGCTTGCGGTAGGCTTACTTTGCCGGTTTCACCAGCGTCTGAGGCGGTGACTATCCCTATTGATTGGGCACGCGTACTGCGGTTGCTATCCCTTGGTGGTAGGACGCGCCGGCGGATTTTTGGTCTGGTCGGCAATCTCGGCTGCTGTCGGAACAGGCGGTAGCGGCGGGTCGTAAATCGCCGGGCTGTGCAAATCCGGGTCCGTGGGCAGCAGCAGCCCCGCTTTGCGCCGCAGCTCCAGTGCGAACGCGGCGAGGTGCGCGGCGAAAATGGCAGGCACCCAGACATTCTTCTCAATCAGTCCCGCAGCAAGCAGCTTATTGCGTCGCCTCTTCGTACGCGCGATGGGTGGAACTGGAGGCACGGGTCCCTCGGTTGTCACTGACGGCGCATTGATAGCCGATTCGGCGCCAGCCGTTACCGCTCCGGTTCATCCAGGTGCTGATTTTTTGTTGGTTGGCGTGTCGGCTCAGGGATTGGCGGTGCGTCCTTTACCGCTTCCGCCGTCCTGCGCTGCGCCAGCACCGCCTCAAGTTCCGCGCGCAAATCCTGCCGGCGGGTTCGGGCGACCGGCATATCATCGACGAACCGGCGGATGTCGCGGGCGAGTTGGCGATCGGCATCGGTGCCGCCGTCTAGCTCGGCGGCATGGGCGGTATAAGCCGCCAGCACATTTTCCCGCCGCCGCTCGATGCGCTCCTCCCAGGGCTTGGTCTCGGGCTTTCGCTCCGCGCGCGTCTCGCGCAACACCTCCCGCATCGCTTCGGTCTCGACTCTGGGCAGGATGCCGCGCTCCTTCAGTTGCCGGACTTCGTGGCGATCGGCGCGACGATGCTGGCCGCGCGCCTTCCGCGGGGTGGCTTCGGCCTCGATGCCGCGCTCCCGCAGCTTGGTGGCGAAATGCTCACGCCATTGCTGGAGGTCGGCACGGTCCACACGCAGCCGGCGGCCGTCAGTGCCTATGGCGCGCACGGTGACATGCACATGCGGATGATCCTGATCGTCGTGACGAGTCACGATGTAGTCGTACCGGTCACCCAGCACATTCGCGGCCCAGGCCGATGCGGCACGCTCGACGGCATCGCCGTTTGTTTTCGGCGGCATCGACAGCATGATGTGGACGGCCGAGGCCGCCTTATCGTCATGCCGCCGCGTCGTCAGTTCGTTCTTCAGCACCCATTCGTCATGAAGGCCCCGCAGCTCCGGTCTGGTTTCCACCACCCGACCGTCGCCGCCGATCGCGCGCAGGGTGCCGTTCCGGGTGACATAATCCAGATGCGCTTTGAGGTGCCCGGGTCCTACACTTCGGCCGGTCACCTTCACCATCACCTCCGGCGTTTTGCGAACGATCCGGCTCAGCCGTTGCTTGTGTTCGGCGGTCAGGCCGCGAGCGCCCGATACCCGGCGCGCGAGTTCCCAAAGATCGTCTACAGCCATAGGCCAGGCGGCTACAGGCTACGGTCGATTTCGCGCTGACGGCGCGGCAGAGGGATCTCCGGTTCCGGGTCTGACACCCGCACGCGCTGCGGCTCGGAACGGGCGACGGCCGCTTGTTGATTGCGCGCCCATTCGCGCGGCGGCGGGCCGGGGTCTTGCAGCCGCCCGACCTGCAATTCGCGCGCGGCCAGCAGACCGGCAGTAAAATCCTTCAGCCGCTCCTTTTCGCCGCCGGTCAGCCCGGTCAGCTCCTTGTCGATGCGGGTGCCCAGCGTGGCTAGGATGGATTGCGCCGCGTCCGAGAGGTTCGCCCGGTCGGCGCCGACGCGGGCATCGTCACGCTGAAGCCGGGCCTCATCGCGTGCCACGTCATCAGGACGGCCGCGGGCCTGGTCTTCGCCGAGGCGCACCTGATCGCGCTCGACGCGTGCTTCGTCGCGCTGCACGGCGCGGGTGGAGCGCGTGGCTTTCTCGATCTCCAGCGACAGCACATTGCTGTCCGGCGCGCGCGCGGCGGTGCCCGGCTCGCGATTGGCGCTTGCACCGCGTGGCTTGTCGGGTGGGTGTGTCGAGCCTTGGGGCAGTGCGTCGCCCGCTGCCCGATCCCCCAAATCCGCGCCGTCCTCCCGGCCGCGCCGAGCACGCCGTTTCTCCACCTCCTGCCGGTCCAGGTCGGTTGGCTTGTAGCCCGTCGCTTCGATGTCTCTGGTCGTCGCCTCGATCCAGGCTTCCCGCCGGAATTCCTTTGAGCCGCCCAGCTTGACGGTTTTCCAGCCCTCGGCTTCCGCGACGGTCATCATGTCGCGCACCGTCGAGATGTTGTCGGTTCGGGTCGTCATGCGCCCGCTGTCGCGGTCCAACCGAAACGCCGTCTCTTGACCCTTGTAGTCTCGATAGAAGGTGGTTCGGTCTTCGGTCTCCGCGACGAAGTATCGGGCCTTCACAGCATCCGGATATTGCCGGCTGCCGCCGGACTGTTCCGGGGGCGGGGGCTGGTCCAGCTCGATCGTGTTCCCCGCGCCGAAGCGCTGTTTCGCGTTTTCCAGCATGGCTTCCTCCGCCGTTTATCGTTCGCCCATCGCCATGGATCGCTCCGGCTCGCCCTTTTCGCCCGGGAGCTGGCTGACGATTTCGCCAATCCACTTCTGGCTTTCGGGCAGGCCGTATCTCCCGAGGTTCGGCTCGGCGGCGGTAATCGCGTCCCAAATCGCCATGCGGGTTGGCGTGACGATCGGCTTCACCGGGCTGTCGGCCGGCCCGGTCTCGGCGGGCAACGGAATCCATTCCGCCGGCACGGCATCCACAGTGCGCGGCGGTTCGGCAGCCTTCTCAATCTCCGGCGGGCGGTTGTTGGCAGCGTCCTTCGGTTCCGGAGGCTCCGCCCCCGCCCCGGCGGGGGCGGGGGTCGTCCGCGGCCGCCGGGCGGCGGGCGGCGTGCCAACGGCCGTACAGGCGGGTGTAAAGGCGC
>CAXUNK010000173.1:0-4934 GCA_964252425.1 uncultured Acetobacteraceae bacterium
GGTTCGGGGCGGGCGCGGGCTTGGGCGCGGCAAGCTCGGGCGGGACGCGTCCGGGCAACGAGCGGACGTGGCGCGCATAGTCGGCCCAGGCGGCCCGGTCGTATTCGCTCAGCGTGCGTGGGCGGGGCGGCATGACGGCATTGTAGTGTGCCGCGCGCCCATACCGCCATCTGTCTCTACACTTGCGGTGAAGCTCGCGCAGGTTCTGCCAGAACCGCTCTACCAGAATAGTTGCGAGCCGTAACGCAGGCGAACAGAGCAAAAGCTTTTTGCTTCTTTTTCTCGAAAAAGAAGGCCTTTCTTCCTCCTACAAAGTATCAGATTCGTTCAATATCCGCACCGCACGCGCCGAGCTTTCTCTCCACCGCCTCGTAGCCGCGGTCCAGGTGATAGACGCGGTTGACCACCGTCTCCCCCTGCGCCGCCAGCCCGGCCAGCACCAGCGACACGCTGGCGCGCAGGTCGGTGGCCATCACGGGCGCCCCCTGCAGAACCGGCACCCCGCGGACGATGGCCGAGGCGCCGTGCACGTTGATCCGGGCGCCCATGCGGTTGAGCTCGGGGGCGTGCATGAAGCGGTTCTCGAAGATCGTCTCGGTGATCAGCGCCGCGCCGTCTGCCACCGACATGAGGCTCATGAACTGCGCCTGCATGTCGGTGGGAAAGCCGGGATACGGCTCTGTCTTCATGTCGGTGCCGTGCAGCCCGTTGAGGCGTCGCACCAGCAGGCCGTCCGGCGCCTCGCTCACCTCCACCCCGGCCTCGGCCAGGGCGGCGGCCAGGGCGACGATGTGGTCGAGGCGCGCGCCGGCCAGCATCACCTCGCCGCCGGCGATGCCGGCCGCACAGGCATAGGTGCCGGTCTCGATCCGGTCGGGCACGATCGGGTGGTGGGCGCCGTGCAGGGATGGCACGCCGTCCACCGTGAGCTGGTCGGTGCCGATGCCCTCGATGCGCGCGCCCATGGCGACGAGGCAGTCGGCCAGATCGGTGATCTCCGGCTCGCGGGCGGCGTTGGACAGGACCGTCCTGCCATTGGCCAGAGTGGCGGCCATCAGCAGGTTTTCGGTGGCGCCAACCGAGACGAACGGGAACAGGATGTCCGCACCCTGCAGCCCCTGCGGGACGGCAGCGTGGACGTAGCCGCCCTCCAGCCGGATCTCGGCGCCCATCTGCTCCAGGCCCTTGAGGTGCAGGTCCACCGGTCTGGCGCCGATCGCGCAGCCGCCTGGCAGCGAGACCTGCGCCTCGCGGCAGCGGGCCAGAAGCGGGCCGAGCACCAGGATGGAGGCGCGCATCTTGCGCACGATGTCGTAGGGCGCGAGCGTGCTGGCAATCCGGCCGCCCAGAGAGAGCACGCGCCCGTCATTGCCGGGACGATCGACGGCGATGCCGTGCTGGGCGAGCAACTGGCCCATGGTGTCCAGGTCGGCGAGCAGCGGCACGTTGGACAGGACCAGGCGCTCGTCGGTGAGCAGGCCGGCGGTCATCAGCGGCAGGCCGGCATTCTTCGCGCCGCGAATGTCGATGCGGCCGTGCAGCGGGCGGCCACCCTTGATCAATATGCGGTCCACGCTGGTGTCCTTGGAAAGCGGGCCGCGACTCGGCTCGGAGGATGAAAATGCGTGCGTCGGACGGCCCGGCGCAAGGCCTGCGCTATGGCCTGCCTGGCGCCTTCTCGGCGAGCGCGCCGGCGCGGACCTGCGCCACGATCGGCTGAGCCAGCCAGGCCAGGGACGGCGGCAGCCGCACATCCACCTTGACCAGATTACCCTGCGCGGTCAGCACCGCGGCCCCGGTCACAAGCGTGCCGCCCACCGCGAGCCGTCCGTCCGTCCCCATGCCGCTCCGGCCGGCGGGCGTCGCATACTCGACATCGGCCGGGCCGTGCCGGACCAGCGTGTCGGCCGGATAGGGGCCGCTCGGAAAATCGTGCGGCATATCGGGTTCGTCCTCCTCGGCCCGTCGCACGAGGTCGGGCCTGGTCGGATACAGGCGGGCGGCCACCCTGGCCACCTGATCGCGGCCGGACGTCCAGCCGTTGATCCGTTGCAGCAGCACCACCGGCCCGGAGAGGGGGGCGTGGTCGGCGTAGAGCTCGGCTTCTGCGTGCGCGGACGGCGTGACGAACAGGTTGGCGCCGCCCGATCCGTAAAGCTGAAGACAATGCCATCCGGACGGTGCGAGCACCGCCATTCCTCCAGGCGACGCGTAGTAGGACACTCTGCCGGCGAGACTGGCGTGAAGCATGGGCGCCGATTTGCGGGCGGGGGCGGGGACGGGTCCGCTCATGCCGTCACTCGGACACCCGACGACATTCGGCGCACGCAGCGGCTCGGCGGCGCAGGCTGGCTGCTGGAGGAGCGTCCACATCACGGCCGCGCGCCATGCGGAGCAGGTCATGGCGCCTGCCCGGCGATCAGACCCAGAAGCGTGTCCAGGCGGTCCGCTTCGGCAAACGGCTTGTCCCAGCGCAGGCGGGAGACGCGGGGGAAGCGCAGCGCCACGCCGGATTTGTGGCGTGTCGAGAATTGCGCGGCGTCGAAGGCGATCTCCAGCACCAGCCCGCGCTCCACCTCGCGCACCGGGCCGAACGCCTTGACCGTGTGGTTGCGTATCCAGCGGTCCAGCCGGACGAGCTCCTCGTCGGTGAATCCGGAATACGCCTTGCCGACGGGCACCAGCTCGCCATCCGCGCGCCACAGCCCGAACGTGTAGTCTGAGTAGAAACTGCTGCGCTTGCCATGGCCGCGCTGCGCATACATCACCACCGCGTCGATGGTCAGCGGATCGCGTTTCCACTTCCACCACAACCCCTTGGGGCGGCCGGGCACGTAGGGGCTGTCGAGACGTTTCAGCATCAGCCCCTCGATCGAGGCCGCGCGCGTGCCGGCACGAATCTCGGCCAGCTCCTGCAACGACGAAAACGCGATGAGCTCGGAGATGTCCATGCGGTCGGACGGGTTGCGCGCGAGCCAATCCACAAGCCGGGCGCGCCGTTCGGTGAAGGGCAGCGGGCGTACATCGTCCGCGCCGTCGAACAGGATATCGTAGAGGCGGACGCGCAACGGATACTCGCGCACCATTTTGGCCGAGGCGGTCTTGCGATTGAGCCGCTGCTGCAGATCGGCGAACGGGGCCACCACGCCGTCGCGCACGACCAGCAACTCGCCGTCCAGCACTG
Organism: uncultured Acetobacteraceae bacterium; assembly: GCA_964252425.1. Lineage (GTDB taxonomy): Bacteria > Pseudomonadota > Alphaproteobacteria > Acetobacterales > Acetobacteraceae > BOG-908. Next base: position 3,185 of record CAXUNK010000173.1, read on the forward strand.
CGTCGCCGGGCAGCACCCCGTCCAGATCGGGGAACGCCGCGGACACGTCCTCCGCACCGCGCGAGAAGATGCGCTGCACGCCGCCGGCACGCACAAGCTGCACGCGTATGCCGTCCCATTTCCATTCGGCCGCATGGGCGGAGGCGTCCAGCGTCGCCAGATCCGGCGGCTCCAGCGGTTGCGCGAGCATAGGCGGGCGGAACACGGCGGCGCCTGACGCATCGGGCGGCGGGGCGCGCCCTTCCAGCCACGAAAAGAGCGTTTCGTAGGGCGGCTGCAGGCTGTGCCAGACCTCCTCGACATCGTCCGGCGCCACACCCTGCCCGTGCGCCGCCGCGAACTCGGCGAGCGCCGTCTTCGTCAGCCGCGCGGAGGCGCCGACGCGCAGCTCCCCCGTGATCATCTTCAGGATCGCGTAGCGGACAGCGGGGCCGGACGTATCGAGCCAGCCGCTCAGCAGCGCGGGCAGCTCGGCCTTGGGCCGCGTGCTCAGCGCCTGCACGATCTCCGTGACGCTCGGGGGTGCGGCTTCGGTCACCGCCGGCCAGATCAGCGAGACCGTCTCGGCCAGGTCGCCCACGAAATCGTACGACCAGCCGAGCAGTACAGGATCGACCCGCGCCTCGGCCACCGCGCGGATCAGCCCGGCCTTGGCCGCGCTGAACGACAACTCGCCGGTCAGTGCCGCCAGCGCCCAGCCACGATCCGGGTCGGCTTCCTGTTCGAAGAAGCGTTTCAGCAGCGCGATCTTGGCCAGGCGGCCAGGCGTCAGCGTCAGCCGGTCGAGCAGCTCGGCAAACGCGATCACGCGGCCTGCCCGGCCGGCTCGGCCTGCTCGGTCACGTCCTCATCGCCGTAGCCCAGCAGGCGCAGCGCGCGGGCACGCAGGCCACGCGCCTGCGCTGCATGGATCAACGCCTCCTCCGCGCCATGCGTCACCCACACTTCCGGCGCGCCCACCTCATCCAGCGTGGCCAGCAGCTCCGGCCAGTCCGCATGGTCGGAGATCACCAGCGGCAGCTCCACGCCGCGCGCCCGCGCCCGCTGCCGTACCCGCATCCAACCGGAGGCCAGCACGGTGACCGGCTCGGCCAGGCGGCGCGCCCAGCGGTCGGCGATGGCCGAAGGCGGGGCCAGCACGATGGCGCCGACCAGCTCGGCCTTTCCCGCGACGGTCGCCGGGCGCAGCTCGCCGAGCGCCACTCCCAGCGTTTCATACAGCTCGCACAGCGCGATCAGCGCGCCGTGGAGATAGATCGGCCGGTCCCAGCCCGCCTGGCGCAGCAGCGCGATCAGGCGCTGAGCCTTGCCCAGCGCGTAGCAGCCGACGACATGGGTGCGCTCCGGAAACAGCGCCACGCTTTCCAGCAGCCGGGCGGCCTCGCCCAGCGCCGGCGGGTGGACGAAGATCGGCAGGCCGAACGTCGCCTCGGTCACGAACACGTCGCAGGCGATCGGCACGAAGGGCGCGCAGGTGGGGTCGGGTGCGCGCTTGTAGTCGCCGCTGACCACCGCACGGCTGCCGTCGTGCTCCATGGCGATCTGCGCGCTGCCCAGCACGTGGCCGGCCGGCTGCGTCCACACGCGGACGCCGCCCACATCCAGCACCTCGCCGGGGGCCAGCGCCTGCTGCGTGGCGCCCGCGCCGTCCCCCATGCGGACGCGCATGATGGCGAGCGTCTCGGCCGTGGCCAGCACCGACCCATGGCCCGGGCGCGCATGGTCGGCATGGGCGTGGGTGATCAGCGCG
>CAXUNK010000173.1:4978-7094 GCA_964252425.1 uncultured Acetobacteraceae bacterium
CGCAAAGCCAGGTGCTGGGGTGGGACATGCGCGCAGAGATAAGGCGCGCGGCGGCGCCTGTCAGGCGGCCAGGCGCTCCGCCCCGGATGCGGCGGTCAGGCGCACCATGATCGGCCGGTGGTCGGACCCCGCCCGGTCGAACGCGCCGGACTGGGTGCAGGCCAGGCCGCGCGCATAGCACCGGTCCAGACGCAGCGGCACCATGTCGGCGCAGAGATGCGTGGGCTCACGCGGCCCGACATCCCTGAAACCCGGCAGCAGCGCGGGGCCGAGAAGATTGTAGTCGCCGAGCACGGCGGCTCGGTACGGCAGATGGGTGGCGATGTGGCGCAGTTGGCGGCGGTTGAGCAACTGGCCGTGCGACAGATGCACGTTGGCCACCGAAAAGCGCGGCAGATCGACGATCTGGCACACCCGGTCCACGAAGGCGCCCGAGGGCAGATGCAGCACGCGCGGGTGGGCATGGGGCTGCGGCGTCCACACGGCCAGACCGTGGATGCGCCCCGGCAGCGGCACGCGCGCATAGTACCCGCCGAGATGGCAGGGCAGCTCGTTCATGGCCGCCGTCGCTTCCTGCAGCAGCAACACATCGGGCCGCTCCCGCCGCGCCAGCTCGGCCACCTCGGTGACGGTGGCGCCTGTCAGGCGCAGGAGGTTCCAACTGATGATCTTCGTCACGCGGCGTCCGGCGGCTATTGTGCGGTGCGTCTAACATGGTTCTGCCCGCCCTTGGGTTAATATCCTCGCAAGCTCGGCCTCCAACTCGTGTGTCACGTAGGCACAGGCGAACCCGAACCGCGCAGCCCTGTTCTGGCCATCGAAGCAGGAGAGCGGGACACATGCCGGACGGGACGCAAGGCGAAGACGAGGTCGATGGCGGCAAGCACGGCGGCGCGCGGCAGATGGTCGATGCCGCCGACCGCGCCCTGGCCGAGGGCGACGAGACACATGCGGACGCGCTGATCGATCAGGCGCTGCGCACCGATCCGGACGGTCTGGCCGACGCGCTGGCGCAGGACGAGGACGCATCCGCCCTCCCAGGCGACGCCGTGCCGGCCAGCGACGAGGAGGTGGAGGCGATCAGCCGCACGATGGAACCGCATGCCGACGCTCCCTCCCGCGCCGGGATCACCGGCTCGGGCAGCGGCGCGGACGGCATGGACGAGTAGCAGCGCCCCCCGCCCGCACCCAAGGCACGCCCCGGCCTTATATCGTGGCCGCGATCGTGTAGCTGGTCGTGCCTCCGTTCGCCGGCGCCTTGGTCAGCGACGCCACACCCTGGGTGCTGATCCGCTGACTGGTGCCGTTGAAGATGGTGTAGCTGACCGAGATCGGCATGCTGGCCGAGACGGTCGGGCCACGCCACGAATAGGGCAGGGTCACGTCGCACGTCGCGTTGCCGCCGGAGACGGAGGCCGTGGCTCCGGCCGTCTCCTCGATCAGACCCGTCGTCGAGAACAAGGTTACCTGAAGCGAACAGCTGACTGTGCTGGAGGGTGTGACGGCGTGGATGTTCAACGTCAGCTTGAACGTGCCGTCCAGCACCCCTGCCGCGTCCGGGCTGCTGGCGACGGCCAGGTTGGCCACATGAAAATTGCCCGTCCGCGGGTCGAGATAGCCTAGTATGCCCGCCGGGTCCTTGGCTGCTGCCGGCAGCACCGGCAGACAGACGCAAGCGGACACCAGGGCCAATACGGTCGTTCTTCCAATGCGCATCTCGTCCTCACTCGCTGCTATGCCCGTTGGGGGCTTTCTTCGATATCAGCCCTCAATTCGACACTCGCGTGTCGAAGGAAGCCGCCGCGTTCGCCAGGGTGTTCGCTCCGTAACTCGAATCTACCCTCCTAGTCAGCCCTAGCGACGCCACCAGCCACGCTTTGGTGCCGCCACCGGCTCGGCCGCGCCGATCAGCACGGGCTGGATCGGCGGTGCGGCCACCGGTTCGGAGGGCGGGGGCTCGGGAGGAGACGGCTCGGCGGCGACCGACTCGGGCTGGACTGCGTCGGATGTTTCGGCCTGGGCGGCATCGGCAAGCGGTGGCGCGGGGGGCTCGGCCACTGGCGGCGCCGACGCTTCGGCCCGATCGGGAAGGACCGCGGTGGTGGGCGGGGGCGGT
>CAXUNK010000174.1:0-7049 GCA_964252425.1 uncultured Acetobacteraceae bacterium
GCGGGGCGGCGCTGGCCGCGGGGCTGGCTCCGGCCGCGGTGGGGACCGAGACGGACGGGTCGGTGACGTGCCCGGCCTCGGTCAACGGGGTGGTGGGGTTGAAGCCGACGCTGGGGCTGGTGTCTCGGCACGGCATCGTGCCGCTGGCGCATAGCCAGGACACGGCAGGGCCGATGGCGCGCAGCGTGCGCGACGTGGCGCTGCTGCTGACGGTGATGGCGGGCAGCGACCCGGCGGACCCCGCGACGAAGGACGCGGACGCGCACAAGGCTGATTTCGCGGCCGGGCTGGAGGCCGGCGCGCTGCGCGGCAAGCGTTTGGGGGTGATGCGGTTCGAGGCGGGGTTCCATCCCGAGACGGACGAGGTGTTTGCCCACGCGCTGGACGTGCTGCGTCAGGCTGGGGCCACGCTGGTGGAGATACCGAAGCTGCCCGGGTCGGACGCGATCGGGGACGCCGAGCAGATCGTGCTGCTGACGGAGCTGAAGGCCGATCTGGCGGTATACCTGGCCAGCACGCCGGCGGCGGTGAAGTCGCGCACGCTGGCCGACCTGATCGCGTTCAACAGGGCGCATGCGGACCGCGAGCTCGGGTTGTTCGGCCAGGAGCTGTTCGAGAAGGCGGAGGCGACGCAGGGGCTGAGCGACCCGGCCTATCTAGCGGCGCGCGCGACCTCGCTGCGCCTGGCGGGAGCCGAGGGCATCGACCGCATGCTGGCCGCCGACCACCTGGACGCGCTGGTGGCGCCGACCGCCGGCCCCGCCTGGGTGGTGGACACGATTAACGGCGATAACGCCAAGGGCCAGACGCCCACTTTGCCGGCGGTGGCGGGCTACCCGCATCTGTCGGTGCCGATGGGGCTGGTGTCGGGGCTGCCGGTGGGGCTGTCGATCGTGGGGCCGGCCTGGTCGGATGGGCGTGTGCTGGCGTATGGGTATGCGTTCGAGCGGGCGCTGGGGTTTGCGGCACAGCCTGGGTTGCGGGCGGTGGGTGCGGATGCGGGGTTGTTTGTCCCGAGGTGAGCGGGGAAGCAAGCAGTCCTTTTTTGAAAAAAAGGACCAAAAAACTTCTGTCTTTCACGCCGGCAACAGTGCTCGTGCAGGTTCTGCAAGAACCGCTCTGGCAGAATAGTTGCGAGCCGTGGTGCAGGCGAACGAACAAAAGCTTTTTGCTTCTTTTTCTCGAAAAAGAAGGCCTTCCTTCCCCCTACAATATGCCGGCCATAGCCGGCCATTGGCTCAGCGCGGCCTGCACGACAGCAAGCAGCGACGCACGAGTGGCGCCGTCGCGCGCAAGCACGGACATGCCTTGTGTGACAGCCAGCACCAGCCCTGCCAATGCCGCGGCGGGCGTTCCGGACGGCAACACGCCGTCCTCGATATCGCGTTCGATCCGCATCCTCAGCCGAGCCTCTATGCCGCGGCGCATATCGGCCACAGCGTCTTGCACGTCGGCTGAGGCTGCCGACCCGCTCGCGGTGGCGCTCGCGAGCAGGCATCCTTTCGGTGTGGTCTCGCCGGTATAGGTCGTTGCAGCAGCGGTCATCAGGTCGCGCGCGGCATGGTACGCCGTCGGCGCCTCGCCGATCGCACGCGCTATGTCTTCCGGGTCGCCCGCGTACAGCCGCAGGGCTTCGAGGAACAACTGCTTCTTGTCGCCAAAGGCGGTGTAGAGGCTCGGGGCGGTTATGCCCATCGCGGCGGTGAGTTCGGCGACAGACGTGGTCTCATAACCGTGGCGCCAGAAGGCCAGCATGGCCTGCCGCAATGCTGCGTTCCGATCGAAGGAGAGCGGCCGGCCAGTTCGGCGAGGCGGGATGTGCATCGTGACTTCCATAACGATCGCTAGAAAAAGGTTTGACATGCTGGCCGAACCGGGCCATCGATTTCATAGCACTCATTATGTAAGTCTGGAAACCGATGTCACTCACCAATTTCCGCACGCTGGGCCGCTCTGGTCTGGTGGTCAGCCCGATTGCGCTCGGAACCATGACCTTCGGTCCGGGTGGATGGAATGCCGACGATGCAACCTCGCGCGCGATCTTTGATGCCTACCGGGCGGCAGGCGGCAATTTCATCGACACGGCCGACATCTATTCGGGGGGTGCCAGCGAAACCCTGGTCGGCCGGTTCATCAAGAACAGCGGCTCGCGCGACGAACTGGTGCTGGCGACCAAATTCGCCTTCAACGGCTCGGCCAGCCCCTTGACCGCGACGCAGGCTGGCGGCGGCAACCCCAATGCGGGCGGCGCGGGTGCCAAGAACATCCATCGTGCGCTGAACGCCTCGCTGAGGCGGCTAGGCACCGACTACATCGACCTGTACTGGATGCACATCTGGGATGGTGTGACGCCGGTCGAGGAGATCGTGCAGACGCTGGGCGATCTCGTGCGCGCCGGCAAGATCCGCTACTACGCGTTGTCCGACATGCCCGCCTGGGTGGCGACCAAGGCCGCCACCATTGCCGTCGAGCGACGCATCCCCGGCCCGATCGCGATCCAGATCGAGTATTCGCTGGTTGCTCGCGATGTCGAGGGTGAGCACATCCCTTCTGCGCGCGAGTCGGGCATGGGCGTGATGCCCTGGAGCCCGCTGGCTGGCGGCTTCCTGACCGGGAAATACCGTCGCGAGGACACCAGCAACTCCGGTCGGCTGAGCGGCCCCAACCCGTTCGGCAACAGCAAGTTCGTCGATCGGAACTGGGACGTGCTGGATGTAGTGAAGTCGGTGGCCGCCGAACTCGATCGAAGCCCGGCGGAGGTGGCGCTGGCCTGGGTCATGGCCCGGCCCGGAATCAGCGCGACCATCATCGGTGCGACCAAGGTGGCGCAACTCGCGGGCAACATCGCCGCAGCCGAGATCAAGCTGACCGACGAGCAGATGACCCGCCTGAACGAGGTCAGCGCACCGGCACCGGGTTTCAGCGCGGGGCTGACGTCGCCGATGATCCGCCGCATGGTGTTTGGCGGCAACGACGTGACGGGTTGGGGCGAGTAGGGCTTGGCGGACGGCGATCGTGGACCGGTCTGTACGGAGCCTGGCGGTCTTGGCAGGTTCATACTTCTTGCTGCCTGCCACATCTGGCCTGCTCCCTGATGTTTCGTCAGTGACTGCGAGACCTCCAGCCGGGAGACCGATCTGACGCTCAACGGCGTCGTAACAGGGCGGCTTGCCTGGTTTGCGGGGGCGGTGGGTGTCGCGGTACAGCGCAGGTTATGCTCGCTGGGGCTGACGAGAGATGCGGTGCCGAAGCGCACTGCACCTCAACCTTGGCTTCGCAAACGCGTCGTTGTTCGGGAAGCACGTGAGGCGGCGCAACAGCCGCGCGCAGGGGAGCGACCAGCCATTTGTCGGCTGGCCGCTCCCGGACGCGTCATGCTGCTTTCGACAAACGTTCCGCGTCCAGTGCAGCTTGAACGGCGGGCCGGGCTGCCACGCGCTGGCCGAACGCGGCGAGGTGTGGGAACGGGGCGAAATCAATGCCGAACATCGGCGCCCAACTCTGAATGACGAACAGGTAGGCGTCGGCGATAGTGAAATCCGGTCCGGTCAGAAAAGCGCGTCCATCGGTCAGGACCTGATCGATCAATTTGAACTTTCGGCCGAGATTGGCAACTGCGGCCGCGCGCGCCTCGGGGCTGGTGGCCGGGTTGAATAACGGGCCGAAGCCCTTGTGCAACTCGGTCCCGATGAACGTGAGGTGCGCGTTAAGCCGGGCGCGCTCGACCGTGCCGGACGCGGGCGCGAGCTTGCCGGGTGCGTATTTGTCCGCCAGGTACTGAGTGATGGCTGGGCCTTCGGTCAGCACCTCGCCATCGTCGAGCTGTAATGCCGGGACGTAGCCTTTGGGGTTGATGGCTGTGAAATCTGCGCCGGATACGGTTTTTTTGGTCTTGAGGTCGACCGCTTCGAGCACGAACGGCAGGCTTAGCTCACGCAAAACGATGTGGGGCGAAAGCGAGCAGGCGCCTGGGGTGTAGAACAGCTTCATAGCGTGTCTCCGGTTGTGGAAGGCTGTGAAATAGGCGGTGTTGTTACTGCTGGAAACCAGGTAGGTATTGGTGACCGATGTTATCCGGTTTCATCCTGGAAACCAGGTTGCGTCCCCGCGCAGAGGTGAATGCATGGTCTTGAAGCTGAGGAAGAAGGTCCCGCCGCCGCCGGGTTGCCCGATGTCGGCCTGCATGAAGCTGCTGGGTGGCGTATGGACACCGGAGATCATCTGGAACCTGAGCGCTGGACAGCGCCGCTTTTCCGAACTGCGACGGGCGATGCCGGTGATTTCGGCCAAGGTGCTCAGTGCGCGGCTGAAGGAGCTTGAGCAGCGCGGCGTAGTGTCGCGCGCTGTGTTGGCAACGACGCCGCCGAGCGTGGAATATGCCCTGACCGACCTCGGCGGGGAGCTTATCCCGGCCATCCGGGCCATCGTGGACGTGGGCTCGAAACTGAACGTCCGGACAAGGATGGAGGCGGCAAGCTCCCAGGCAGTCGCCCGGTATGACGAGCCACAAGGCCTATCGGTTTAGCAGGGCCAGCGCCACCATGCGCGTTACGTCCTCGGCGGGACCGGTTGTGTGGTCGATCCGGCCGTCCAGGAACAGAAAGGCTAGGCCGTGCACCGTGGCCCAGCAGCCCAGGGCGCGGGCGGCGTGGTCGGTGTGGGGTGGGGTGTCGGCGGCGACCCGGTTGGCAAGCACGGCGTAGGCGGTGTCGCCGGCGGTGCTGAGGTCGGGGTGTTTGCCGAGATGTCTGGGGCCGAACATCAGGCGGAACAGGGCAGGGTGGTCGAGCGCGTAGCGGACATAGGCGACAGCCTGGGCGACCAGCGCCTGGCCGGGGCGTGCGGCGTCATCGGCCGCCTGCAAAGCGGTGCGCAGGCCGGCGAAACCCTGGGCGGCGGCGGCGGCCAGCAGCGATTCCTTGTCGGGGTAGTGGCGGTAGGGGGCCATGGCCGAGACGCCGGCGCGGCGGGCGACGGCGCGCAGCGAGACCGCGTCACTGCCGGCTTCGGCCAGCAGTTCCAGGGTGGCGGTGAGCAGGGCGGTGCGCAGGTCGCCGTGATGGTAGGCTTTCTCGGTGGATGTTGACAGTGTAAGCGGATCGGCCATATTTACAGTGTAAGCATCGGGCGGGTCCAAGTCCAACGACGCCCGTAGGAGGAAATCTGATGAGCTATCCGCGCCGCTCGGTCGATCTGTCCAGCTATCCGGACCTGGTCGTGGTCTATCTGGGCTACCGGGCGAAGAGCCTGAAAGGGGTGCGCGCCCTGTTGCGCATCGGGCGCGGGCTGGGGGAGATCCGGAAAAATCCGCCGGACGGGTTGTTGGCGCATGAGGGGATGTGGTTCGGCTTCATGCACCCCGGATTTCGGCAATACTGGCGCGATTTCGACAGTCTGGAGGCGTTCACCCGGGCGCCGCAGCACAAGGCGTGGTGGGGCGATTTCGCGCGCGACCCGGCGGGCGGCGGCATCTGGCACGAGACGTATCGGCTGCGCGGCGGCATGGAGGCGATCTATTCCGGCATGCCGCGCCTCGGTCTGGCCAGCTTCGCGCCGGACCGCACGCCGGTGGGCGCGTTCGCGAGCGCGCGTCAGCGTGTTGAGGCGCTATGATACAAGCGTGGCAACACGCAGATTGGAGGCGGGGCGATGCGGGTCATGGTGTTCATCAAGGCGACCGAGGAGAGCGAGGCGGGCGCGCTGCCGCCCACCGAAGCGTTCGAGGCGATGGACAGGATCACCGAGGAGATGGTGAGGGCGGGGGTGTTCGTGGCCGGGGCCGGCCTTAAACCCTCGGCACAGGGCAAGCGCATCGCCTTCGAGGGTGCCGGCCACACGGTGACCGACGGGCCGTTCACCGGGGCGCGCGACTTGGTCGCGGGCTTCTGCATCTGGGAGGTCCGCGACATGGACGAGGCGGTGGCCTGGGCCAGTCGCTTCCCCAACCCGGGCGGCGAACGCGGCGAGATCGAGATACGGCCGTTCTTCGAGGCGGCGGATTTGGCCCACGTGCTGCCGCAGGAGCCGGCCGACGCGGCGCCACGCGACCCTGTGCGGCAGAAGCTCGGGGTCGCCTGACACGCGACGGGGCAGACAGGCTGGCGCGCCGGTTCAGGTGTCGTGGTCGGGGTGCTGGTGGCTGACCAGGCCGGCGTACTTGGCTTCGGTCTGTGTCCCGGGCAACGAGGCGAGCGTGCCGACCCAGGACAGGCGACCTTCGATGCCGTACTGGCCGGACGGCGGCGCCGCTTCGGGCGTGTCGAGGCTGCCGGTCGTGACATCGATGTTTTTGCGGTCGAGGCTCTGGTAGGTGAGCGGGGTGCCGCAGGCAGAGCAGAAGCCGCGCGAAGCGACCGACGAGCTGTCGAACAGGGCAGGGGCGCCGCGCGTCCATTCCAGCGCCTCGACCGGCACGCTGGCCAGCACGATGAACGGGCCGCCCACCGCCTTCTGGCACATGCGGCAGTGACAGATATCGGTCTTGGGCTGGGCGTAGAGCGCGTAGCGGACGGCGCCGCATTGGCAGCCGCCGGTCAGGAGTGGCGTGCGGTCGGGCTGGGGCATGCTGCGTCTCTCTCTGATACCGAGGAAGAAAGGTCTTCTTTTTCGAGAAAAAGAAGCAAAAAGCTTCTGCTCTATTCGCCTGCACTACGGTTCGCAATAGTTCTGCCAGAGCGGATCTGGTAAAACCTGCGCCAGCACTATTGCAGGCGTGGAAGACAGAAGTTTTTTGGTCCTTTTTTTCAAAAAAGGACTGCTTGCTTCGAGCATAATTACGCCGCGAGCGATGTCGGGCGCCATACACAGAAAAGGCCGCCAGCCTTTTGGGCAGACGGCCTTTCTGTAGCGAACGCGAGACGGCGGGGTCAGATCTCGGAAACGCTGCCGGCTTCCGGGCCCTTGGCGCCCTGGCGGACGGAGACGCGTACGACCTGGCCCTCGTTCAGCGTGCGCATCTGCCCCAACACCGACATGTGCACGAAGATGTCCTTGCCGCCGTCCTGCGGGGCGATGAAGCCGAAGCCCTTTGTGGGGTTGAACCATTTGAC
>CAXUNK010000175.1:0-7026 GCA_964252425.1 uncultured Acetobacteraceae bacterium
CTAGAGGCCGATTGGTATCATGATCGGCCCGAGCTGACACGGGACGGCGGTCTTTTCTTGACATTAAGCGCCGAGACGACCAGTATTGTGCGGCGCGGCATAACGCGACCGATCGCTTTGACTGAGCCTGGCCGGTTTCCGTTTTTTCTGACCATCGCGCCGGCTTGCGGTCCTGCCGACCGCTGCTCCGCCCCGCCTTGCGGATCGCGGCTCCTGAAAGTTGTCCACACACCATGACCGAATTCTCCGAACTGGGCCTGGCAGCACCGCTGCTGAAGGCGCTGACGGCCGCGGGCTACACGACGCCCACGCCGATCCAGGCGCAGGCCATTCCCCATCTGCTGAAAGGCTGCGACCTGCTGGGCATCGCCCAGACCGGAACCGGCAAGACCGCCGCCTTCGCCCTGCCGATCCTGCAGCGGCTGATGGGCTCGCCGCGTCCCTATGAGCGCAAGACGACGCGCTGCCTCGTGCTGGCGCCGACGCGCGAGCTGGCCGCGCAGATCGCCGAGAGCTTCCGCACCTATGGCCGGCAGACCAGCGTGCGTGTGGCCCTGATTTTCGGCGGCGTGCCGAAGGGGCGGCAGATCACCTCGCTGTCCCAAGGCGTCGATGTGATCGTGGCCACGCCCGGCCGCCTGCTCGACCTGTTCGGTGAGGGCCATGTGCGCCTGGACCGCACGGAGGTGCTGGTGCTGGACGAGGCGGACCACATGCTGGATCTGGGCTTCGTCATCCCGATCAAGCGCATCGCGCGCGAACTGCCGGCGGTTCGGCAAAGCCTGTTCTTCTCGGCCACCATGCCGAAGGAGATCGCGAGCCTGGCCGCCTCGCTGCTCCGCCAACCGGTCGAGGTGTCGGTGACCCCCGTCGCGGCCACGGCCGACCGCATCGACCAGAGCGTGGTGTTCGTCAACCAGTCGGAGAAGCGGGCGGTGTTGACGCGCATGCTGCGCGCGCCGGAGATGGGCCGCACGCTGGTCTTCGCGCGCACCAAGCACGGTGCCGACCGGATCGTGCAGCATCTGGCCGCGGCCGGCCTGAACGCCAGCGCCATCCACGGCAACAAGAGCCAGGGCCAGCGCGAGCGCGCGCTCGCCGATTTCAAGCGCGGCTCGGTGCCGGTGCTGATCGCGACCGACATCGCCGCGCGCGGCATCGACGTCGATGGCGTGACGCATGTGATCAATTTCGACCTGCCCGACGTGCCCGAAGCCTATGTGCACCGCATCGGCCGCACCGCGCGCGCGGGTGCCGCGGGCCGCGCCATCAGCCTGTGCGACGACGGCGAACGCGCCCAGCTGCGTGGGATCGAGAAGCTGATCAGGGCAAGGCTGCCGATCGCGGCCTGATCAGCCGGCGTCACAACCGGGAGTCCGTTGCGGCAACGGCCTGGTTCACGTAGTCGTGAGCCCAGGCCGGGTCGCCATCGGGGCTGCCGCGGCCGTGCGTGCATGCGCTTGGCACCGGGAGCCGTGACGATGACTGGCCGACATATGAGCTTGATCGCCTTTGCGTTCGCGATCGCACCGGCGCTGGCCGGGGCCGAGCCGCCGAACGGCCGCCCGCAGCACCTGACCGCGCATGTCGGCCACACGGCGCCGGTCAGCTTCCTGCCAGAAACGTCTCCGCTCGGGGTCGGGCGTGCCTATTCCGGCACGCCGGTGGACGTCTTGACCTATCATTACGATAACGGACGCACCGGCTGGAACCGGACGGAAACCGACCTCACCCCGTCCAGCGTCGCGTCCAAGAGTTTTGGCCTGCTGGCCACGCTGAAGGTGGACGGCAACGTGCTGGCCCAGCCCTTGCTGGTATCGGGCTTCGTCATGCCGGACGGCACCACGCACGATGTGCTGCTGGTCGCGACCGGGCATGACAGCGTCTATGCCTTCGACGCGCAGAGCTTCGCGGTGCTCTGGCAGGTCAGCCTGGGCAAGCCGCAATCCAGTAATGATGTCGGCTGCGGCGACGTGGTCCCGGAATACGGTATCTCCAGCACCCCGGTGATCCTGCGTAGCGCTCCGAACACGGCGACCGCGTACATCGTGGCGGCTACCGAACCGTCGTCATTCTCGTTCCACACGCAATTGCATGCACTCAACCTGGGCACCGGTGCGGACGTGCAGCCGCCGGTCGAGATCTCGCCCTCGGCCAAGCTGGCAAACGGCGCGACGCTGCGTTTCGATCCGCAGAACCAATGGAGCCGCACGGGGCTCGCTGCCGGCCAAGGATCGATCTACGTCGGCATCGGCTCGCATTGCGATAATAACAGCGGCAACATCTCCGGGTGGATGCTGTCCTACGGCCCGACATTGGCGTTGCAGGCGGCGTTCCATACGATCGAGACGCCGAACGCGACCGAGCTGGCCAGCATCTGGATGAGCGGTTTCGCGTCGGCGCTCGATGCGAAGGGCGATCTCTTCGTCGTCACCGGCAATGGTGGCGTGTCCGGGCAGGGCCAGGACTGGGGCGAGAGCGCGCTTTCCCTTCCGCCCTCGCTGGCCGCCGTGCGGAGCCGCTTCACCCCGTCCAAGTTCCGCGTGTTGAACGACAACGACGCGGATTTCGGCTCCGGCGGGATCATGCTGTTGCCGCCCGTGGCGGGCCAGACCGCGCCGCCGCTCGCGGTGGCCATCGGCAAATCCGCCGTGCTCTATCTGCTCGACCAGGACCGGCTGGGCGGGGTCAAGCCCAACGATGGCGGCGCGCTGCAGGCCATGCAGATCGGCAGCGGCGGCCAAAGCGGCGTGTGGGGCGGCCCAGCGTATTACGACGGCGCGGGCGGCCCGACCGTGTTCGTCCAGACCGACTCCGCGGTGCTGCGCGGGTTCGGTGTCACCGTCACTGGCACGCCTGCCCTGACGCAGACCCTGTCCGGCACGACGCGGGGCGGTTATGGCGGCGCGTTCGCCGTGGTGTCGTCCAACGCCGGCGCGCCGGGCACCGGGGTCGTATGGCTGCTCCGCCGTTCGGATCCGTTGGAGCTCGAGGCCTACAACGCCGATACGCTCGGCGCGCCGCTGTTCGCCGCCAATGCCGGAACCTGGTCGAACAGGCAGCAGGCCAACCCCTTCGTGACCCCGATCGAGGCCAACGGCCGGGTCTATGCGCCCGCCTACAAGACGGTAAAAGTGTTCGGATTGACGCAGTAGAGCCATGCCGTTCGCCGCTCGCTTCTCCCACCGCCTGCGCGTGCGGTGGGGCGAATGCGACATGCAGGGCATCGTCTTCAACCCGCACTACATGGCGTATGTGGACGTGGCGCTGACCGAATACTGGCGGGCGCTGGGCCTGGCCTATCCGCAGGATTTCGCGGCGGAGGGGTGCGACACCTTCATGGTGGCCGCCGCACAGACTTATCGCGATGCCGCCCGTTTCGATGACGAATTGGATGTCTGCCTGCGCACCGAGTATCTCGGCACGACCAGCTTTCGCCTGGCGTTCGAGATACGACGCGGGTCAGCGGTGCTCGCCGACGGTCATGCGACCTATGTCGTCGGCGACGCCGCCACCCGGGCGCCGCGTCCGTTGCCCGGCATGCTGGTGCGCGCCGTCCTGGCCTTCGAATCGGACGCACCGGCGCGCAAGCCCGCCTGAGGCATCGGGAGTTGTTTCAGAACGTCAGTTGAAGGGCAAGGTAGCCTGAGAAGCGGTTGACGGCGGTCGCGCGTCCCAGGCCGCGTCCGGCCGACAGCAGCAGATGGGTGCTGCGCGACAGGTCGTAGCTGCCGCCGAGGTTGAACCCGGGCGCGTTTCGGTCGCCGGCCCGCTCGGCGGTTTGCTGGAACACCTCGCCGCCCAGTTGCAGCGCCTGCGTGAACTGGTAGAGCAGGATGCCGCCGGCGAACCATGCGTTGCGGCCCTGGCTGCCCGGGTTGATCCGGTAGCCGGCGCCTCCATCGACGATCCATTTGCCGAACGTCTTGTCGGCCCAGACCGGCAGGAACAGCCGGCCCGTGCCGAAGCCCAGGCCGCGTCGCGCATCGCCGGTCGGCGCGGTGAAGATCGGGTAGATGCTGACCATCGGCTGCCAGCCCTTGGCGTCCTCGTCGAGCAGACGGATCTTGGCGCCGAACTCGGTGTCGCCGAAGCCGGCCTCGCGGCCCTGCGCGCTCCAGACGGACGCGAATTGCGGCTGTATGTGGAGCTGCACGCCGGGGGCGGCGCCGTAGTTGATGTCCAGGCTCGGCAGGGCGGCGCCGGCTGCGCCGCTCGCCAGCGTCACGGTGGAGGCGACGTTGATTTCCCAGCCGCCGTACTCGACCGGCACCGGATCGTCGGTGACGAAAGGCGGGCCGGCGCGCGAGGGGCCGAACGGCACCGCGGCCAGGGCAAGCGCCAGGGTGATGCGAAGGGCGTGCCGGTGAGAAGCTATGGCTGACACGTCGTAGGAGAAAGAAAGGCCTTCTTTTTCGAGAAAAAGAAGCAAAAAGCTTTTGCTTGTTCGCTTGCACCAGGGCTCGCCACCATACTGCCAGAGCGGTTCTGGCAGAAGCTGCGCGAGCACAAATGCACGCGTAGAAGACAGAAGTTTTTTGGTCCTTTTTTTCAAAAAAGGACTGCTTGCTTCGACTGTTTTACCACGCCGACGCTCCACTTGACAGCCTCTGCGCGCGCAGCATTGACTGCATTACAGGCATAGGTATCGCCATGGCCAGCAGCCTAAGTGTTCGAAACATCGATGACGACCTGATCACCCGCCTCAAGATGCGCGCGGCCCGCCACGACACGGTGCGTGCCCACGATCCAGCCGCCAAAATCCTCGAACTCGACCGTGCGGTGACGGTGCTGGAACTGCCCCGCCCGCACCGATCCGCATCGTCCGCCAACACCTGAGGACCGCGCCATGGCCGACCATATCTGGGACAAATCCCGCCTGCCGTCGCGCCACGTGACCGAAGGGCCGGGCCGGGCGCCGCATCGCAGCTACTACTACGCGATGGGCCTGGGCGAGGCCGACATCGCCAAACCCTTCGTGGGGGTCGCCACCTGCTGGAACGAGGCGGCACCCTGCAACATCGCGCTCTCGCGCCAGGCGCAGTCGGTCAAGCGCGGCGTGGGCGAAGCGGGCGGCACGCCGCGCGAGTTCACCACCATTACGGTGACCGACGGCATCGCCATGGGCCACCAGGGGATGAAATCCTCTCTCGTCTCGCGCGAGGTGATCGCCGACTCGGTCGAGCTGACCATGCGCGGCCATAGCTACGATGCGCTGGTGGGCCTGGCCGGCTGCGACAAGAGCCTGCCCGGCATGATGATGGCCATGCTGCGGCTGAACGTGCCGTCCGTGTTCATGTATGGCGGCTCCATCCTGCCCGGCCGGTTTCAGGGCCGCGACGTGACGGTGGTGGACGTCTTTGAAGCCGTCGGCCAGCATGCGGCCGGCAACATGTCGGATGCCGACCTGTACGCGCTGGAATGCGTCGCCTGCCCCTCGGCCGGCGCCTGCGGCGGCCAGTTCACCGCCAACACCATGGCCATGGTCAGCGAGGCGATCGGGCTCGCTCTGCCCGGCTCGGCCGGGTCGCCCGCGCCCTACGAGGAGCGGGACGCCTGGGCGGTGGAGAGCGGCCGCGCGGTGATGGAGCTGGTGGCCAAAAACCTGCGCCCGCGCGACATCGCGACCCGTGCGGCGTTCGAGAACGCGGCCGTTGTGGTGGGTGCGACCGGCGGCTCGACGAATGCGGCGCTGCACCTGCCGGCCATGGCGCATGAGGCGGGGATCGTCTTCACCATGGACGACGTGACCCGCATCATGCGCCGCGCGCCCTACATCGCCGACCTCAAGCCGGGCGGCCGATACGTGGCGCTGGACGTGCACCGGATCGGCGGCATCCCGGTCATCCTGCGCGCGCTGCTCGATGCCGGGCTGCTGCAAGGCGGCTGCATGACGGTGACCGGCCGCACGCTGGCCGAGAACCTGGCCGGCGTGGTCTTCCCCGAGGATCAGGACGTCGTCTATCCGGTCGCGCGCGCGATCACGCCCACCGGCGGTGTCGTCGGCCTGCGCGGCAACCTGGCGCCCGACGGCGCCATCGTGAAGGTCGCCGGCCTGCACAGCCAGCGTTTCGAGGGCACCGCGCTGTGCTTCGATTCCGAGGAGGAGGCGTTTGCCGCCGTCCAGGCGCGCGCCTACAAGGCCGGCGACGTCATCGTCATCCGCTACGAGGGCCCGCGCGGCGGCCCGGGCATGCGCGAGATGCTGTCCACCACGGCCGCCATCTACGGCCAGGGCATGGGCGAGCAGGTGGCGCTGATCACCGACGGCCGGTTTTCCGGCGGCACGCGCGGCTTCTGCGTCGGCCATGTGGGGCCGGAGGCGGCGCTGGGCGGCCCGATCGCGTTGCTGCGCGACGGCGACCGGATCACGCTCGACGCCGAGGCCGGCACGATCGAGGCGGCACTCTCCGACGCCGAGTGGGCCGCCCGCCGCACCGCCTGGCAGCCGCGCCGCACCGAGTACGGCAGCGGCGCCATCTGGAAGTTCGCCCAACTCGTCGGCCCCGCCCATCTCGGCGCCGTCACCCACGGCGGAGCCGCCGCAGAAACCCACGTCTACGCAGACATATAATGAACAAAAGTCTTTTGCTTCTTTTCTGAAGAAAAGAAGCAAAAGACTTTTGTCAATTTTTGCTCGACATTTCTGGAAATTCACGTCTCTGCCGCATTTTCGTCACGCCAACCCGGCTAACTCATGCGCGTTCAACGGACCTAGACGTGAAGGAGCCTTGTTCATGAAGTCCATCCTGACAGCGGCGGTGCTGACGCTGGCGGCTGCGTCGCCTGCACTGGCGCAGCCCGCCTTTCCGCCGCCGCCGCCCGAGGTGCAGATCGGGCCGCCCCCCGGCCCGCCTGGCCAATACGTGATAGAGCCGGGTCACTACACCTGGGTTGGCAACCAGTATGTCTGGGTCGGCCGGCAATGGGTGTTCCGCCAACCCGGCTGGGGGCATTTCGTGCCCGGCCATTGGGGTCCGCGCGGCCGCTGGATCCCTGAGCACTGGCGTCCATGAGCGGCTTGGC
>CAXUNK010000176.1:0-7004 GCA_964252425.1 uncultured Acetobacteraceae bacterium
CACCAGACGCGCCGCCCGCACCGGCTTCGACTGGCCCGAGGCGGCCGCCGTGCTCGACAAGCTGGAGGAGGAGATCGCCGAACTTCGCGCCGAGCTGCCCGCGTCGGACCCCGCCCGCCTGGCCGACGAGCTGGGCGACATGCTGTTCACCATGGCCAACCTCGCCCGCAAGCTCGGGCTGGACCCGGAAGCCTGCCTGCGCGGCGCCAACGACAAGTTCTACCGCCGCTTCACCGCTGTCGAGGCGAAGCTCGCAGAGCGTGGACGGACGGCGGACGGCGCCGACCTGACCGAGATGGAGGAGTGCTGGCGAGACGTCAAAGATCAGGAGAAGCGAGAGCTTCGTGTGCCTGCCTGCCTCGCGGCCCAAAGTCGGCAAGAAAATTAACACAGAGAACGCAGAGAAGAAGGGAGGACAGGGAGGTCACACAAACCAGCCTCGCGGCCGTGCAACAACGCAAGATCTTCTCTGTGCTCTCCCTTCCCTCAGTGTCCTCTGTGTTGATTCCCTTCTGAATCTCTCGACAGCAAAGCGTCAGCTCAACGGTGAACCAAGAACCCCAGCTAGACCTGGCTAGCTAACAAAACCGCGTTGAGCACCAGTGTGGCTGCGGCCGCGATCCAGGAGAGGGCCAGCAGGCCGCGTCCAGGGGTCATCTCGCCCATCACGTCCCGCCTGCGGCTCAGCAGCAGCAGCGCCACCATCGGCATCGGCAGCATCAGGCTCAGCAGCACCTGGCTCAGCACCAGGCTCCTCGTCGCGTCGTAGCCCGCACCCACCACGGCGAAGGCCGGCAGCATCGTCACCGCGCGGCGCACCCAGATCGGTATGCGCCAGCCCACGAAGCCCTGCATGATCACCTGGCCGGCCATGGTGCCCACCACCGAACTCGATAGCCCGCTGGCCAGCAGCGCCACCAGGAACACCCCGGCCGCCCCCGCGCCGAACAGCGGACCCAGCGTGTGATACGCCTGCTCGATCTCGGCCACACCGGGATGGCCGGCATGGAAGGCACGTGCCGCCATCATCACCATGGCCAAGTTCACCACCCCGGCCAGCGTCAGCGCGAGCACCACCTCGCGATTCGAATACCGCACCAGCCGGCGACGCTCGGCCATGCTCCTGGCCGGCGCGCGGTTCTGAGTGAGCCCGGAATGCAGGTAGATCGCGTGCGGCATCACCGTCGCGCCCACGATGCCCACCGCCAGCAGCACCGCGCCATGGTCGGCCAGCCGCGGCACCACCAGCCCGATGCCCGACGCCCGCCAATCCGGCGGCGCCACCACCAGCTCCAGCACGTAGCAGACGCCGATCACCCCGACCATCGCACCGATCGCCAGTTCCAGCGGCCGGAACCCGTGCATGTCCAGCAACAGGATCGCATAGGTCGCCACCGCCACCACACCCATGCCGGCCAGCAGCGGCACATGCAGCAGCAGCGACAACCCGATCGCACCGCCCAGGAACTCGGCCAGGTCCGTGGCCATCGCCGCCACCTCGCTGGTCAGCCACATGCCAAGCACCACGGAACGCGGAAAGTGCTCGCGGCACAGTTCGGCCAGGTTGCGGTTGGTCACGATGCCCAGCCGCGCGCTCAGCGCCTGGAACAGCATCGCGACACCATTGGCCAGCAGCACCACCCACAGCAACGCGTAGCCGTATCGCGCGCCGGCCTGCACGTTGGTCGCGATGTTGCCCGGGTCGATATAGGCGACGCTGGCCACCATCGCCGGCCCCACGAACGGCCATGCCGCGCGCACGCCGCGCACACGGCCATCCAGCACCTCGCGTATGGCCCATGTCGTCCGCTCGCTGAGGTTTAGGCTCATGCTAAAACATGTAGTCTAGGCTACGGGGAAGGCAACGGGGTAGAAGATCGCGTGGCAGAAGGGTCAGCCCTCCCCGTGGACGAGTCCTCCCGCCTCTCCCCCGATGCGGCGCAGGCCAGGCGTTTCGGCGCCGCCCGCGTTCAGCGCTCCTCCGCACTGCTCGAGGATTACGCCGAACTGATTGCCGACCTGCTGGCCGACGGCGGCGAGGCCCGCCCCACCGACATCGCCCGGCGCCTGGGCGTCAGCCACGTCACCGTCGTCAAGACCATCGAACGGCTGAAGCGCGAGGGGCTGGTCACCGCGCGCCCCTATCGCGGCGTGTTCCTCACGCCGGAGGGCGACGCCTTGGCCTGCCGCGTGCGCGCCCGCCACCGGCTCGTCGTGGACCTGCTCGTGGCCGTGGGCGTGCCGCGCGAGGACGCGGAGAACGACGCCGAGGGCATCGAACACCACGTCTCGCCCACGACGCTGGCCGCCTTCGCGCGCTTCCTGGAGCAGGACCCTCAGACCCGCCGGTAGCCTAGCAACCCACTGCCGGACGCTCATATCCGCCCCGATGCCAGACATGACCCCATCGCTCAGCCTGAGCCTGCACGGATCGATCCATGAGATCGAGGCCGCCGACTGGCAGGCCTGCGCCGGGGCGGCAAACCCGTTCGTCAGCCACGCCTTCCTCTCCGCCGTCGAGGATAGCGGCTCGGCCGGCCCGCGCACCGGCTGGCTGCCGCGCCACGCCGCCTTGCGGAACCCGTCCGGGCGCCTGATCGCCTGCGCGCCGATGTACGCCAAGGGCCACAGCTACGGCGAATACGTCTTCGACCACGGCTGGGCCCGCGCCTTCGAGCAGGCCGGCGGGCGCTACTACCCCAAACTGCAGGTCGCCTCCCCATTCAGCCCCGTGACCGGCCCGCGTCTGCTGATCCGCCCCGATGCCGGCCTGGACGCCCCGACTCTGGCCGCGGCTCTCGCCCAGGCCTGCCGCGAACTGCAACTGAGTTCGGTGCACATCACCTTCTGCACGCAACCCGAATACGCGGCGCTGGGCGAGGCCGGCTGGCTGCAACGGCTGGGCGTGCAATACCATTGGCGCAACGAGGGGTTTGCCACCTTCGACGATTTTCTCGGCGCGCTCAACGCACGCAAACGCAAAACACTGAGGCGCGAGCGGCGTGACGCGAATTCGTGCGGCCTGGTGTTCCATACGCTGCGCGGCGGCGAGATCGAGCGCGCGCATTGGAAAGCCTTCTACAAATTCTACGAATCGACCGTCGATCGCAAATGGGGCAGCGCCTATCTCACGCAGAAATTCTTTCCGCTGCTGTCCGAACGCCTGGGCGACGCCGTCGTGCTGATGCTGGCGGAAGATCGCGGCAAGCTCGTCGCCGGCGCGCTCAACCTGGCCGGGGAGGACACGCTGTACGGCCGCAACTGGGGCTGCATCGGCGACTATCCTTTTCTGCACTTCGAACTTTGTTACTACCGCGCCATCGACTACGCGATCGCGCATCGGCTGCGCACCGTCGAGGCGGGCGCGCAAGGCGAACACAAGATTCAACGCGGCTACCTGCCCACGCCCACCTACTCCGCCCACTGGATCGCCCATCCCGGCCTGCGCCAGGTCATCGGCGACCATCTGGCGCGCGAGCGCCCGGCAATGGAGGCCGAGATCGACAGCCTGATGGAGCTGTCCCCGTTCCGGCAGGACTGAGATTTACCCGTCGGCGTTCAAAAAAGAAGATTTCGCGTCCGGTGTTCCACCTCGCAAACTCACACTCGCAGGCTCGCGTATTCGGCTTGATTTTGCCACTCGAAACCGTGAATGATGCGCACCTGGTGACGTGTCCAAGGCGCCACCCAATGACCGCGGCCGGGAGCGAAGAATGCGTCAGGCTACGAACGTCCTAGCCACAGGCTGGTCACGATCGGCTCCGCCTTTACGTGGCGGTCAGAAAATGGCGAAGATCGTCTATCGCAGCCGGGCGTCCAAGGCGCTCTCACCGAAAGACATTCACGACCTCACCCGCACCGCCCAGTCACGCAACGAGCGCGAGGCGATCACCGGCGTGATGATTCACGATAACGGGCATTTCTATCAGTGGATCGAAGGACCGGCAGATAATCTCGGCCGCGTCATGCATTCCATCCGCCAGGACGAGCGGCACACCGACATAGAGATACTCGGCAACGAGACGGTCGAGACCAGGGCCTTCGACGGCTGGAGCATGAAGCTCGCCATGCCCGGGCCGGTCATGCCGTCCTGGCGGCGGGAGGTCATCGAGCCGCCGCCCGAGATCGTCGAGACCCTGCGCAAGCGGCCGCATCTGGCCTCCGCACTCCTGGTGCGCCTCAGGCCGTGCGAGAACGCGTCGGTTGAACATGCGAACGACGATTTCGCCGAACACTGTCTGGGCGAGAAAACCGCCCGTGTCCTGAAGAACGTCTTCCTCTCGACCGTCGTGCCCCTATTGCGAGGCGAGGTGGTGGAGACGGCCGCACCGCACCTGCTCCAGGTGCATCCGCGCATGCGCGAACTGGCCGATCTGCTGGTCTCGTCCGACCAGGGCGCGGCCGTCGAGCTGATCGGCGAGATCGCGTCGTCCGGAGTCGCCATGGGACCGCTGGTCGCCTCCGTCTTCGAGCCCGCGGCGCGCCATCTGGGCGATTTGTGGAGCGAGGATCTCTGCACCGAGTTCGACGTGACCCTGGGCCTGTGCCGGCTGCAATCCGTCGCGGGGTCGCTCGCGTCGGATGCCGGCAGGCCCGCGCGCGCGCGGCGGCCGGCAGTGCTGATCGTGCCCGAGCCGGGCGAGCTGCATCGTCTCGGTGCGGCACTCGACGGCGGCGTGCTGCGCCGCGCCGGCTGGTCGCCGCACTGCGACTACCCGTCGAGCGACGAGGCGCTGCAGGACATGGTGGCCTCCACCTGGTTCGACGTGCTCGACCTCTCGCTGAGCGTGGCGTTCCGGCGCGAGCACCTGCTCGGACGCGTGTCGGACACCATCGCCCACGCGCGTCATGCCTCCTGCAACAAGGACCTCGTGGTCATCGTCGGCGGACGCGTGTTCCGCGAAATCGCCACAGCCGGTCTCGAAGTGGGCGCCGACCTCGCGCTATCGACCGCGATGGGGGTGGACAGGTCCATACTGAACACTGTGGACATAGCGCGACCCGTGACACCGCTGCGTTCCACTCCAGCGGAGATCTGTGCCGCGGCCCACTGAGCCGATCGGGTGTCAGGCCTGAGGGCATCGGGGTGGTGCTTCAGGAGCCTTCCTTGGCGCCCGTCCGGTGCCGCAGCACCACGAGTGCGCGGCGCAGACGGCGTATGCCGCCCCGAACCTCGCCCTGCTCGCACATCTCCCGCCCTTCGTTCAGCAGGCGCTGCACGTCGAGCAGCGGACTATGCCGCTCGGCCACCTGCCGGACGAGCTGCATGCAGTACGGCAGCGTGTCGGTCGTCGTGGAAAAGCTCTGATCGTCGGCCTGGCACGGTGTGGCGGCCAGGAGCAGCAGAGCGATCGCGCAACGGTTCATCTGCTCTCAGCAGATGCCATGGGCACGCTCTCCGGCGTGTGGGGCACGGATGAAGCGATGTTCATTTGCGGCACCAGCGCCGGCAGCACCAGGCTGGCGCGCAAGCCGGGCCGTGCATCGTCGAGCTGCAGGGCGCCCTCGTGCAGCAGCGCCACCGCCTGCACCAGCGCCAGGCCGAGCCCTGAGCCGGGCGTGCTGCGCGCCGCCTCGCCGCGAAAGAACCGCTCCGTGGCCCGCGGCCGATCGGCCTCGGGTATGCCCGGCCCCTGGTCGGCCACCGACAGACGCACCTGCCGGTCCGTCCGCTGCGCCGACAGCGTCACCACCCCGCCCTCGGGCGAGAACTTGATCGCGTTGTCGAGCAGGTTGGCGACCGCCTGCTGCAGCAGGTCGCGATCCCCCAGGATGGCCAGCGTGTCCGGCACCTCCAGAAGCAGGCTCAGCCCGTGTTCTTCGGCCACCGCCCCGTACAGCTCGGCCAGATCGGCCAGCAGCGGCCCCAGATCCACGTCGGCGAAGGCGGAACGGCGCGACCCCACCTCGATCTCGGCGATGCGCATCAGCGCGTGGAAGACGGCGGTGATGCCGTCCAGGTCGGCCACCGCCCGCTCCACCCCGGCCCGCAACTCCCCATCGGTGCGCGCATGCAGCGCCGCATCCTCCAGCCGCGCACGCGCCCGGGTGATCGGCGTGCGCAGATCGTGGGCGATCGCGTTGCTGACCTGACGCACCCCGTCCATCAGCCGCGCGATGCGCTCCAGCATAGTGTTGATCGACTCGGCCATGCGGTCGAACTCGTCGCCGCTGCCGGTCCGCCGCACGCGTGGCGACAGGTCGCCGCCGGCGATGGCGTCCGCGGTGCGCGAGACCTCGGCCACCATCCGGCGGAACAGGTTGCGTATCACCAGCGCGCCGGCCACGCCCAGCCCGACCACCACCAGCAGCGAGGAGAACAGCGCGTTGGTCAGCAGCCGGCGCAGCTCCACGCGCCCGCGCACGTCGCGCCCCACCAGCAGACGGAACCCGCCAGGCAGGTCGTAGCGGCGCACGTCGGCCACCGAATGGGCGCCGGCGCGCACCACCTGCAACTCGTAGATCACCCCGGGGCTGACCACACGCTCCGGCCAGCGCCCCAGATTGCCGGCCACCGTCGCCCCCAGCGGGTCGGTCACTTCATAGATCGCGTCGTCATCGACGTTCTCGCTCAGCCGGTCCTGTATGGTCAGCAGCAGCGAGGGCACGCCGCCTTCCGACCACCGCTCGACCAGCCCCTGCGCGTCCGCATTGATCGCGGCCTCCACCTGCCGGTCCAGCAACCCCGCCGTGGACAGCCACAGGAACAGCACCAAGGCCAGTGCCGCGGCGGCAAAGACGGCCCCGAACAGCAGTGCGAAACGAAGGCCGGCGGAGCGTATCATGGGTCAGCCAATACGCTCATCGGCGGGGCGCAAACCAGGGCTACACTCGGCCCGGTATGTCGGACTCATCATAGAACACTGCCGTGATCACGGTGGCTCGCCGGTCGTATGGGCTATCCAGTAACGTCCGGCATGAGTCCAAGCCTCACCCTCCCGTGCGAGTTCGGGATATGGCCGGGGGGGGGGGGGGCGGGGGGCCGCCCGGCGAGGGCGGGGCCC
>CAXUNK010000177.1:0-6947 GCA_964252425.1 uncultured Acetobacteraceae bacterium
CCCCCGCGCTGCCGCCCATGCCGGACCAGCTTCGCGCGGCATTGCAGCGCATACGGGCTGAGGTGGAGCGGCGCTGCGATTATGTGGGCCCCCGCTTTGCCGAAACCGCACGGGCCATCCACGCTGGCCAGACCCCACCACGATCGATCTACGGCGAAGCCTCGCCCGAGGAGGCCGAAGCGCTGGTGGAGGACGGGATAGACGTCGAGCAGATCCCCTGGGTGCCGCGCGCCGATGGGTGATCGTGCCGGCGCCGTCCTGATCGCGGCGGCCTGTCTGCTGACCACCCCTCTGTCGGCTGCCCCGCCCGGCCATGCCGCGCCGCCGTCACCGCTCGGGCTGTGGCTGACCGAGGATCGGGGTGGCGTCATCAGCGTGCAGCCCTGCGGCGCCGCGCTGTGCGGCATCATCGTCGGCCTGTCGGACTGGCCGGCGCACGACATCAAGCGCGACTGGCGCGGCTTGCCGCAATGCCACGAGGTTCTGTTGGCCGGGTTGCGCCTGGAGGATGACGGGCGGTGGCACGGCACGGTCACCGACCCGGAAGACGGCAAGACCTACAGCGCGGAAGTCTGGGTGCCGGACGGCACGCTCAGGCTGCGCGGCTATATCGGTTTGCCGATCCTGGGCAGCACGCAGCGCTGGCCGCCCTACACGGGGGCGGTGCGGCAGGACTGCCACTTCCCCGCCTGATCGCGCTCCGTCCCATGCAGGGCGAGCATGGGTGGTCGTCAATAACGTGGCTTACGATCAGCCGCGTGCTTACCAAGTCTGGCGAGCCATTTTCGACGAGACTGCCATGACCCGCGCCGCCGCCGCGTTCTCCCTGCCCTGGACCGCCTTTATCGCGGCGTTCCTGTATTACACGTTGCTGACCCTGGTGGCGGTGGGCGCTCAGGACCTGCCGACCGCCTTCATCTTCGCCTATGCCGTGCCGGTCGTGCTCTACGCCTGCGTGGTCGCGGCCCGTGCGGTTCGCGCCTTGGCAAATGTGAGGGTCGATCTCGGCCCGCTGCCCTACCCGTCGCTGCGCTGATGCTAATCAGCCTGATAGGCTGACGCATCGCAGTACGGCTCGCACCAGTTCTGCCAAAGCGGATCTGGCAGGACCTGCGCGAGCATTACCGCAGGCGTAGGAGACAGAAGTTTTTTGGTCCTTTTTTTCAAAAAAGGACTGCTTTCTTCAAGTGTCACCAGGAGATCAGGCGCGTGACATCGCCATGATGTAGTTGATCGAAACGTCGCGCGTGATCGTCCAGCCGGTCGCCGCACGCGCGCTCATCCCGGCGATGTCAGCGGGACGCAGCCCGGCGCGCCGGCCCATGGCGGCCAGCTCGTCGGGGCGCACGAAGCGGCGCCACTCATGCGTGCCCGCCGGCAGCAGTCGCGCGATGTATTCGGCGCCGATCTTGGCCACCGCAAGCGAGGCCAGCGTGCGGTTGATGGTCGAGACGAACAGCACGCCGCCCGGCGCCAGGAGCTCGGCAAGCGTGGCGATGAACGCCTGCTGGTCCGGAACGTGCTCGATCACTTCCAGAGCGGTCACGGCATCGAAGCGGGCCGGTTCAGGCAGCAGGTCCTGGGCAAGCCCGACGCGATAGTCGATCGCGAGCCCAGCCTGCGCCGCGTGCGTCCGGGCCACGCCCACCGGCTCGGCCGAGGCATCCAGCCCCGTCACTTGGCACCCGGCGCGCGCGAGCGCCTCCGACGCGATGCCCCCGCCGCAGCCGATATCGAGCACGCGTGGCGCGCAGCCCTCGGGCAGCCGCGCCGTGATCCAGCCGATCCGCGCCGGGTTCATCCGGTGCAGTTCCCGCATCGGACCGCCCAGATCCCACCAGCGCGGCGCCAACGCGCCGAACCGCGCCACCTCCGCAGCCCATACTGCCTCCGACATCTGATGGCTGATCCCTGATGCCCGAAGATTGTCTTACCAGCCCGGCCCGATTAGACCACCCCACCCGCCCGGTGCGCGGGTTCGCCCAATCAAGGACGCCATGGCCCGCATCGTGATGAAGTTCGGCGGCACCTCCGTCGCCGACCTCGACCGGATTCGCAACGTCGCCCAGCGGGTGCGGCGGCAGGTGGAGATGGGCGATCAGGTGGCCGTCGTGGTCTCGGCCATGGCCGGCGCCACCAACCAGCTCGTCGCCTGGTGCCAGGCGCTCTCACCCCTGCACGACGCGCGCGAGTACGACGCGGTGGTGGCAACAGGCGAGCAGGTGACGATGGGCCTGCTGGCGATCGCCCTTCAGGCCGAGGGGGTGGAGGCGCGGTCCTGGGCCGGCTGGCAGATCCCGCTGCGCACCGACGACGCGCATGGCGCGGCCCGCATTCTGAGCGTGGAGGCGGGCGGCATACTGGCCTCTATGCAGCGCGGCCAGGTGGCGGTCGTGGCCGGTTTCCAGGGCCTGGCGCCGGACAACCGAATCGCCACGCTGGGCCGCGGCGGGTCGGACACCTCGGCCGTGGCGCTGGCCGCTTGCCTGCGGGCGGACCGGTGCGACATCTACACCGACGTGGACGGCGTCTATACCACCGACCCGCGCATCGCGCCGCGCGCCCGGCGGCTGGACCGGATCGCCTATGAGGAGATGCTGGAGCTGGCGTCGGTGGGCGCCAAGGTGCTGCAATCGCGCAGCGTGGAACTGGCGATGAAGGAGCGCGTGCGGGTCCAGGTGCTCTCGAGCTTCGGCGACCCGGACGAGCCAAGCTCAGAACAACCGAGCCGGGGCACGTTCCTGGTCGATGAGGACGAGATCGTGGAAAAGGAAATCGTAACCGGCATCGCCTATTCGCGCGACGAGGCGAAAGTCACTTTGCGGCACGTGCCCGACCGGCCCGGTGTCGCCGCCTCGGTCTTCGGCCCGCTGTCGGCGGCGCGGGTCAATGTGGACATGATCGTGCAGAACGTCTCGGCCGAGGGTGCGACCGACATGACGTTCACCATCGGCCGCGCCGACCTGGCTCGCGTGGTCGCCTGCCTGGAGGGCGAGCGCGACGCGATCGGCTACACCACCCTGCTGACCGACCGCGACGTTGCCAAGGTGTCCGTGGTCGGCGTCGGCATGCGCAGCCATGCGGGCATCGCCAACACCATGTTCCGCACGCTGGCCGAGCGGTCGATCAACATCCAGGTCATATCGACGAGCGAGATCAAGGTGAGCGTGCTGATCGCCGAGGATTACACCGAGCTCGCCGTGCGCGCGCTGCATACGGCCTACGGTCTCGATGCCGCCTGATATCAGCCTGCTGGAGCCGCCCGCCGCCGCGCTGACGCCGACGCTGGGTCTCGCGCGGGCGAGGCTGGATCGGCTCTGGGCGCGCGGGACCGCGTTCCTGGGTACGCGCACGGCCATCATGGGCGGGGCGATGAGCTGGGTCAGCGAGCGCAACCTTGTCGCCGCCATCTCAAACGCGGGCGGCTTCGGCGTCATCGCCTGCGGCTCCATGGGGCCGGCGCTGCTGGAGCGGGAGATCGCCGCCACCCAGGCGCTGACGGCACAGCCGTTCGGCGTCAACCTCATCACCATGCACCCGCAGCTCGACGAGCTGGTGGGCACATGCCTGCGCATGGGGGTGACGCATGTGGTGCTGGCCGGCGGCATCCCGCCCGGCCCGGCGGTGCGCGCGGTCAAGGATGGCGGCGCCAAGCTCGTGTGCTTCGCGCCGGCGCTGGTGCTGGCCCGCCGTTTCGTCAAATCGGGCGCCGACGCGCTGGTGATCGAAGGCTCGGAGGCGGGCGGCCATATCGGCCCGGTCTCGCTCACCGTGCTGGCCCAGGAGATCCTGCCGCATATACGCGACGTGCCGGTCTTCGTGGCCGGCGGGCTGGGCCGCGGCGAGGCAATCCTGTCCTATCTCGAAATGGGGGCGTCGGGCGCCCAGCTCGGCACAAGGTTCGCCGCGGCGACAGACAGCATCGCCCATCCGAATTTTAAGCGCGCCTTCATCCGCGCCAACGCCCGCGACGCGCTACCCTCGGTCCAGTTGGATGCGCGCTTCCCGGTCATCCCGGTACGCGGTCTGGTCAATGAGGGTACGCGCCGGTTCCTGGGCGCGCAGGCAGATGCCCTGCGCCGCTACCAGGCCGGCGAGCTGACGAAGGAGGCGGCCCAGTTGGAGATCGAGCATTTCTGGGCCGGGGCGCTGCGCCGCGCGGTCATCGACGGCGATGTGGAAACGGGGTCGGTGATGGCCGGCCAGTCGGTCGGCATGGTCACGCGCGAGCAGAGCGTGGCCGAGGTCATCGACGAGCTGGTTGCACAGGCGGAGGGCGCGCTGGCGTCGCGACCCTGAAATCCGTTCGACTTCGGGTCGCGACACTAGCCGAGCTTGGGTGAAGGGAGGGGCGGTGCCTGACGAGACTGCCTTGGCCGGGCTTGCCGCGCGTGCAGCCATTCTCGCGTCGCCGATCTCGCCAGGTCGGCGCCTGCTGCAAAGGCTGCGCGCGTCGATGGAGGTGGGCAGCGCGCACCTCTCCGACATCGTGGCCATGGTGGCCGGCGAGCTCGAGACCGAGGCGTGTTCCGCCTACGGGCTGCGCGCGGGCGAGATACTGGAACTGCGCGCGACGTTCGGGCTGAACCCGGCGGCCATCGGCCGCACCCGGCTGCGCGTGGGCGAGGGGATCGTGGGGCTGGTCGCGGCAACCGGACGGCCGATGAACCTGGCCGACGCGCCGAACCATCCCGCCTTCGCCTATCGGCCGGAGACCGGCGAGGATGGGCTGGTCTCCCTGCTGGCCGTGCCGGTGCGCCGCGCCGGTCGCACGCTGGGCGTGCTGCTGGTGCAGAGTCGCGACAACCGCAACTTCTCCGACCTCGAGACGGAGGTGCTGGAGACGGTGGCCATGCTGGTCACCGAGTTGCTGGCCAGTGCGGGCACCGACACGCGCGAGGGTTTTGCCGGCAGCCTGCCGCGCCAGTTCGATGCGGCGCTGCTCTCGCCAGGCATGGTGTTCGGCCGGATCAAGCTGCACGGGAGCGCGCTGCGGCCCGACCGGCTGCTGTCGGACGATCCGGCGGCCGAACTGGCGCGGCTGGAGAGCGCGCTCGAGACGATGCGCCATGGGCTGGACAGCCTGATCGCAGCCCAACTGCCATTGCTGGACGGGCAGGACGGCGATTCGCGCGACATACTGGACACGACACGCCAGGTGGCCGCCGGCGATGGCTGGCTGAAGCGTGTGACCGAGGCGGTCGGCGGCGGGCTGACGGCCGAAGCGGCCGTCCACCGCGTGGCCGACGACGTGCGCGCGCGCATGCGCCGGATCACCGACCCCTATCTGCGCGAGCGCCTGGCCGATCTGGAGGATCTGGCGGACGCGCTGCTGGCCAACCTGACCCGGGGCGAGATCGCGGGACAGGACATGGCGGAGGCGGCAGGCGCCATCCTGCTCGTCCGCCGTCTCGGGCCGGCGCAGCTTCTGGAATGGCACACACGCGGCATCGCCGGCGTGGTCATCGAGGAGGGATCGGCCGGCGGCCATGCGGCCATCGTCGCCCGTGCGCTTGGCCTGCCCGCGGCGGGCGGCGCGCGCGGCGCAATCGAGGCCGCCGAATCGGGTGACGAGGCCGTGCTCGACGCCGATGAGGGCACGCTGATCCTGCGGCCGGACCGGAGCGTGCGCGAGGCCTATGGGCGCGTGCTGGCCGCACGCGCCTCGCGCAGCGCCGCCTTCTCCGGCTTGCGCGACACGCCCTGTGTCACGCGTGACGGCACGCAGTTCACGCTGATGATGAATGCCGGCCTGCCGCTCGAACTGCGTCAGCTTGCAGCCACGGGTGCCGCCGGCATCGGCCTGTTCCGCACCGAGATCGCGATGATGGCGCGCGGCTCCGTGCCGGGCGTGGAGGAACAGGCCGCGATCTATGCGCGCGTGCTGGACGCGGCAGGCGAGTGTCCGGTGCTGTTCCGTACGCTGGACCTGGGCAGCGACAAGCTGCTGCCGCAGGCGGCGCCGCCGGAGGAGGAGAACCCGGCGATGGGCTGGCGCAGCCTGCGCGTCGGTCTGGACCGGCCGGCGATCCTGCGCCGCCAGTTGCGCGCGATGCTGCTGGCGGCCGCTGGCCGCAAGCTCAGCATCATGTTCCCGATGGTGGCGACGCTGGCCGAGTTCCGCCAGGCGCGCGGGCTGGTCTTCGCCGAGGCGGCGCGAGTGCGGCCAGCGCCGGAGCTTCTGCGGATCGGCACCATGCTGGAAGTGCCCGCCCTGCTCTGGCAATTGCCCGAGCTGATGCAGGAGGCCGATTTCGTCTCCATCGGGTCGAACGATCTGACCCAGTTCGTCTTCGCCGCCGACCGCGGCACGCCGGCGCTGGCCGAGCGCTACGATTTCCTGTCGGTGCCGATGCTGCGTCTTCTGAAATCGGTGCGCGCCGAGGCGGCGGCGCGGGGCACGTCGCTGTCGCTTTGCGGCGAGGCGGCGGCGCGCCCGCTGGACGCGGCGGTGCTGCTGGCGCTGGGCATCACGCAATTGTCGATGTCGGCATCCAGCGTGTTGCCGGTAAAGGCTTGGCTGACGACGTTGGATCTGGACGCGCTGCGCTCGTTTCTCGACACGTTGCGCCGCACCGCGGCCGGCACGATCAGCTTGCGCGAGCCGCTGGCGGGCTGGGCGCGCGACCACGGACTGACGGTGTGAGTGGGCGCGTCACACGGTTCCGGCCCTGTGTAACCCGCCTGCGCCTGTTGCGCCGGAATGGCTGATTGTATGAGCATCGGTTAATGCCCTCACCATCTCGCCCGACCAATGTCTGACGCCGGCCGCTCTGCCGCCCCGTCGCCCTCGGCGCAGATCGGCGCCGAGTTGCGCGCCAGGCGCGAGAGCCTGGGCTGGAAATTGCCCGACCTCGCCCGCAGCCTGCGCATCCGTGAGGCCTATCTGGAGGCGATCGAGGCCGGCCGGATCGCCGGGCTCAACGTCCTCCAGATCATCAACGAGC
>CAXUNK010000178.1:0-6903 GCA_964252425.1 uncultured Acetobacteraceae bacterium
TCCGCGAGGCGTGCGGCGACCGCGCAGCCCGCGGGCCCGCCGCCCACCACAACATAGTCGAACGTCTCGGACATGTGCCGCGTCAGGCCAGCGCGGCCTCGCGCGCTTCCTTCACCCGGCGGCGCAGCTTGGCCATGCCGCCGATCCAGCGCCCGTAATTTTCCGCTTTCACCTTGATGTAGTTGGCCACGTTGGCATGCGGCAGGATCAGGAACTGCTCGGCCCGCAACCCGTCCAGCGCCGACCGCGCCACCTCGTCCGCCGTCAGCACGCCGTCCACATCGGCGCCGCCGAAATAGTTGCGCGTCACCAGCGGCGTGCGCACGCCTTGCGGGCACAGCACGGACACGCCCACACCCTGATCCTTGCTGGCGATTGCAAGGCTTTCGGCAAACCCGATCGCCGCGTGCTTGGTGGTGCTGTACGTCGCCGACCCGATCTGGCTGAGCAATCCTGCCGCGGACACCGTGTTCAGCAGCCAGCCGGAGCGGCGCTGCGCCATGCCAGGCAGCACCGCGCGCGCGGCATAGACATGCGCCATCACATGGATACCCCACAGCCGCGCCCAATCCGCATCCGGCGCGCTGGCCGGATTGTCGAAATCGGGATCGGTCGCGATCACGCCGGCATTGCTGCAGAAGATGTCGATCGGCCCGGCCTGGCTCTCCGTCTCGCGCACCACGCTCTGAATATCGGCCTCGCGCGAGACGTCGCACACGAAAGCGGCGCCGCCGACCAGTCCAGCCACCTCGCGAGCGCCCGCCTCGTTGAGGTCGGCAACAGCGATGTGCCTGGCACCCTCAGCATGAAACAGCCGCGCCATGGCCGCGCCGATCCCGCTGCCCCCGCCGGTGATAACGATCACCTTGTCACGCACATCCATCGTGGCGCTCCCCTTCCATCAGCCACCCCGAGGCGCCGCGCGCAGCACGCAATCCACCGATGGCACAGATGAACACAGATGTTTGGACAGACCGCAACCGCAACTAATCTGTGTTCATCTGCGCAATCTGTGGATACGATGCTTTCGCGGCGTCAGGCAAAGACGGCAGACCTAGAAAATCTCAAACAACCCCGCCGCACCCATGCCGCCGCCGACGCACATCGTCACCACGCCCCATTTGGCGCCGCGCCGATGGCCCTCGATCAGCAGATGCCCAGCCATGCGCGCGCCCGACATGCCATAAGGGTGGCCGATGGAAATGGCGCCCCCATCCACGTTCAGTCGGGCGGGGTCGATGCCAAGCCGGTCGCGGCAGTAGATCACCTGCACGGCGAACGCCTCGTTCAGCTCCCACAGATCGATGTCGTCCATCGACAGGTTGTTGCGCTCCAGCAGGCGCGGCACCGCGAAGACCGGCCCGATGCCCATCTCGTCCGGCTCGCACCCGGCCACCGACAAGCCGCGCAGCGCGCCCAGCGGCGTCAGCCCGCGGCGTGCGGCCTCACCGGCCTCCATCACCACGCAGGCCGATGCGCCGTCCGAGAGTTGCGAGGCGTTGCCGGCGGTGATCACGTGTCCCTCGCCCCGCACCGGCTTCAGCGCGGCCAGCCCCTCGGCGGTCGTGTCGGGCCGGTTGCCCTCGTCCTTCTGCAGCGTCGTCTGCTTGAAACTGATTTCCCCCGTTGCCTTGTCGGCAACCCCCATGCGCGTCTCGAACGGCACGATCTCCGCGTCGAACCGCCCGGCCTGCTGTGCCGCCGCCGTTCGCTTCTGCGATTCCAGCGCATACGCATCCTGCGTCTCGCGGGTGATCTGATAGCGCTGCGCCACGATCTCCGCCGTGTCGATCATCGGCATGTAGATCTCGGGTTTGTGCTCCTGCAGCCACTCATCCATGCCGTGCCAGCGGTTCATGTGCTCGTTCTGCACCAGGCTGATGCTGTCCAGCCCGCCGCCGATGGCCACCGGCACGCCGTCGAACGCTACGCGCTGTGTGGCCAGCGAGATCGCCTGAAGCCCGCTGCTGCATTGGCGGTCGATGGTGGTGCCGGCCGAATTCACCGGCAGGCCGGCACGTATCGCCGCCTGACGCGCGATGTTGCCGCCCGTCGCTCCCTGCTGCAGCGCGCAGCCCAGGATCACATCCTCGACCTCGGGTCCGTCGAGCTTGGCGCGCGAGAGCGCCTGGGCCACCGCGTGGCCGGCAAGGGTTGCGCCATGCGTATCGTTGAACGCGCCCCTATATGCGCGGCCGATCGGCGTGCGTGCGGTGGACACAATGACGGCTTCGCGCATCCGGATCTCTCTCCCTGCGGGCAGTGCTGCCAGCGGCACCGCACCTTCGTATCGGGCAAGCCGCGCTGGACCCGCCCAGGCCAGTTTGCCATAGTCGTCTATGTCGGGTGTCCACCCTAGACCTGTCAACGGACAGATGCCGGCGCGCAAGATCCGGGAACAAGAATGGCCGAGCCGCGTCCCAACACCCGCGACAGGATACTCGAAGTCTGCCGCCGCCTGTTCAACGAGCGTGGGCCTGCCGAGGTCACCACCGCCGAGATCGCCCAGGCCGTCGGCATCAGCGAGGGCAACCTGCACTACCATTTCCGCCGCAAGGAACAGATCCTGGTGGCGTTGTTCGACCAGTTCCTGGCCGCCAACGAGCGCGCCGGAACGCCGGACCCGAGTGTGGCGCGCAGCCCGCAACCGCACCGCGCCTATCTCGCCGGCTGGTTCAACATGATGTGGGAGTGGCGGCTGTTCTACGCCGCCGGCGTCTACCGCATGGCGCCGCCGCTGCATGCCCGGCTGATGCAGCTGACGGAGACGGGCCAGGCGCAGGTCCGGCGCGTGCTCTCCGCCCTGGTGGCCGACGGCGTGCTCTGCGCCAGCCCCGACGAGATCGACCGCCTGGTCGTCAACGCGTGGATCGTGGCGAGCTACTGGATCGACTATCTGCGGTCCCGACAGGGCGTGGAGACGATCACCCGCGACCATCTGCGCTGGGGATACGCGCAGGTCGAAGCGCTGTTCACCCCCTATGCCCTGGCCGCGCAGCGGATCGCTGCCACGGACCGGCAATTCGCCGAAGTCCGCTGACGTTCCGAACTGCTGAAAGCTGATTGCCGATAATGACCGAGCTGATCGACGTTCGCCCGCAGCACCGTTTCGACGAGCCGGCGCTGCAGGCCTATCTCTGCCGCGAACTGCCGGAAATGGCCGCGCCGTTCACGCTGCGGCAGTTCCAGGGGGGCCAGTCGAACCCGACCTTCCTGCTGACCGAGGCAGGCGGGCGGCGCTACGTGCTGCGCAAGAAACCGCCGGGCGCCATCCTGCCCTCCGCCCATGCCGTCGAACGCGAATACGCCGCCATGCGCGCCCTGGGACCCACACCCACACCGGTGCCCCGCGCCCGTCTGCTCTGCGAGGACCCGTCGGTCATCGGCACGCCCTTCTATGTGATGGACTACATCGAGGGCCGGGTGCTGACCGATCTCCGGCTGGACGAGGTGCCGCACGCCGACCGCGCCGGCTACTACTTCGCGGTCGCCGACGGGCTGTCGGCCCTGCACAGCGTCGATTGGCGGGCGGTGGGGCTCGAGAAATTCGGCCGGCCGGAGGCCTATATCGCGCGCCAGATCGACCGCTGGACCAGGCAGTACCTCGCCTCCGACCCAGGCCAGGACGCCAACATGGACGCGCTCATCGCGTGGCTGCCCGCCCATATCCCGCCCGACGAGGCGCCGGTGATCGCGCATGGCGACTACCGCCTAGGCAACCTGATGTGGGCGCCGGAGGGGCCGCGCCTGCTGGCCATCCTGGATTGGGAGCTGGCCACCATCGGCCACCCCATGGCCGACCTCGCCTATCTCTGCTCGTTCTACCACCTGCCGCAGGACGGGCGTCCCTTCCGCGGGCTCGGCGGCGCGTCCCTGACGGCTCTCGGCATACCGGAGGAGAGGGCGATGGTGGCGCGCTACTGCGCGGGGGTCGGCCGCGACTTCCCGGCCGAGCACTGGCCGTTCTACCTGGCCTTCTCGCTGTTCCGCTCGGCCTCGATCGGCTGGGGCGTCTATGACCGCTCACGCCGCGGCAACGCGGCCGATGCGCGCGCGCATCTCTACAGCCAGATGTTTGCGACCTGCGCCGCTGTGGCGTGGAGTCTGGCTGAGGCGTCGTAGAAGAAAGAAAAATCTTCTTTTTCGAGAAAAAGAAGCAAAAAGCTTTTGCTCTGTTCGCCTGCATTATGGCTCGCGCAGGTTTTGCCAAAGCTTTACTGGCAGACCTGCGCGAGCACTGCTTCCTCCCGCACACGCACCTCAATCGTAAGCTGCGCAATCGGCGCCAGCGACAATATCGGCCCGCGATAATAGGCTGCCTCGCGCAGCGTGTCGGTGACGATCGTCAGCACCGCCCCCAGCCGGCCGGGACCGATGCGCCACACATGCAGGTCGGTCACCCGGTCGCCGCCCGACTCGACCAGTTGCCGGATCGCGTCCGTCACACCGGTGCTGGCACTCACATCCAGCAGGATGGCGCCGGTGTCGCGCAGCAGCACATAGGCCAGCCAGACCACCATCGCGGCGCTGGCAATGCCGGCCGCCGGGTCGAGCCACAGCGCGCCGGAGGCACGGGCGGCCAGAAGCCCGCAAATCACGAGTATCGACACCGCGCCGTCACCCACGATGTGCAGCACGATGGCACGCATGTTGTTGTCGCGATGCAGATGAGGGTGCGGCCGACCCGACGGCGACGCGTCGCGCGACACCCCGCCCCGCAGCAGCCAGACCGAGAGCACGTTCACCACCAGCCCCAGAGCCGCCAAGCCGATCGCCTCGGAAAACCCGATGGGCACCGGGGCGACAATCCGCCCCATGGCTTCCCACAGGATCAGCATCGCGATCACCGCCAGCACGACGGCGCTGGCAAAGCCCGCAAGGTCGCCGATCTTGCCGGTGCCGAAAGCGAAGCGCGGGTCGCGCTCGTGCTGGCGTGCGTAGCGGTAGGCGAGTGCGCCCATCGTCAGCACGGCGGCGTGGGTGGAGGTGTGCAGCCCGTCGGCGACCAGTGCGATCGAGCCGGTCCACACGCCGCCGGCGATCTCGGCCGCCATGGTGACCAGGCACAGCCCGATCACATACCAGCTTCGGCGTTCGGCGGCACTCCGGCGCTCGCCAGGATGCGGAAGGCTGCACCCAGTCAGCCGGTCAAGCTGCGTTTCGCCCGGTTTCAAGCTGCGCCCAGTGCTGCCGTGAGGTGGCCTCGTCTGAAACGCTACATTATAACGTAGCCACCTACGTTCAAGCAAGGCGAGAAAGAGGCTAAAGCAACCCTGCCATATCACGAACAATGACCAAAGGCCGCCTCGGTGCCCCGAGGCGGCCTTCAGCGATCAGCGCCGGCCGGCCCGGCGTAGCGCGTCGGCGGTGAAGTCGTCGGGGGTCAGGCGCTGCGTATTGTAGGTCGGCGCGTCCGGCTCCTGGCTGTGCAGGCCCTGCACCAGGTAGCGGCGGGCGAGCAGATCCACGAACTCGTAGCCGTCAGCGCCGCACAGCGGCACCTCGGGCGACTCGGCGATGAAGGCGAGCGCCGTGCGCCAGAGCTGGCCGCGCGTGTCGTAGCGGTCGGCGATCGCCGCCTGCCAGCTATCCTCGTCGATATAGAAGGTGCGGCGCGCATAGATGTGCCGGACGCCGGGCTTCAGCTTGGCCTCCACAACCCACACGCGGTGCAGTTCGAAGCGCAGCAGGTCCGGGTTGACCGCCGCAGGCTTGACGATATCGCTGTATTTCACGCCCGGCTGCTGGATCTTGTAGTTGTTGTAGGGGATGTAGATCTCCTTCTTCCCTACCAGCGTCCAGTCGTAACGGTCGATCGCGCCGTTATACATGTCGTAGTCGTCGACCGTCTCCAGACCGTCGGTGTTCTGCACCGGGGTGTCGTAGTTGATCTCCGGCGCACGGCGCACACGGCGCTCGCCGGGGTTGTAGGTCCAGGCTTCGCGCGGCTGCTCGAACGGGTCCTGGTAGCTGCGAACCAGCGTCAGTTGCCCGGCAATGCGCGGCGGCGAGAGCACTTCCTGCCAGAACAGGCTGTCCCATTTCTGCGGGTTGGCGAGGCCGGGGGTGTTGTAGGCCAGCATGATCTGCTCGTGCCAGCGGGTCAGCGAGTAGTCGCCGCTCGGAGTGGTGATCGCGTTGTCGACGGTGCGCACCACCTGGTAGCCGCGCCAGCGCAGGATGTGGTTCCAGATCGCCTGGTTGCCGTTAGCCGGGATCGGGAAGGGGATGGAGAGCTTGGCGCCGGACACCCCCAGGCCGTTCTCCGTTAGATGCGCGCGCGAGGCGTTGGCGATCGCGTTATCGTAGATGAATTGCGGGGCCGCCGCGGTGCGGTGCGTCGGATAGACGTCCACGTGATAGCCGGGCAGGGTGCGGATCATCGCCACCGTGCCGTCGGCCAGCTTGCTCGCGTAGCGATCGACGTTCTGCGCAGTGATGGTGAACAGCGGCCGCTCCGAGGCGAACGGGTCCGGACGGTACCCGCCGGCGACGTACCCAGCCGCCGGCGTGGTCAGCCCGCCGGTCCAGGCCGGAATGGTGCCGTCGGCATTGCCGGCCTTGGTCGCGCCCATCGGCGTCAGTGAGTGGCCCAGGTCCGCGGCGGTCTGCGCGCCCGCCCCGGCCGCAAAAAACGAGCCCGCCAGGATCGTGGCCGCGAGCAACAGCTTCTTCATGTCGTATCCATCCCTCAGATCCGCGGCGCTTTGCGCCTGTCCACGCGATCTTAGGCAGCCGCGGCCTAGGGTGTCCACCCTTGCCGCCGAAACCCGCCGGCGAAAAAATATGGACAGGCGCGCGGGAAGCGCAGTAAATATCGACACCGAAACGAACGGAGCCGATTAATGAAGCGCCTGCTGCTCGCCGCCACCATCCTGACCCTGTTCCAGGCCGGCCCAGCCC
>CAXUNK010000179.1:0-6871 GCA_964252425.1 uncultured Acetobacteraceae bacterium
GGGGTCTCGGCATGCGGACGCCCACGCAGTCCGGTGCGGCCGCGGCCCACGACATGGCCGCCGGTGCCGACGATGACGCAGCCGACCGACGGGTTGGGCCAGGTGGCGCCCAGCCCGCGCTCGGCCAGCCCGATCGCGGCGCGCATATGGGTGTGGTCGGACACGATCAGGTCCCGTCCAGCGAGCCCAGGAAGGCTTCGAAATCCTTGGCCTCGCGGAAATCGCGGTACACGCTGGCGAAGCGGACATAGGCCACCTCGTCGATCTCCTTCAGCGTGTCCATGACCAGCTCGCCGATCTGCGCGCTCGGGATATCGGTCTCGCCAGACGCCTCGAGCTGGCGGACGATGCCGCTGACCACGCGCTCGATCCGCTCACCCTCCACCGGCCGCTTGCGGAGCGCGATGGTGATGGAGCGCGCGAGCTTTTCCCGGTCGAACGGCACGCGCCTTCCGTCGGTCTTGACCACCGTCAGGTCGCGAAGCTGCACGCGTTCGACGGTGGTGAAGCGCTGGCCGCAACTGGTGCAGGAGCGGCGGCGCCGGATGGCCGCGCCCTCCTCGGCCGGGCGGCTGTCCTTCACCTGGGTATCGTCGTGGCCACAGAAGGGGCAGCGCATGGTCTGGAGATTGCCTGGGTGGGTTGCCGGGGGGCGTGCTATAGAGGCATCGCGTGGCCACGCCCAGCTTGCCCGGCGCCATCAGCCTCACGGCGGGGCGCGCAGGTAGAGGGTGGATTGGTTTTCGACGTCGATCTGCGCCCCGCCCGCGCCGGCCGTCACCCGGTGGAACGCCAGCAGACAGTCGCCTGGCGCGAGCCGCCCACCCGGCACCTCGCCGCCAAACCGGTAGAAGCGCGTCGCCTGGGCGGCCGACATGTCATGGCCCGCGAGCGGCAGATGCAGCACGGGCAGGCTGCCAGCAGGCGGCCCGATCGCCGCCGAGGCGACCGACCGAAGCACCGAAAACTCCGCGCCCACCGGGTGGCTGGCATAGTGCGCGGCGTGGCAAGCGGCGGCGGGCACGATCGTGAAATCCGTGCCGGCCTCCCAGCGCCCCCGCACCTCGCCGCGCCACGCCGAACCGGCCGGCGCGCCCGCGACGGGTGCTGCGCTGACCGACACGGCCAGGCTGTCCAGCACCAGCGGCCGCCTGGCCTCTATCCCGACATAGGCCTGGGCCGGCGCAGCCGGGTCGCCCGGCAGCCGGAACTCGCCGCCCATGCCGAAGGTCAGAACCCGGCCCGCGGGCGGCGCGGTGATCACACGGAGCTGCACGCCGGTCGAAGTATAGAGCGGCAGGTCGCGCCGCAGGAACGGGTAGCCGGCGCTGACCAGGGTGGCCAGGCAGACCCCTGCTTCCGGATGAGCGGCTGATACAGGTACGGACAGATCGACCTCGACCGGCACGCCGACCGGCACGGTGTCGTTCGACTTCAGGATGCCCGCCCAGAGCCGGGTGATGCTCGGCATGCCGGGAATGACCGTTCCGTCCATGCGCGCGCATTGCGAAGCGTCCTGGCCGGCGTAGCCAAGCATGACCAGCGCCTCGCTGAAGCCCGGATGGTTGCCGGCGAGGGTGACGCGCCCGGACAGTCTGGCGAACGCTTGGCCGGGCGCAAGCCAGACCGTGTGCAGCGTGTTGCGTATGCCGGCAAAACTGCCGTGCTGCGCGACACGTACGTCGATCGGGAGTTCGGCGGCTTGGGCCACGGAGAGGAGGCCCCACGTGACGCTCAGCAGCGCCCATCTCATGGCCCAGTTGAGGAGTGCGTATGACGTGCGAAACATCAGCGGCGTTACCACAAGATATGAACCGGCGATGCACCACGCGCGCCGCAAGCTGGTCTCGTCTGAGCGTAACGCAAACGTCTGCTGGAAGCCGAGGCGCACGGCCGGCTCAAGCTGATGACCTCCGGCGAGGATCCCCGAAGAACGTAACTCGCCGCTTTACACCTGTAAAGCCATGAGCTACATGCGTATGTGATCAAGACGTTTCGCAGCAAGGCCCTGAAGGCTTTATGGAGCAAGGGCGACGCATCGAAGATCGCGCCCAAATTGGTTGAGCGTTTGGTGAGAAGGCTTGAAGCGTTGGACGTGGCTGGCGCGCCAGAGGCCATGAACATTCCGGGTTTCGATTTTCATCAGCTACGAGGTGCGCCGGTCCGGTACACGGTCCATGTGAGTGGGCCGTGGTGCGTAACGTTTGAGTGGGATGGTGAGGACGCATTGAAGGTCGATTTGGAAAACTACCACTAGGCTCTCGAAGGCGCTTGGAATGACAGACTTTGCTTTGCGTGACCCGACACGCCGGCCCACCCATCCCGGTGCAATCTTGCGAGAGGATGTACTGCCCGCCTTGCGCATCGGCGTAACGGAAGCGGCGCAAAAACTGGGCGTTAGCCGGCAGGCTTTGCATGCAGTATTGTCGGAGCGGGCGTCGGTCACGCCCGAGATGGCGGTTCGGATCGGCAAGTTCTGCGGCAACGGGGCAGATGTGTGGTTGCGTATGCAGATGGTTCGGGATTTGTGGGAGACGCGGCAGCGTATGGCGGGGGTGGTGGACTCCATACCCACGATGACGGCCGCTTAGTCTATGTAGATTCTGTCTCGCGTCATTGGGCGGCGCTTGCTTCTACGCCGATCAAA
This sequence comes from uncultured Acetobacteraceae bacterium, assembly GCA_964252425.1. GTDB lineage: Bacteria > Pseudomonadota > Alphaproteobacteria > Acetobacterales > Acetobacteraceae > BOG-908. Next base: position 2,648 of record CAXUNK010000179.1, read on the forward strand.
ATTCCGACCAAACCGAATCACGGCAGCGTGGAGACTTGTGAATAGGCTACTGCCGTTCCGCGATGTGCAGCCTGTCCATGATTGTGGTGACTTGGTGCTCTTGGAGTGGCTTGGTGATCTTGGTGTTCCATTCTTTCTTCCTTCCGCCGTACGGGCAGGTCGCTGTGTGTCAGCCGGCCTATCAACACTCCCAAGCTGCCGCGGCACTTCGACGAAACGACGGTTCATCCGGCGTTCAAGCTACTCGCCGCGATAAATCGGAAACCGCGCACACATCTCCAGCACCCGCGCCCCCACCGCACGCTCGGCGGCTGCGTTCGTGCCGTCGTTCGACCCGGCCAGCCCGTCCACCACTTCTGCAATCATCCGCCCAACTTCACGGAACTCATCCGCCCCAAACCCGCGCGTGGTCGCGGCCGGGCTGCCCAGGCGGATGCCGCTGGTCACCGCCGGTTTTTCCGGGTCGAACGGGATCGCGTTCTTGTTGGCGGTGATGTGCGCGCGGCCCAAACTCGCATCGGTGTCGCGGCCGGTCACGCGTTTCGGGCGCAGATCGACCAGCAGCAGGTGGCTGTCCGTGCCGCCTGTGACGATCGCGAAACCGCTCTCGACCAGGGTCGCCGCCAGCACGCGCGCGTTCTCCACCACCGCACGCTGATAGGTGCGGAACTCCGGCCGCAGCGCCTCGCCGAAGGCCACCGCCTTGGCCGCGATCACATGCATCAGCGGGCCGCCCTGCAGCCCGGGGAACACCGCCGAGTTGATCTTACGGCCGAGATCCGGGTCGTTCGACAGGATCATGCCGCCGCGCGGCCCGCGCAACGTCTTGTGCGTCGTCGTGGTCACGACATGGGCGTGCGGCAGCGGGCTCGGATAGAGGCCCGCCGCCACCAGCCCCGCGAAATGCGCCATATCGACCATGAATAGCGCGCCCACCTCGTCGGCCACGGCGCGTATGCGGGCAAAATCGATGATGCGCGGATAGGCGGAGCCGCCGGCGATGATCAGCTTGGGCCGCTCCGCCCGCGCTAGACGCTCCAGATCCTCGTAATCCAGCAGACCGTCATCGCGGCGCACCCCGTACTGCACCGCCCGGAACCATTTGCCGGACTGGTTCGGCGCCGCCCCATGCGTCAGGTGGCCGCCGGCTGCCAGCGACATGCCCAGGATGGTGTCGCCGGGCTGCAGCAGCGCCAGGAACACCGCCTGGTTGGCCTGCGCGCCGGAATGCGGCTGCACGTTGGCAAACGCGCAGCCGAAGATCTGGCACGCCCGCTCGATCGCCAGCGCTTCGGCGCGATCGACCACCTCGCACCCGCCATAATAGCGCCGCCCCGGATAGCCCTCGGCGTATTTGTTGGTCAGCACCGACCCCTGCGCCTCCAGCACCGCGCGCGAGACGATGTTTTCGGACGCGATCAGCTCGATCCCGTCCTGCTGCCGTGCCAGTTCGGCGCCGAGCACGTCGGAGATCGCCGGATCTGTCTCGGCCAGCGGCGCGCCGAAAAACCGTGTGTAGGCCGGGCTGAGGGTCTGGTCGTTCACGTCCGTTCTCCCTGGGCGTTGCGCGTGGCGCGGCAAGAGGGCAGCGTATCAGTCACGCCGGCGTGCGCGAAGCCCATGCGCGCATGACTGGCCCGCCCGTGTGCCAAGGATCGTTGATGAGTCTCACCGTCGAAAACCCGCTTCTCGCCAGAAAGCCCATTGAGGCCCATGACGGGGAGGCAGGCGAGCACGGGTTCAAGCGCACCCTGGGTCCGCTCAGCCTGGTGGCGCTGGGCATCGGCGCGATCATCGGCGCCGGCATCTTCTCGCTGACCGGGATCGCTGCGGCCGACAATGCCGGGCCCGCCGTCGTGCTGAGCTTCCTGCTCGCGGCCACGGGCTGCGGCCTGGCCGGGCTGTGCTACAGCGAGCTGTCGGGCATGATCCCGGCCGCCGGCTCCGCCTACTCCTACGCCTATGCCTCGCTGGGCGAGATGGTGGCCTGGATCATCGGCTGGGCGCTCACCCTCGAATACGCCGTCGGCGCTGCCACGGTCTCGGTGTCGTGGTCCGGCTACGTCGTGAGCTTTCTCGCCAAGTTCGGGCTGGCGCTGCCGCACGCGCTGACCGCCTCGCCTTTCGATACGGACGCCATGGGCCACCCCTCCCCCGGGGTCGTCAACCTGCCCGCGATGCTGATCATCATCTGCGTCTCGCTGGTCCTGATCCGCGGCATCAGCGAATCGGCCAAGACGAACGCGGTGATCGTGGCGATCAAGCTGGCCGTGGTGGCCGCCGTCATCGGGTTCGGCGCGTTCTACGTGAAGCCGGCCAACTGGCATCCATTCATCCCGCCCAACACAGGCGAGTTCGGCCATTTCGGCCTGTCCGGCATCTTCCGGGGTGCGGCCACCGTGTTCTTCGCCTATATCGGCTTCGACGCCGTGAGTACGGCGGCACAGGAAGCGAAGAACCCCGAGCGCGACATGCCCATCGGCATACTGGGGTCGCTCGCCATCTGCACCGTGCTCTACGTGCTCGTCTGCCTCGTGCTGACGGGGCTGCTCAGCTACACCAAGCTGCATGTCTCGGCCCCCGTGTCGGTTGCGATCGGACAGACCCCGCTGACCTTCCTCAAGGTGGCGGTGGACGTGGGCGCCATCGCCGGGCTGACCAGCGTCATCCTGGTCATGCTGCTGGGGCAGAGCCGGGTGTTCTACTCGATGTCGAAGGACGGGCTGCTGCCGCGGGTGTTCTGCTCCATGCATCCGCGCTTTCGCACGCCGTACCTGTCCAACCTGCTGTTCATGGTGTTCGCGGGCCTGGCCGGCGGGTTCACGCCGATCAGCGCGCTGGGGCACATGACGAGTTTCGGCACGCTGCTGGCGTTCGTGATCGTCTGCGTCGGCGTGCTGGTGCTGCGGCGCATCGACCCGGATCGCCGCCGCGCCTTCCGCACCCCCTACTCGCCGGCGGTGCCGGTCGCCGGCATCCTGGTCTGCGGCGCGCTGATGGCCTCGCTGCCGTTGCAGACCTGGGCGCTGGCCCTTGTCTGGCTGCTGATCGGGCTGGGCGTGTTCTTCGGCTACAGCCGTTTCCATAGCCGGCTGCGCGGCTACGCGTGAGGGGGGCGCCGTTCCCGGCCGGCCGGCCCCGCCGGCTGCGCCGGCACGATTTCGTCCGCCGCCTGGTGGCCGAACACCGGCTGAGCGTGCACGACCTGATCTGGCCGATCTTCATCGTCGAGGGCAGCGGCCTGACCGTGCCGGTGGCCAGCATGCCAGGCGTCGATCGTGTCAGCCCCGACCGGCTGGAAGCGCATGTGGCCGAGGCGGCGCGGCTGGGCATCCCGGCCGTGGCCCTGTTCCCGGCCACCCCGCCGGAGCGCAAGGATGCCGACGGCACCGAGGCGCTCAATCCGGAAAACCTGATGTGCCGCGCGGCCGCCCTGCTCAAGCGCGCCTACCCGGCGCTGGGCCTGATCGGCGACGTGGCGCTGGACCCCTATACCGATCACGGACATGACGGTGTGATACGCCATGGCTACGTCGCCAACGACGAAACGCTCGACATTCTGACGCGGCAGGCGGTCAACCAGGCGCGGGCCGGCATCGACGTGATCGCGCCGTCGGACATGATGGACGGGCGCGTGGGCGCCATACGGGCGGCGCTGGACGCTGCCGGCCTGATCGACACCGCGATCATGAGCTACGCCGCCAAATACGCCAGCGCCTTCTACGGCCCGTTCCGCGACGCGCTCGGCTCGGCCACATCGTTGGGGTCGGGCCAGGGCGGGAGCGACAAGAAAACCTACCAGATGGACCCGGCCAACACCGACGAGGCGTTGCGCGAGGTCGAGACCGACCTGGCCGAGGGTGCGGACATGGTGATGGTCAAGCCCGGCATGCCGTATCTGGACATCGTGCGCCGGGTGCGCGAGCGGTTCGAGGTGCCGACTTTCGCCTATCAGGTGAGCGGCGAATACGCGATGATCGTGTCGGCTGCCGAACGCGGCTGGATCGATGGCGAGCGGGCGATGCTGGAAAGCCTGCTCGGCTTCAAGCGCGCCGGCGCCGACGGCGTGTTGAGCTACTTTGCCGTGCGTGCGGCGAGGTTGCTGGTCTAATACCGATCGACCTTTGGGCTGAAAGGAAGGTCTTCTTTTTCGAGAAAAAGAAGCAAAAAGCTTTTGCTCTGTTCGCCTGCATTACGGCTCGCGACGATTCTGCCAAAACGGTT
>CAXUNK010000180.1:0-6807 GCA_964252425.1 uncultured Acetobacteraceae bacterium
GTGCAGGGTGGGCCGGGCGATCTGTAGTGGGAACGGAGTAGGAACATGGATGGTGGGAGCTGGGCAAGTTTCTGGGGATTGGGCTGGGATGTTTGGCAGGCGATGCTGTTGAACGGGCGGGCCGGTTAACGGCCTTCCTTCGTGTGCCAGAGGGTAAGCACGGGTGTCGGCGCGGACTTCGCGACGCAATTCATATAGGCTGATGGTGTCGACTCAGGCTGGCTGGCCATGGTCGGGAGTGATGGGGTGCTCGAGCGCACCCCATCCTACGGCTTGCTACGGCTTGCTCTGTGTGAAGAAGGAGCTTTATCCCGCAAATTGGAATGGGGAGATCAGGCGAATTCGGAGGAGGTTGGCAGCGGTGTCTGATATTGAGCGGCGGACTTGCGTCCGCCCTACGCTCGCGATGACTTCAACGTCATGGAATCCCCGTTGGCGCGCGACATCGACCAAATCGTATTGTCGGCGCTTGCTCTCCAAATTGTTCATGACTTGGGACTGGGAAGACTGTCTTACATACACGATAGCCTTACGTTTGAGGATTTCGGCCGGAAGCGGCTCAGTGCTTGTCATCATCAAGCTCCTCCACTTCCAGACCGGCCGCTTGCATCAGGATCTGAGCCAGGGCCAGGATGACCTTGTCTCGCTCGTGACGAGCCATCCCTTCGAGTCTTCTTTGGTCGAATAACAGGGTCATCTGCCGATGAGAGGGTCCCACTTCCGGCAATTTGATATGCTTCACTGCCTTTCTCCCGAATGAGCGCTTGCTCGATTCGGGAGTCTGCAAGGTTAGGACTGCCTCTCAACAGCCGGTTCAACTCGATGAGCGCCGCCAGTTCGACATGCGGGCGCCCAGTTGCCATGGCGCCGCAGACCATCGGATCAAGCATCCACCCGGCAATCGAAACCACCAAGCCGGTCGGCCCTAGGACCTTCAAAAACTGGCCAGTCGCCCGCTGTTCAACGAGGCGGACGCTGACCTTGCAGCCAAAGTAGGGGTGCCATCGATAATGAACTTCCAAATCTTCCCCGACATGGGCAGAATGAGCGGGGAATGGCTCTCGGCAGAAAGAACTTTCTATTCGCTGGTTCCGACACAGGCGGCGATCGAGCTGCATCCATTTACACGATCGTCCAAACAGCAAAGTTAAACGGTGCAAATCCGGAGACTTATCTTCAAGCCACATTGGCGAAGATTGCTTCTGGACATCCAATAAACAGGATTGCCGAACTGATGCCTTGGCACCGTGATGATCCTCAGAAAACGAAGTAGATGTCGTCACAGCAACCAATGTATGACTATGACGCACAATATCGTCGGTTAAGAGCCGCCGGGATGCGAGGCTGGGCGGGCGATTGCTTTGATCGCAATGTAGCCTGTGCGATGGCGACATTTACCCGACTACGGCAGAATGACGCGCTCCCGACACCCCCCGCTCGCATGTTGGAAATCGGATGTGGCAATGGAGTCTCGTCTGCGCTTATGGCTGCAAGGGGCTACGAGGTCCACGGTGTGGATATCTCAAGAGAGGCTATTCATTGGGCTCGAGACCGATTTGTGGAAAGCGGTCTGGTCGGCAAGTTCTACGAAGGAAACGTCTGCAACATGTCGTTCCTTGAGGACTCGTTCTTTGACGTCGTGCAGGACGGCAGCTGTCTTCACTGCCTTATCGGCATTGATCGTCCTCGATGCCTTGGCGAGGTCGTCAGGGTCTTACGCCCTAATGGGGTGTTCATAGTCAGCAGCATGTGCGGGTTACCCAGGTCTGATGAGGCAAAAGCGCGCTTCGACGTCGAGCGGGGCTACCTTCTGGAGGGGAGCCTGCCGTATCGAACGTTGAAGTCACTCGATCAGCTTTGCGAGGAACTCACCGCAGCAGGGTTTGAACCACAGGACACCAGCCTGAGTGCCAATCCATGGTGGGATCATGCCACCATTGTTTGCCGTAGTACAGCCCCGACTCGCGGCAAAAATTTGTAGCAAGACGGGCAGGCCGGACGCTTACGTGCAACACCGCGGCGATGAATCTGCATCTGGCTGAGATTTCAGCCCGGGTCGCACGGGGCCGCCACGCGGCGCTGCTGATGGATCAGGCCGGATGGCACATGTCCGCCAAGCTCATCGTGCCCAGCAACATTACCATTGTGCCTCTGCCGCCGAAATGCCCGGAGCTGAACCCGACAGAGAACGTCTGGCAATTCATGCGCAACAACTGGCTCTCAAACCGCGTATTCACCTGCTACAACAACATCGTGGATCACTGCTGCGACGTTTGGAACAAACTCGAGCCATGGCACATCATGACGCTCGGCCTACGCGATTGGGCACATAGGTTTTGATCAGAGAGACTTGGTATTACTTGTGCCGATCGCCTGCCCTGCTGAATGGCCTTTTCGTGATTATTCCAAGATTGCCCATACCCCCTAGCAAAAGCTTTTTCACTGTAGCCGGACCTGCCCATTCCTGCGTAAGCGTCCGGCGTCGCCCGCGGTGATCTTGGGTTGACGCAACTGCGTCAGGCGGCCCGGCGCGTTTCTGAACTTTTGCTGGCGAGCTCAGCGCAGTTCCAAGGCAGCAACTCCGTGACGCGATTGACCGGGTGCGTCGCGATGCGCTCGAGGACGTGGCGGAGGTAGGTTTCCGGTTCGAGGCCGTTGAGCCGTGCCGTCGCGATCAGCGACGCGATCGCTGCGGCGCGAGTGCCACCGGCATCCGATCCCGCGAACAGCCAGCCAGCGTAGGGCGGACGCTAGTCCGCCGCCAGGTTGCGTTCGAAGCGTGGTGTCTGCGAACGCAATAGCGGTGTACCGGCCCGACGTAGCCGTCGCACCGCCGCTCAAGCACCCGACACGTGGTTGCGCTTCCCAAACGTTCAGCTACGCTCTCCACATGCCGGACTATCGTCGCAATCGCGTCCCAGGCGCGTCCTACTTCTTCACTGTCAACTTGCGCGACCGGCAATCCGACCTGCTCACGGCCGAAATCGTGAAGCTGCGCGCGGCCATACGTGAGACGAAAACCAGGCGCCCGTTCCACATCGATGCCTGGGTTGTGCTCCCCGAGCACATGCACTGCATCTGAACGCTGCCACAGCACGACGCCGATTTCCCAGCACGATGGCAGACCATCAAGACCGCCTTCTCAAAATCGCTACCCATGCCGCGCAATCGCTCCGCCGGCATGATCCGTCGGCGCGAGCGCGGCGTCTGGCAGCACCGATATTGGGAGCACACGCTGCGTGACGACGCGGACTATGCCGCGCACATGGATTACGTGCACTTCAATCCGGTCAAGCACGGCCTCAGCGCCACAGCCGCTGATTGGCCATATTCGACGTTCCTGCTCTGTGTGAAGAAGGGGCTTTATCCCGCAAATTGGGTTGGAGATCGGGCGAATTCGGAGGAGGGTGGCAGCGGTGTCTGACGTTTGGCGGCGGACTAGCGTCCGCCCTACGCTCTGGTTGTTGCGATATAGTCGGCGATAGCCTTGTCCAGCACGTCGAGCGGGAGTGCGCCTGAGAGGAGGCCGGCGTCGTGGAATTTCTTGATGTCGAATTTTGGACCCAGCGCCTGCTTGGCTTGGGCGCGCAGGCGTAGCCAGGTGAGTTTGCCGACCATGTAGCTGCAGGCCTGGCCTGGCCAGACGCAGTAGCGTTCGACTTCGGTGACCGCGCTGGTTTGCTTGTCGCCGAGCGTGTCCACGAAATAGGCTATGGCGCGCTCGCGGCTCCAGCCCTGGGAGTGCAGGCCGGAATCGACGACGAGGCGCACGGCGCGGAACAGCGCGTCTTTCATCTGGCCGATATGGCCGACGGGGTCCTGGTCGTACATGCCCATCTCGACGGCGAGCTGTTCGGCATACAGCGCCCAGCCCTCGCCGTAGCCTGAGAAGAACACGATCTTCCGGATCAGCGGCAGGTCCTTCATCTCCTGCGCGAGCGTCAGCTGCAGATGATGTCCGGGGATGCTCTCGTGGTAGGTGAGCGTGGGCAGCGACCAGCGGGGCACCTCGGCCGTGTCGCGCAGGTTGATGTAGTAGGCGCCGGCGCGGCTGCCATCGAGCGTGCCTGGCTGGTAATAGCCGCCGGGCGCGCCGGCCTCGATCGCCTTGGGCACGCGGCGGATTTCCACGCGGGCCTTGGGCAGGGCGCCGAACCATTGCGGCAGCTTGGCCTGCACGACGCCTACCTTCTTGTTCAGGTCGGCGATCAGCATTTCCTTGGCCGCGTCCGTGTTGTCGTAGATATAACGCTTGTCGGCGCCCAGCGCGGCCAGGCGCTGTCCCACGGTGCCGTCGGGGAAGCCCTGGGCGCGCAGCTCCGTGTCGAGGCCGGCGGTGAGCTCGGCCACGAGTTTCAGCCCGGTCTCGTGGATGTCGGACGGCGACATCGACGACGTGGTGTAGTTGCGAAGGCCGAGCGCGTAGTGCAGGGCGCCCTTGGGCAGGCGGGCGACGCCCGCGTCGTGCACCGCGGTTCGCCGTTGCTGCTTCAGGTAATCGGACTGTCGGGTCAGCGCCGGCACGATCTTGTCCACGTAGATGGCGGTGGCGCGCGTGGTGTAGTCGCCGGTGAGGCCGGCCGCCTTGGCGCGGCGCACGAGCGATGTCACGAGGGTGGCGCGATCTGCCGGCGTATCGAGGAACGCCTTCATCTGGATCAGCGTCTTGTCGAGGATGAAATCGGGCGGCGAGACGCCGAGCGCTGCGTCGTGCCGCATGCGCTCCAGCTCCTGGTCCATGACGAGGGGCATCGCGTTCAGCCGCGCGACATAGGCCTCGGCATCGTCGGCGGTCTTGATGTCGTGCTGGGTGTCGAGGAAATCGGGGAGGTCGTGATAGGCGCCCACGAGCTGGCTGACGACATAGGGGGTCTGTACGCTGCCGCCGTTGGTGTCGAAGCTGTCGTTGCCGGCCTTGGTGACCTGCAGGAGGAACATCACCGTGTCGTAGCTCGACACGTCCAGGCCGTGCAGCTTGGACCGGTCGATGGCCTGGAGCGCGGTCAGCCGCGCCTCGACATCGCGGCGGTCCTTCGCATCCGTGGCCAGCGACACGTCGGACAACTTCGATTTCAGCGGCGCCAGCTTGTCATTATCCAGCCCCAGCCCGGTGGCGAGTTCCGGGGTGCGGTGCAGTTGCTCATCGACGATGCGGTCGAACAATGCGCGCAGGCTGCGGGAGGCGTCGGTGTCGGCCGGGGGTGGCGCGGCGCGGCCCAGGCCGGGGACGAAGCCCATGGCTGCGAGGGTCATCAGCAGGGAGCGTCGGTCCAGCATGGGCGGTATCCTGTCGGGCGTTTCGCGCCGTTTAGACGAGTTTGCCCCCGCCGGAAACCGTGGGCGCGGGCGTGACCAGAGCGTTAGTTGACAGGCCGCCCCGCGGGCGTGTTCATCCCGAACCCTTCCGGACCGCGCGCATGCCCGCCACGCCCAAGAGCCTCCGCTCCAGAACCGCCCGCAAGCCCGCTGCCGGCGGCGTGTTCGAGAGTGCCAAGACCCTCGTCTATGCCCTGCTGATCGCGCTCGCCATCAGGACGGTGGCGTTCGAGCCGTTCAACATCCCGTCCGGGTCCATGATCCCTACCCTGCTGATCGGCGACTTCGTCTTCGTCAGCAAATACTCGTATGGCTACTCGCACTACTCGATGCCGTTCTCGCCCGATGTGTTCTCCGGCCGCATTTTCGGCTCCTACCCGCATCGGGGCGACGTCGTCGTGTTCCGCAACACCCGCGACACCAGCGAGGACTGGATCAAGCGGGTGATCGGGCTGCCGGGCGACCGGATCCAGGTCAAGGAAGGCCAGCTCTATATCAACGGCGCCGAAGTGCCCCGCACGTCGGAAGGCAGCTACGAGACCGCGGATTCCGGCGGCGTGCGCATGCAGGACCAGGAGTATCTGGAGGCATTGCCGGGCGGGCCGCGCCACCATCTGCTCAAGCAGAGCGACGGGCAGATCTATCCGGGCGCGGATTTCGATCCCAACAACACGGACGAATACGTGGTGCCCGACGGCCATCTGTTCATGATGGGCGACAACCGCGACAACTCGGCCGATAGCCGGTTCATGAACGGGCTTGGGTTCGTGCCGCTGGAGAACGTGATCGGCCGCGCGCAGTTCATCTTCTTCAGCTTCAATGCCGAGTACCCGTGGTGGGAATTCTGGATGTGGCCCGTCGAAGTGCGCTGGACCCGCCTGCTGAAAGGGGTCGATTGACCCCAGCACCGGCCGCGCCCGACCGGATGGAACAGGCGCAGGCGTTGCTGGGCCACCGTTTCAGCCGCCCGGAGCTTCTGGCCGAAGCGCTGACGCACCGGTCGGCGGCGATGGGGCGGGTGGCCGGGCGCGGACGCAGGACGCCTCGGGCCAGCGGCGCGGGCTCGAACGAGCGGCTGGAATTCGTGGGCGACCGTGTGCTGGGGCTGGTGATGGCCGAATGGGTCGCCGAGCGCTTTCCCGACGAGCAGGAGGGCCAGCTCGGGCCGCGACACGCCCACCTCGTCTCGCGCGAGGCGGTCTGCGCCGTGGCCGAGCGGGTCGGCCTGGCGGGCGTGCTGTCGCTCGGCACCAACGAGAAGCTGACCGGCGTGGGGCGGCTGGCGACCGTGCTGGCCGATGCGATGGAGGCGGCTATCGGCGCGCTGTATCTCGATGGCGGGCTGGAACCGGCGCGGCGTTTCATCCGAGAGGCGTGGGAGGCGCCGATGCAGGCGCAGGTGCTGCCGCCCAAGGACCCCAAGACCGCGTTGCAGGAGCGTGTGCTGGCGCGCGGCGAGACGCTGCCGGCGTATCGCGTGGTGTCCAGCAC
>CAXUNK010000181.1:0-6674 GCA_964252425.1 uncultured Acetobacteraceae bacterium
GGCGCGGGCCGGGTTGCTGGAAAGCGTGCGCGGGCCGCGCGGCGGCTACCGCCTGGGCCGGCCCAGGCGCGACATACGGCTGGACGAGATCATGCGCGTGTCGCTTTCCGACGACGCGGCAGCCGAGGATGGACCGCATGGCGAGCTGCTGGACCGCGTGGTGGGGCCGCTCTGGTCGGAGCTGGACAGCGAGTTCGCCGCCCGCCTGCACCGCGTGACGCTGGACGAGATGGTGCGCCGTGCCGAGGCCGCGGGCTTCTGCCGGCCCTCGGCCGAACCGATCAGCTTCTCGATCTAGCTCGCCGGCGGTCGCGTCCCGCCCGGACCGCAACCGCCCGCCGGCCCGCGTGTTGGTAGCGGCAGCATTGGTGCGGCGGAGCAGTTGTGATGGTGGACACGTCGGAGTCCGTGAAGCTCGAGATCGTCAGGCTCGCCAACGGCCGGTTCAGCGTGGTGCCCGAGGGCGCGACAGCGCTGCCCGAAGCCGAGGGCGAGTTCGCGACCGAGCAGGAGGCGGAAGAGTGGATGTTCCGCCGGACGCAGGAGCTGGACGCGCGGGCCAACGATTACGGCGTCCTCACCCCGGGCGGCGGCCAGGGCCTGCGCTGACGCCGCGCTGCCTGCCAGGACGGCATAGGAGATCGGCCGGGCGTGGCCGGCCTTGCCCGTCTAGGAAGCCTGCAGGAACTCCGCATGGCCGTCCTGCGCCAGGCTCGCCAGCGAGCACTGCTCCAGCACCTCGGCCACCGCGTTGCGCGCTCTGCTCATCAAGTGCCGCAGCCGGCATTCCTCAATCACCACGCAATCGTCGCACGCGCGGAACGCGGTGGTGCTGGCGCAGGGCGTCATGGCGAGCGGACCGTCGATCGCGCGTATGACGTCGGCCGCCGAGATCTTCGCCGGATCGGCCGACAGGCGATGACCGCCGGCCGGCCCGCGGCGGCTTTCGACCAGGCCCTGGTCGCGCAACTGGGTCAGGATGGCTTCGAGGAACTTGCGCGGCACGTCGGCCGCTTCGGCCAGGCTGCCGGCGCTGCTCCAGACATCGCTGGCCTTGCGCTCGGCCATCACGAGGCAGGCCCGCAGGGCATATTTGGCACGGCTGGTCAGCACGCTCGGGGTCCCCATGTCAGCCGCCCGCTGCGGCTGGCCCGCCTGTCATTCGCGGCGCGGCCGGGGCATATACCGCAGCCTGCGCCGCCGCGCCATCGGGCGCGTCAGGATACCAAGGTTCCATACGAATGAACTATGAATTGAGACCCGCACTTGCTAGGGGTGTTGCAGGAACGGCCGGTCATCAGGCGCGGATGACCACCGAGCGTTGCGGGGATGTAGTTTGTGATGGACGTGCTCGAGCCCGCCGATCCTGCAGCCAGTGCCGGCGACGTCCGGCCGGTGGCCAGTGAGCTGGTGATGTCGATGCCGCTCTTTCCCGAGCCGTTGGAGGCGAGCCCGCCGCCGGGCAAGCCGCCGATCGCGGTGATCGGCGCGGGCTTTTCGGGCACCATTGCCGCCCTGCAATTGCTGCGCCGGCTGCCGCTGGATCAGCCGGTGCTGCTGTGTGAACGCTCGCCGGATTTCGCGCGCGGGGTTGCATACGCCACCGGCGATTCCGACCACCTGCTCAACGTGCGCGCCGCCAACATGAGCGCGCTGGCCGATGAGCCGTCGCATTTCCAGGACTGGCTGCAGCGGCTGATGGCGGACGGGCGGACGGTCGAGGGCTTGCACGACACGCCGGCCGGCCTGTTCGCCTCGCGCGGCCTGTATGGCCGATACCTGCGCTCCATCCTCGACCACGTGATGCGCGAGACGGCCGGACACGCGCTGCTCCGCCTGCTGCCGGATGACGTGCTGGACGTGGCGCCGGTCGCGGGCGGCTACGAGCTGATCTGCGCGGGCGGCCAGCGCCTGCCGGTGGCGGGCGTGGTGCTTGCGGTCGGCAACCTGCCGCACGAGGAGGGCGACCAGCCGCGCATCTGCCGCAATGCCTGGAGCGAGAAGGCGTGGCGGCCGCTGGAGACCGGCCTGCCGGTGTTGATCGTGGGCACCGGGCTGACGATGGTCGATCTGGCCATCGCACTGCGCCGGCGCGGCTTCACCGACGGGATCGTGGCCCTCTCGCGCGGCGGATTGCTGCCCAGCCGGCACGCGCCGGTGTCCGGCACCTGGCCCACCCCGCATTTCACCATGGCCGAAGAGACCTCGCTGCCGCTGCTGATGGGCCGGCTGCGCGACGAGGTGTTCGCCGCGGCCGAGGCCGGGGTGGATTGGCGCGCGGTGATCGACAGCATGCGCCCCGTGACTGCCAGCATCTGGGGCCGGCTGCCGCTGGCCGAACGCGGGCGCTTCCTGCGCCACGCGCGCCGGGTATGGGACGTGCACCGCCACCGCATGGCCCCGCCGCATGCCGAGATGGTGGACCGCATGCTTGGGGAAGGCACGCTGCGGCTGGTGGCCGGCCGCATCCAGGGCATGGAGGAGGCGCCCGACCGGGTGCGCGTGCGCTACAGGCCCAAGGGCTCTGCCTCCACGCCCGGCGGCAACGGTGCGGACGACGTGACGCTGGATGTGCAGAGGGTGATCCTGGCATCCGGTCTGGAGGCGCTGTCGCGCACCCGGGACCAGCTGATGCAACGCTTGCTGGATCGCGGCCTGGTGCGGGTGGACGGTCAGGGGCTGGGGATCGACGTCACCGAAGGGCTGAACGTGGTGCGGCAGGACAACAAGGTGGCCGAGCGGATCTGGGCGTTGGGGCCGATCGTGCGCGGCGTCTTCTGGGAGTGCGTGGCCGTGCCGGACATCCGCGTGCAGGCGGCGCACGTGGCGGTCAGCGTGGTCGCCCGGCTGCGCGAGGATGCGCCGCGCTGGGGCTTCGCGATCTGAGGCGGCGGCACAGGCCGGCCCCGCTGCCGCGAAGGATTTTTTAACCCCGTTCCCGTAACATTGCGGCATGACGGATCATGGCGCATCCACCCCGGCCGAGGCGCCGGCTGCACCCCGGAAAAAGGGCAAACTGCTGTTCATCGCGGTGCCGGTGCTGCTGTGCCTGGCGGGCGCGGGCGCCTGGTTCAGCGGCTTGCTGCCCAAGATGCTGGGGCACAAGCCCTCCGGCGCCGGAAGCGGAGCGCAGACAGCCGTCTCGGCGCCAGTCTATCTCGATATACCCGAGATATTATGCAACCTGAACGTGCCCGGCAAACGGCCGAGCTTCGTCAAGATGCATGCCAAACTCGAACTGCAGGCCACGTCGGACGAGGCGCCCGTGACCGCCGCCATGCCGCGCATCCAGGACCTGTTCCAGACCTATCTGCGCGACATGCGGCCGGACGAGCTGCGTGGTTCGGAAGGCAGCTACCGCCTGCGGGAAGAGCTGATCAGCCGCGCGTCCGTGGCTGCCGCGCCGGCGCATGTTCTCGACGTGCTGTTTGTCGAATTGATCATAGAATGAACTCCGACGAGCACGATTTGGCGGCGAGCTGGGGCGCCGAACCGGCCGCCCTGCAGGCGGACGCGGACTCCGAAGATCAGGGGCGCGTGCTCAACCAGGCTGAGATCGACAGCCTGCTCGGGTTTGCGACCGCATCGGACCACGGCGAAACGCTGGGCGGCATGCAGCGGATCATCAACTCGGGGTTCGTCTCCTACGAGCGTCTGCCGATGCTCGAGATCGTGTTCGACCGGCTGGTGCGGATCATGTCCACCAGCCTGCGCAATTTCACCAGCGACAACGTGGAAGTCTCGATCGACAACATCGTGTCGTTACGGTTCGGCGACCACCTGAACTCCATCCCGCTGCCGGCCATGCTTGCGGTGTTCAAGGCGGAGGAGTGGGACAATTACGGGTTGATGATCATCGACAGCGCGTTGATCTATTCGATCGTGGACGTGCTGCTTGGCGGCAGGCGCGGCACGGCGGCGATGCGCATCGAAGGCCGCCCCTACACCACGATCGAGCGCAATCTGGTCGAACGGCTGGTCCATGTGGTGCTGGCCGATCTCTCATCGAGCTTCGACCCGCTCTGCCCGGTGAGCTTCCGGTTCGAGCGTCTTGAGGTCAACCCTCGGTTCGCCGCCATTTCTCGTCTATCCAACTCGGTCGTGGTCGGCCGGCTCCGCATCGACATGGAGGATCGGGGCGGCCGGATGGAATTGCTTCTGCCCTATGCGACGCTGGAGCCGGTTCGCGAGCTGCTTCTGCAACAATTCATGGGCGAGAAGTTCGGCCGCGACTCGATTTGGGAGACGCATCTGGCCGAAGGGTTGTGGCACACGCGGATCGACCTCGACGTCGTGCTGGACGAGCAGGTCATGCGGCTGGTCGATGTGGTCAACCTCAAGCCGGGCGATCGGATCGTGCTCAACACCACCGCGGGGTCCGCCGTGGAGATACGCTGCGGCGCGGTCCGGCTGTTCCGCGCCCATGTGGGCCGGCGTAAGAACTATGTCGCGGTCCGTATCGAAGGCCCCGTCGAGCGGGCCGCCCTGCCCCCGCCTGCCCCGTCATGAACGGCCGACCGGCCGGGGCGGGGCCGCACGCATTCACTTTTCGTTAACCGGGGACGCGCATCATGGGCAACGCGCAATGGCTGCTTGAACTGGCGCTGCTGCTGCTGCTCGCGGCGACGCTGTTTCACGCCCTGCGGCTGGAGCGTGCTTTGGGCGTGCTCAAGCGAGATCGCACCGTGCTGGAGGAACTGGTGGAGGGCTTCAACGACAGCACGCGGCAAGCCGAATCCGGCATCGAGCGGCTCCGTACGGCGGCCGACGGGGCGGGGCGTCAGATGGCGCGCCAGATCGAGTCGGCGCAAAAGCTGCGCGACGACCTGCAATTCCTGGCCGACCGAAGCGACCGCCTGGCCGAGCGTCTGGAAGCCGCGCTGCGCTCCGCGCGCATCTTCGCCGACACGGCAGCGATGTCGTCGCATATGGGCGGGCTGTCGCAGCACGCCCACACGCAGGCTGCGCGGGCACCCGACGCGCCGACGCCCGCGCAGCCGGACTTCGAACCGACCGAGCCTGACCTCGCTCTGGTGGGCGGCGAGCTGGCAGTGCCGCCCCCGCGTCTGCGCAGCCAGGCGGAACGAGACCTGTTGCGCGTCTTGCGGGCAGGTCGCTGACATGACGCCCCCGCCAAGTTCGTTGCGGCGTCCGCGCCTGCCGCGCCCGCGTCTGCTGCCGGTCACCATCGTCGCTATGTCGACCCTGCTCACCCTAAAATCGGTGGTGCTGATGCAGGCCATCGCCGGCGAGCCTGGTCCGCCGCCTGCAGCCGCACCAGGGCGCGAGGCGGGGCGCCTCGTCGATCAAACGACGCCCGGGGCGCGGTTTGCCACGCCTGCCGCCAGCCAACCCCACGACCGCGACCAGGATCAGGCGACACCTCCGAGCGAGGCGGAACGCGCGATCCTGCTCGATCTGCGTCATCGCCGTCTGATGTTGGACGCGCGTGCGCGCGATCTCGACCAGCGGCAGGCGGAACTGGCAGCGGCCGACCGGCGCCTGGCGGACCGCGTGCAACAGCTCGCCTCGCTGCAGTCGCGGCTGGAGGCGCTGGAAGCCAGCCGGCAGCAGCACAGCGCCGAGAACTGGGCCGGATTGGTCAAGGTGTACGAGGCGATGAAGCCGCGCGAGGCCGCGGCCATCTTCGACGTGCTGGACATGCAGGTCCTTCTGCAGGTCCTCGACCGTATGCAGGAGCGGCGCGCGGCAGCCGTGCTTGCGGCGATGCAGCCCGACCGGGCGCGACTCGCAACACAGATGTTGGCCGAGCTGCGCACGCGTGCCGTGACACCCGCGTCCGACGCGCGCCCCAAAGGGTGAGTACGATGCCGACATGAACCGATCCCTGGCGGCACTCATCGTGGACGATGAGGCGACGACGCTGCGGCTTCTTCGAACCCTGCTCAAACATATCGGCATCCAGGATGTGGAGGACGCGACAGATGGGCTGGATGCGTGGGAAAAGCTGCAAACCCGTCATGTCGATCTCATCATCAGCGACTGGCACATGCAGCCGGTAGACGGGTTCGAGCTCCTGCAGCGCGTGCGCCAGGATGTTGCGCTTGCAAAAATCCCGTTCCTCATGGTCACCGCCGAATGCGACCCAGACCAGGTTGCCGCCTGCAGGCGCGCCGGGGTTTCGGACTACATCGTCAAGCCGGTCGATGCCGAGACGCTGAGGCGGACGATCGTCGCGGTGTGCGCCGATGTCTAAGCTGCGTCACACGGCTTGGCCGCGGCGCTGCTCATGGTGGGTGCGGGCGGCGCTCTGCTGCGTTGCCTCGACCATTGCGTGGCCGGCGCTTGCTTCATCTCCTGATACTGCAAGCAGCACGCAGGCGGCCGACGTGTCGGTGCGGTTCGCCGTGCACGACACGTTCGATCGGCTCGTGCTGCTTCTCCCGCCCGGCACGCAGGCCACGTCACACCAATCGGGGGACAAGCTCGCCCTGGCGCTGCCGGGCTGCGCAGAACTGCGGCCGCCGGTACGGCTCGGCCGGCGTCTGCTCGAGGTGAGCAGCACGTCGGGGCAGGCGGAGATTCGGGTGGCCCATGATGCGCCCGCACGCGTCTGGCGCCTGGGCGACCGGCTGGTGATCGACGTGCTGAACGCGGCCCCGATCCCGCCGGCGCACCCCTCCAGCGGCCCAGTGGCAAGCGTGATGGTTCCC
>CAXUNK010000182.1:0-6660 GCA_964252425.1 uncultured Acetobacteraceae bacterium
ATCATGGCCTGGGCGGCCGCCATCGACTGGCCAGACATCGCGCCACCCGCGCCGCCACTGCCCGCGCCGAGCAGGTTGGCAAAGGCGGCACCGCTCATGCCGGCGGCAGGTGCGGACGAGCCGCCGCCGCCCGCGGGTGAGAAGGACGCGCTGCCGAGGTTCATCGCCTTTCCCGCCGCCTGCGCGCTTTGCGCCAGCTTGCCCAGCGTGGGCGCAGCGTCCGTGACGGTGGCCGGGGTCAGCAGGCCGGACCCCTTGCCGGTCAGCGCGCCGTCCACGTAGCTCATCGGCGGGGTGCCGGTATCGGTGATGCGGGCGAAGGAGATGTCCTTCATGCCCTGCTTGGCCGCCATCACCGGGGCGGGGACCATGCTGCCCGGAAACGGCATCTCAGCGCCCGCCGGGGAAGGCTGCTGGCGCCATCATGGATTGAGGTCGATGCGCGGCGCGGTGTGCACCATGCCGCCGCTGGCCATCTGGATAGAGGAGGCGCCCTGGCCCGCTTCGACCAGCGTGGCCACCCCCTTCACATGAACGCCGTTGGCGGCACAGGAGACGAAGTTCGGGTCGCCGGCGCCCTGGCTGATGTCGGTCTGCACGGCCGAGTGCACGTGCACGCCGGTGGCGTTCAGGGTCATCACGTGATCGGTGCCGAAATTGATCCGTATGCCGTCCTTGTCGAGATAGATCGAGCTCTGGCCGTGGCTGATCAGGATACTCTGCTGCGTCTTGGAAATCACGCTGTCATGCACGGTGCTGAGCCACAGCGTCTCGGTCGATTGCGCGTGCACGTTGCCCACGGTGACGACGTGGTTGTTGCCGACCATCTCGGTCATGTCCTTCTGGGCGTGGAAGAACATCTCCTCCGAATTCGCCTTGTCCTCCATGGTGAACTCGTTGAAGCCGCCGCCGCCCGGGCTGCTATTGGTGCGAAAGGAGGTGCGTTCCTTCTCGTCCGGCAGCTTGATGGACGGGATGGTGTTGGCGTTGGGCATGCAGCAGACGACGACCGGGTTGTCCGGGTCGCCTTCCATGAAGCAGACGCCCACCTCCATGCCGATGCGCGGTATGGTCTGCGCGCCGAAGCCCCGCCCCGCCCAGGGCTGGGCCACGCGCATCCAGCACGAGCTCTGCTCGTTGTTCTGGCCCTTCCGGTCCCAGTGGAACTGCACCTTTATGCGGCCGTAACGGTCGGTGTAGATCTCCTCGCCCGCGGGCCCGGTCACCACCGCGCTCTGCATGCCCGGGATGACCGGCTTTTCGGAGCGCTGCTCCGGCACGAAATCGACATTGGCGGGCAGGCACGTAAAACTGTTCTGGTACTTTGGCGCGCCCTTGCCGACGGATTCGAAACTCGGGTCGGTGGCGTGGTGCACCGTCGAGACGATGACGTACTGCGTGTTCTCCGCCGCGATCGGATGCGCCTCGAACTGGAACCGGCCGCCTGGCGAGATGGTGCGCGCGTTGCCGCCGCCCGAGGCCACATCCTGGCCTTTCTCATGCGCCGCGATCAGGCGTGAGCTGATGCCCTCGCCACGGTCGCGCTGTGTGTAGCGGCCGGGGAAATCGAAAATCTCGAACTGGCTGGCCTGCGGTATGGGCGACAGGCCGGTCGTGCTGGTGATCAGCGAGTTGGCCGGGTTCTGGAAATCGTAATCGGTGGTAGTGGCCTTCCCCGACCGGAACGTCTGGTGGTGCATCCAGCTGGTGACGCTGTTGTGGAAGATGGCGGACGGGCTATAGGGCAGGGTGCCGTCCGGCACGTCGTAATAGGCATGCGCGCCGTCACACAGCATCAGGGTATGGCGGCCCTGCTGATGCTGAAAGTAGTAGAAAATCCCTTCTTCCTCGAAGAGGCGAGAGATGAAATTGAAGTCTGACTCGCGATATTGAACGCAATACAACCTCGGCTTGTATTCCTGCGCCAAACCGCTCAGATCGAAATCCTTGAAGCCCAGTTCTGTGAAAATTTGCGTCGCGATCTGCGGCACGGTGTTGTTCTGGAACACGCGGCTGTCCTGGCGGTGCTGCAGGAACCACAGCCAGGGCACGACCGAGAGGGTGTAGGAGCGCTGGCCGCGGCTCATCGCCTCGCCGCCGGAGAAATTGGCGACCAGCGCGTTGAAGTTGCGCCATCCGCCGCCATCCAGCCTCAACTGCCAATCGACCGCCTTGGTGATCAGCTGCGCCGGATCGATCGTATCGGTCATTGCACGCACGCGCAACGAAAAGCTGAACAGCGAGGAGAGCGATTCGGAGCCGTCCATCGCCTCCAGCAGAAAGGCGTTCTCGCCGAGCGGAGTCTGGATGGCGAGTTGTCGCTCAGTCTGGGTATAGGCCGGCAACCCGTCCATCAGGCAATTCCACGCAACACTGCCCGGGCGACCGGACGACCCGCCAGGCACGGCTGGCCGGCATCTACCACGATGTGCACTGACGGACGGTTAAAGGGCAAGGCAATTGTGCCGGCAAGCATGGTCATGCCATGGTGTCCGGCCCGACCTGGACCACGAGTGCCACACTGAGCGTCGCATCCTGCCCATCACCGGTGGGCAGCGCCGACATCGCCTGGCCGACCCGCGTCAGAAGGTCGCCCGACACCGGAAGGACGATACCGGACGCGGGAGCGCGGCGATGGCCATGGGTTGCCAGGCCGAGGCTGCGGTTGGCGTTCTGACGCCGCTGCCGTGCAAGCCAGCCACGCTGCATCTGCCTGGCGTGCTGCGCGCCTGCGGACGCGCCTTCCTGACTTCTGACAACACCCAAGCCACGACCTGCTGCGCCGCCCGGCAGGTCGTCGGGCATCGGCGCGAACAGGATGCCGGTGCCCAGATAGGCCGCCTCGGCCGCCTCGTTGATGTCTCTGACGTCGTAGATCTCGGTGGCGACGATCACGTCCTTCACCCCGCCCGAGGCGGCTTGCGAAAGCGTGGCCACGCCGATCAGCTGGCCATGTCCCTGCGCCGTGGCGGTGGGGCTGCCGGCGCGCTGCAGAACGAGCCGGATACGATCCTCGCCACTGGCCACGCGAAGCGTCTGGACGGATTGATCGTCCCCGCCGGCGCCTTGCGCCAGTTCCACACCGCCGCCGTAACGGCCATGCAGAACCTGCCGAAAGGCTTCATCTAGTCCGTCGAGCAGTCTTGCGGTCAGGTCACCTGTATCGAGTGCGGCAATCGTAATAACTCCATCAATAATCGCCTGGGCGAAGTTGCCTGAATGGTTTTGGTAAAGACAGGTCGCCGGGCGTCAATGCCCGGACTCCTCGATGCGCTGCAGATGTGCCAAGCCAAACGGATACGTCACCAGGCTCACGGCGCCGGTCGTCGGATTACGTGCAACGATCACGGCTGGGCATGAGGCCGCAGGCTTGCCATCATCCGTGCAGGCATCCAGACTGATCTCGATCAGTTCGAACAATGTGTCGGCCTCCGCCACAGGCGCGCGATTGCGTATGCTGGCCGGCACGGACAAGGTGCCTGCCAGCGATCCCATGGTTTGGTGCCAGGCGGTAGGGTGGCCGGCATAGACGGACCAGAGTGCCACGTGATCGTGCGAAAACGTGACATGGCGGCCGACAAGGTCGCCGGCGGTTGAGACCTCCAAAAGCGCGGGGTCGCTGCCTTCGACACTTGAGATGACCCATTTGCCGAGCAGAGGCTGCGAGACATCCGGCGGTGTCGTGGCGGCGCGCGACGTGGACGACACGGCAGAGCCTGACGCGAGCAACACCATCAGGGTGAAACGAACCATCCTACTTGGCGGCCCGTGTGGTCAGAGCGGTACCGCTCATCGGTATCTCCCATCGGCCGATCGAGATGCACTGGCATCACCCGTGGTACAAAATATTCGGTGGTGCAAAATTCTGGTGAAACCAACGTGAGCAGCGGCACCGCACGCCTCGTTGCGCACGATGCCGCCTCCCATAGCGGGCCTAGGTGGACTGCGCAGACGCCTGGTTGTAGCTGGCGCGCGACACCGTCGGGCTGCCGTTGGCATCCTCCTTGGTGTAGTTCACGTTCTTTTGCGTGAAGTTCAGCGTGACGGTCTCGGTCGGACGATCGCCGCTCGAACCCGCCGTGAACCCCGAAATGATGGTGTTCTGCAAAATGTATTGGCAGTAGACCTTGCCGGGGTTGCCGGTGTTGACCAGGTCGATTGTCGCCGTCATCGGCTGCTTGCCGGATGTAGCCGCCTGATACAGGGCGGCGTGCGAGCTGTCGCTGATCTTGGTCAGCGTCACTTCCGAAAGGTTCGGCTCGGAGGCTTCGCGGTTGGCCGACGCGCCGACCGTGGTGCTGACGTTGCGATTGACGGACCAATGCATGGACGTAATGTCCATCCAGCCCTGGTGGTCGGTCTGCGTGGCGTCGCCGGTGATCGGCTGCTCGCCGCCCTCGAGTTTCAGGTAGATCGGCATATGTCAAAAATCCTTTCTGGCTTGTGACGCCCCGATGGCGCCGTCAGGTCGGGCAATCGTGCACGCAATCGTGCCGCTCACCCTGCGTGCGGGGCTGGCGCTAGTCGCTTGCCTCCGCAGTCTCTACGGGTGCCCCGGGCAAAGGTTCCGGGGGTGTTACCGGTACGGTTTGTGTCAAAACAAAACGTCCGTCTTCACCGAGCGACACCCGCAGCAGGCTGGTTCGCACCCCGCCGCCAAGCCGCTCGAGGAAATGGCGCGAGAGCAGCGGCAGCAGCTCCCGCGAGATCATCTGTTCGACGGCGCGCGCGCCGATCTCCGTGCCGCGCGCACGCGCCGCCACGTCGTCCACCAGCGCCGGCTCGAACGTCAATTGCGCGCCATACGTCTCTTCGGCGCGCGCCCGCACACGGTCGAGTTGCATACGCACGACTTTTGCGAATGTCTCGTCGGAGAGCGGCAGGTATGGCACAACCACGACCCGCCCCAGGAAGGCCGGCTTGAACACCTTCAACAGTTCCGGCCGCAAAACCGTCTCCAGCCCCGCCGCGTCCGGCATCGTGTCCGGATCGGCGGCCAGCGAGGCGATCAGGTCGGAGCCGACATTGGCGGTGAGCAGGATGGTGGTGTGGCGGAAATCGATGTCCCGGCCTTCCCCGTCGCGCAGGATGCCGCGGTCGAACACCTGGTAGAAGATGTCCTGCACGCCGGGATGCGCCTTTTCCACCTCGTCGAGCAGCAGCACGCCGTGCGGACGCCGGCGCACCGCCTCGGTCAGCACGCCGCCCTCGCCATAGCCGACATAGCCGGGCGGCGAGCCCACCAGCATGCTGACTTTGTGCTCCTCCTTGAACTCGGAAAGGTTCACCGTGGTCAGGCTCTGCGGCCCGCCATAGAGCTGCTCGGACAGTGCCACCGCCGTCTCGGTCTTGCCCACGCCGCTGGTGCCGACCAGGAGGAAGACGCCGACGGGCTTGCGCGGGTCGGCCAGGCCGGCGCGCGAGATATGCACCGCGTCGGCGATCATGCGCAACGCGTGATCCTGGCCGATGACGCGCTGGCGCAGCGCCGCCTCCAGCGAGAGTACGCTGTCGATGTCGGAAGCCAGCATGCGGCCCACCGGAATGCCGGTCCATCGCGTCACGATGCCCGCCACCGCGTCGCGGTCCACGCAGCGCGGCACCATCGGCTGCTCACCCTGCAATGCCGACAGCCGGGCGCGCAGGTCCGAGATGTCCTCACCCGCCGCCTCGGCCGTCTCGAGCTCGGCCACCAGCGCGCATTCGGCCTGCCACTGGGCGCGCAGCGCATCCGCCTCGGCGCCCGTGCGGGCAATGTCGGATTGAACGCCGGCCACGCGGTCGTCCAGCCGCTCGCGGGTGACGGAGGACAGCTCGGCCTGCAGACGTTCCAGCCGGCGCTCGGCGTCCTCCAGCGCGGCCGGTGAGGTGGTGCGCGCGATCGCGACCGAGGCGCAGGCCGTGTCCAGCAGGCTCACGCATTTGTCGGGCAGTTGGCGGGCCGGAATGTAGCGGGCCGACAGCCGCACCGCATCCTCCAGCGCCTCTTCCAGGATCATGACGCCGTGATGCTTCTCGAGCGCCGGGACCAGGCCGCGCATCATCGCGACCGCGATCGGGTGCTCCGGCTCGTCCACCTTGACCGTCTGGAAGCGCCGGGTCAGCGCCGCGTCGCGCTCGAAATATTTCTTGTATTCGGCCCAGGTGGTGGCGGCGATGGTGCGCAGCTCGCCGCGCGCGAGCTCGGGCTTGATCAGGTTGGCCGCGTCGCCCTGTCCGGCCGCACCGCCCGCGCCGATCAGAGTGTGCGCCTCGTCGATGAACAGGATGATCGGCACGGAGGAGGCCTTGACGTCGGCGATCACGCCTTTCAGCCGCGTTTCGAACTCGCCGCGGGCGCTGGCGCCCGCCTGAAGCAGCCCCAGATCGAGCGTGCGCACCGACACGCCGCGCAGCGCCGGGGGCATGTCGCCCGCGGCCACGCGCATGGCGAAGCCTTCGACGACCGCGGTCTTGCCGACGCCGGCCTCGCCGACCAGGATCGGATTGTTCTGCCGCCGGCGCGACAGGATATCGATCACCTGGCGTATCTCGCTGTCGCGCCCGACGATCGCGTCGATCTTCCTGGTGCGCGCCTGTTCGGTCAGATCGATCGTGTATTTGGCGAGCGACGCCCCGGCCTGGGCGCGGCCGGCGGCAAGGCCCGCGCTCGCTTCGTCC
>CAXUNK010000183.1:0-6622 GCA_964252425.1 uncultured Acetobacteraceae bacterium
GCGCATGCGCGTCCAGGCGCGCGCGGTATGCGCCACGAACTCGTCTTCCAGACAAGGTTCTTCGCCATCCTCGCCCGCGGGAGTCCAACGGCGTCCGAGCCCCCCCGCCGCCAGCCTGTAACCGGCGCCGGCCAACCGCGTA
The DNA here is from genome assembly GCA_964252425.1 of uncultured Acetobacteraceae bacterium. GTDB lineage: Bacteria > Pseudomonadota > Alphaproteobacteria > Acetobacterales > Acetobacteraceae > BOG-908. Next base: position 143 of record CAXUNK010000183.1, read on the forward strand.
TGGCCGGCGGCACTCGCCCGGTCCATGCAGACGAAACCTGTGTCTTCGGACCTGATCGAGCGGCGCATCTGGGCAACTCCTGCCGGCGTCCAGCCGTGTCGCGCTCCGGAAAACCCCAGGTGCTGACGCGATTGTGTGCCAGAGTTAATCGGACGGAAGGAACCACTGCAAGGGCATATCGAACAGGAGTCGTGCGATTTTTCACGACAGTTTCGCGACGGGCGAAGATGCTCCGCCAGCCTACCAGTTCGGCCAGAGGCCGGGTGTCGCAACCTCGACCGAGTGGCCGTCCGGATCGCGGAAATACAGGCTGGTGCCGCCGCGCGGCCAGGTGATCCGGCTTTCGACCGGCACGTCGCACCCGGCGAGATGCGCGGCCCAATCGTCCAACTCGCCCGCGGGGATGGAGAACGCGAGATGCAGCGTGCCCTGTCCGTCATGCGGCGGGATCGTGCCTTGCGGCGTCTGGCTCGGTTCCGCCGAACCATGGCGGACGAACAGCAACAGCACACCCTGCCCGGGCACCCCCAGCGCGGACATGCGATCATCGCGCAGGAACTGCTCGAACCCCAGCACGCGGCGGTAGAATGCGCTCGAGACGTCCAGGTCGGACACGTAAAGCGACGTCTCCAGCAGGCCGGTCAGGCGGGGCACCGCCTAGCGGCCGACCAGCGTGTAGGTCACCGAGGAGGTTGGTTCGTCCTCGTCGGTGCAGCAGCCATGATGAAAACTCACCACGCGCAGCGTGCGCCCGTTCTGCACCACGCCGATCAGCGCGCCTGAGCCGAACACGTCGCCGGTGCCGCTATCGGACGTGCCGTAGGCGTATTGCTCGCTGGTGATGCCGGCGCGGGCCAGACGGCGGGAGCGCGGGTTCAACCGGGGCGGGCCTGAGTAGAAGGTGGCGCTGGAGATCGGGCCGTCGCCGCTGAGCGACCAGGAGGGCACGCCGTGGATCAGGTCCCGCCCGCGATCCTGCAACTGGACCAGCGATCCGTCTGGCGTTGTGTAGGTGCCGGCGGTGAAACGCTGGAAGACGATCGGCGGGGAGGGGCGCTGCGGCAGCTCGATCGCGCCCGGCTCGGCCGGTGGCGCGGCCCCGCTCGGCACGGCGCGCAACGCGACCTGGCGTGAAGGCGCGGGTGACGCAGCGCCGGCCAGCGCCCGGCCGGCGCCGTCTGTCGCCAGCGTCACGCGCCCGTCCTCGCTCGCGTGCAGCTGGATGGTCACGTCGCGGTAGATGGTGCCGGACGGGGTGCGGATCGGCAGGCGGGAGATGGTGATCGTGTCCCCCTTCGCCTTGATGACCGCATCCTGCAGCCTCGGCTCCGCGCTTTGCGCCCTGGCGGCCGATGGGCCGGCGGCCAGGAACAGGGCAAGGCAGGACAATCGCGCGAGTCGCATGACCGGACGGTGCCATACCGCCGTCCGGCGCGCCACCATCCACGCCGGCCTGCAACGCACGCCGCCCGCGCGCGTCATAGGCGCACCAAGGGGAGCCATCGATGACCAAGACCGCCGATGCCGAGACGATGAAGAAGCTCTCGGACATGATCCGCGACATACAATTCGCCATGCTGACCAGCGAGGACGGTCCGCATCTGCGCGCCCGCCCGATGGTGGCCGCGCAGAAGGATTTTGCCGGCACGCTGTACTTCTACACCCGCGCCTCGGCGCACAAGGTGGAGGAAGTGGGCGCGCACCAGCGCGTGGGCGTCAGCTACTCCGACCCCGACCATCAGAACTACGTCTCGCTCTCCGGCACGGCGCAGATCGTGCGCGACCCGGCCGAGATAAAGGCGCATTGGGCCGAGGCGATGCGGACCTGGTTCCCCAAGGGCACCGACGACCCCGACATCGCCATACTGAAGGTCGATGTCGAGCAGGCCGAGTATTGGGACGCGCCGAACTCCACCATGGTGCACCTGTATGGCTACCTGAAGGCCGTGGCGACGGGCAAGCCGCCGCACCCGGGCGGCAACGAGAAGGTGCAGATCGCATAGGGGCGAGGCCGCGCCCTGTCATGTGCCGGGCCATGTCCGGAGCGGACCGGCAGACGGCAGGCGCAACCTTCTTTTCACGTCTGGACTGCTTACTTGCCGAGCAGGGCCGTGCGTGAACACACTCGCGGCGACACAAGGATTGATCGCCGATGCGCCTCCCCTTCCGCCTGGCCCTGGCCGCCGGCCTGACCGTCTCCGCCGCCGCACACGCCCGCGGCACGCCCGACAGCTTCGCCGACCTGGCGCAAACTTTGCTGCCGGCGGTGGTCAACATCAGCTCGACCCAGAATGTGCAGACGGCCAGCAGCGACAAGGGGCCGGAGATGCCGGTCTTCCCGCCAGGCTCGCCGTTCGAGCAGTTCTTCAAGGACTTCATGAACCGCCATGGGCATGGCGGGAATGGAGGCGGGGGCGACGAGGATAATGGCGACCCGGGCGAGGACACGCCGGATGGTGGCGACCAGGGCGCGCCCGATCCGCATGGCGGCCACCCGCACCGCATGCAGTCGCTGGGCTCGGGCTTCATCGTCGATCCGTCCGGCATAGTGGTCACCAACAACCACGTGATCGACGGGGCGGACGAGATCACCGTCACGCTGCAGGACAACACCACGCTGAAGGCGACGCTGATCGGTCATGACGACCGGAACGACATCGCCGTGCTGCAGGTCCACCCGTCCGGCAAGCTGCCATTCGTCAAGTTCGGCGACAGCGATGCGAGCCGGGTGGGCGATTGGGTGCTGGCGATCGGCAACCCGTTCGGCCTGGGCGGGTCGGTCACCGCCGGCATCGTCAGCGCGCGCGGGCGCGATATCCAGCAGGGGCCGTACGACGACTTCATCCAGACCGATGCGGCGATCAACCGGGGCAACTCCGGCGGGCCGCTGTTCAACATGTCCGGCGAGGTGATCGGCATCAACACGGCCATCTACTCGCCCTCCGGCGGCTCGATCGGCATCGGTTTCTCGATCCCGTCGGACGAGGCGAAGAACGTCGTGGACCAGCTCGAGAAATATCATCGTCCGCGCCGCGGCTGGCTGGGCGTGCGAATCCAGCAGGTGACGCCGGATCTGGCCGAAAGCCTGGGGCTGCACGAGGCCGACGGGGCGATGGTGGCGGGCGTCAACCATGACGGGCCGGCCGACCGCGCGCATATCCAGAACGGCGACGTAATCCTGACGTTCAACGGCCAGAAGCTGAAGGAGATGCGCACCCTGCCGCGCGTGGTGGCCGAGACGCCGATCGACGCGCATGTGCCGGTCGACATCTGGCGTGCCGGGCATCGGCAGACGATCCAGGTGGTGGTGGCCGAGATGCCGGACGACCAGAAGGATACGTCTGCCGCACCTTCGTCCAAGGCGCCGGCCAACCCATCGGTCGCGTTCAGCAGCCTGGGCCTGCGCGTCTCGCCGCTGACCGACGCGACACGGCAGAAGTTCAAGATCGACGCGCAGCAGAAGGGCGTGGTGATCACCGATGTCACCCCCGAAGGAGCGGCCGCCGACCACGATCTGAAGGCGGGCGACGTGATCGTGCAGGTGGCTCAGGTGGCCGTCTCCTCGCCCGCCGAGATGCAGCGGCAGATCGATGCGGCGCGGGCCGACGGGCGCAAATCCGTGCTGTTTCTGGTGCAGGGGCAGGACGGGATACGCTACGTGCCGTTGCCCACCCCCAAGCGGTAGCTTTTTGGGGTTGATCCACAGATTACGCAGATTAGCACAGATTAGGAAGCTAGTTTCGACGCTGGAAGTATGACAGCTTGAGAGAAGGCGTAGCCTAGAGACGCGGCATTGCGTGGAGCGAGTGCTGAAATCAACAAAGTGACCACCTCATTCATGGTACAGCATTTTTTCACCGACACTGCATCGAGGCTCGCCACCCGCACTAAGGGTTTTGCCATCATCTGCGATAATCTGCGTCATCTGTGGATTATACTTGTAACATCACGTCATCCGAGGCGGTCTCGAACCCTGCCCCGCCTCATCAAGGCTCATCACCCGCACGAAAGGTTCTGCGATAATCTGCGTCATCTGTGGATTTACACGTCTGACATCATCCCATCGTAAGCAACCTCGAACCCCGCTGCCTCCACCTGGGCGCGTTCGGCGGACCCGGCCAGGAGCATGGGATTGGTGTTGTTGATGTGGAAATAGACGCGCCTGGCGGGCAGGCCGGATAGGCGGGCGAGCGAGCCGTCCGGGCCGGAGACGGCGATGTGGCCCATGCGCTGGCCGGTCTTCTGGCCCAGCCCGGCGCGGACCATCTCGTCATCGGTGAACAGCGTGCCGTCGAACAGCAACAGGTCGGCGCCGCGCAGCCTCTCCAGCACGTCGTCCGTGACCCTGGCGCAGGCCGGGGCGATGACGGCAGTGCGCCCCGCCCCCTCCAGCCTGGCCGCGTAGGTGGAGGCGGGCTGCGCGCTGGCCGACCCGCGATCTTCCTCGTAGAGTGGCACCTTGCCGGGCATTTCGAGCAGCGTGAGCGTGAGGCCCAGCCCAGTGTCCACCCGCTCGCCGGGGGCGATCTCGATCTTGTCCACCAGAGCCGGGTCGAGCGCCGCGAACAGGCGGTTTTCGGCGATGATGCGCAGGATGGGAGCGGGCGCCCACAGGCGGAGGCGCTGCTGTTCGCGCAGCACGAGCAGCCCGGCCAGGCCGTCCACGTCGGCGCTGACCAGGACGACGCCCGCGATGGGGGAGTGGCGCGGCCCCGTCGGCGCAAGCTCGGGGTTGTCCAGGATCTGCTGGCGCAGATCGGGCGAGGCGCCCACCAGCAGCCAGCTTTGCGCATTGGCGCTGACGGCCACGCCCACCTGGGTGCGCGGCCGCGCCCTGGGATCGCCGGCGCGCGCCAAGTTGCACAGCGCGCAGCCGCAATTCCACTGCGGAAACCCGCCGCCAGCGGCCGACCCCAGGACGAGACATTTCATGGAAGCGGTCTGGCGGGCCGCACTGAGGCTGGCAAGGGTTAGAGTCTGGCCGGCCCGAAGCGGGTCAGCCGGATCGTCGAGGTTTTTCGGCGATCAGTTTCGGCCGTGGGCGGGGTGGCGCGTGCGCGGCGGCGGCCGGGATGTCGGATGTCTTGTGGGCGATCAGGACGGGGGCGGCATCAATGTAGGTGGCCGCGAGACTTTGCAGAAACGGGTTCGCGGTGGCGGGGTCGAGCGGCGCCGAGGGGTCGAACGGGTCGTCCAGGTCCTCGTCGGCTTCCTGGTACAGTGTTTCGCGCGGGGCGCGGCCGGCGTCGCGTGTTGGCGTTTGGGTCGTGCTGACGCCGGCCTCGCGCGGCGCGGGCTCGGTGCGGGGTTGGACCGCGCGGCCTTCGGCCAGGCGCGTTTCGAGCAGGATGGTCTGGCGGACGCTGCGGGAGATCTGCGTGAAAGCCTGGCAGTAATCCGGCTCGTTGGCGCGGGCGCGGGCTTCGGCGCGTTCGATTTCGGCGGCCATGGAGTAGGTGGGCGGGCAGAGCGGCGGCGCGGTGTGGATGTCGGACACGGCGCGCTCGGCGGCGGCGCGGGCCAGCATCATGCCGAGATCGATCAATTCCTGGCAGGTGGTGAGGTTGCGTGCGGTGCGCTGCTCGGCCGTGTCCGGGTCGCGTGGTGCGGGCAGATGCGGTCGGGTGAGGTGCAGCACAGTGTCTTGTCGCGTCCCGGTTGGGGGCGTGTGGGATACGGCAAAGCGGGCGACCTGGGCAAAGGGTTTTGGGGTGCGAGGAGTCTGGCTGGAATGCAGGCCTGTCCGCCTTCCGAAGATCTCCCCGCAGAAGCGAGTCTTGACTGTGCCTTGGCGTGTCAGGCTTCGGTTGACACAGTGAAACCTGATGAAACCGAGCGCGGAACGAAGTAGGGTGGGCTTGAGCCCACCCTGATGCGCTTGGAAATCTGATGCCGGACTACCGTCGCAATCGTGTTGATGGAGGTTCCTACTTTTTCACCGTCAACCTACAGGACCGGCGGTCCGATCTGTTGGTGGCGCAGATCGGCCCATTGCGTGATGCAGTCCGCGCGGCACGCAGGCGTTGTCCGTTTCATATCGACGCCTGGGTGGTATTGCCCGACCACATGCATTGTCTCTGGACGCTGCCGCCTGGCGACGCAGCGTTTCCGCTGCGATGGCAGATGATCAAAGCGGGGTTCTCGCGTGCTGTTCCACACACGCAACAGCAGCGCTCCTCGCTGGTCCTCAAGCGCGAGGTGGGGATTTGGCAGCGTCACTATTGGGAGCACACGATTCGGGATGATGAAGATTATGCGCGCCACATGGACTACATCCACTTCAATCCAGTCAAACACCGGTATGTGGCGCATCCGGCGGAATGGCCGTTTTCCAGTTATCGCCGGTGTGTTGAGCTTGGATTTTATCCGGCCGGTTGGAGAGTTGGCTTAGACATGCTGACCGATGCGGGTGAGCGGCGAGTGTGATGGTGGGCTGAAGCCCACCCTTGTAATAGCCACCCCTGCTATATTCGCCATGCT
>CAXUNK010000184.1:0-6559 GCA_964252425.1 uncultured Acetobacteraceae bacterium
GGACAGCGCCGCCTCGAACGCCGCGCGCGCATCGTCCACCCGGAACGCCATGCCGCTGGCCGAGGCGCCATGCGCTGCACGGAAATCGGCGGCCTGTCCCGACAGCTCCCGGTTGAGCAGCAGGTTGATCCGCCCCTGCTTGTAGCGAACGACGTCACGCGTGGGATGACGCGAGGCTTCGACGAAGCCCATCTGACGGAGCAGCGACGCCATTGTCTGCGGATCGGGCGAGGTGAACTCGCAGAACTCGAACCCGTCGAGGCCAAGCGGATTCTGCTCGGTTACGGCCATGCGCGGCGCTCCCCATCAAGTAGTTTCGTTTGATACCACATCGCGCTATGCCCGCGCGATGTCAACCTGTAGTCTGCCGCCATGCCCAAGGCGCGCCTGAAACTCGACTCGTTCGCTCCCTACCGCTTGTCGGTCACCTCGAACCTGGTCAGCGGCACCATCGCGCGCGCTTACGAGGCGCTGTTCGGTCTGCGCATCCCGGAATGGCGGCTGATCGCCGTCATTGCCGAGAATGACGGCATCACCCAGGCCGGCATCGGCGCGCGGACGCGCATGGACAAGGTGACGGTCAGCCGCGCCGCCGCCTCGCTTTCGGGCCGCGGGTTCGTGTCGCGGACCGCACATCCCGGTGATGGCCGCTCGCACCGATGGCACCTGACCGCACGCGGCCGCGCGCTCTACGGGGAGGTCGCGCCGAAGGCGTTGGAGCTTGAGGCGCGAATCTTCGGAAGCTTCGACCGGGCGGAGCTCGCCGCTTTCATGGCCATGCTGGGCCGCATCGATCAGCTCGCCATTGCAGCCGACGCGCAGGCGGAATAGCAGGACGCACCGCTTCGGGAGTGCGCGTCATGCCGTTCAAAGTCCAGGTCGGCCCGCCGCAGATCGCCATTCACCAGAGCCAGACAGTGCTGATTTCGGAGCAGGATGGGCAGATCGCCTGGCCCAGCGAGAAAGGGCTGTACTATCACGACACGCGCCTGGTCAGCGCCTGGGCGGTTTATGCCAACGGGGCGCGATGGACGCTGTTGAACGGCGGCGCCATTTCCTACTACGCCGCGCGCATCTTTCTGACCAACGCCGATTTCTACACGCAGGACGGCAAGGTCGATGCGCGCGCGCTGGCCCTGGTGATCAGCCGCGAGATCGACGGCGGCATGCACGAGGATTTGGACGTGACCAATCACGGCACCAAACGGGTGCGGTTCAACCTGGAGATCGCGCCGCGCTGCGATTTCGCCGACATCTTCGAGGTCAAATCGGACCGCATCGTGCGCCGCGGACAGATCAGCACGATGTGGGACGACAAGGTGCAAAGCCTGTCCAACACCTATCGCAATGGCAAGTTCATCCGGTCTGTCGCGATCACGGCGGTGCATGCGGAGGCGAGATACGCCAATGGCCGGTTGAGTTTCGATATCGAGCTCGAGCCCGGCGCCAAATGGCATTGCTGCCTGCATTACGATCTGGGAGAGGGCGAGAACGTGGTCCGCGCACCCGCAGAGTGCGTGGTGCATGATGCCGATAATCGTCAAGCGGCCGAGCTGCGCGACTGGCAGGCTCGCGTGCTGAAGATCGAGACGCCTAACGAGGAGTTCTATCGCTTCTTCCATCAGGCGATCGATGACATGGCGGCACTCCGGCTGCCGCAGGGTGACCAGGATCACATGGTGTTCATGCCCGCCGCCGGCCTGCCGTGGTTCATGGCGCCGTTCGGCCGCGACAGCCTGATCGTGTCGCTGCAGAACATCACCGTGTATCCGGAGTTTGCGCGGGGCACGCTGCAGGTTCTGGGTGCGCTGCAGGCCGATACGTGCGACGACTACCGTGACGCCGAACCGGGCAAGATCATGCATGAATTGCGCTGCGGTGAGCTCGCCTATTTCAAGCTGGTGCCGCACACGCCGTATTACGGCACGGCAGACGCCACACCTCTGTGGCTGATCACGCTGCATGCTGCCTGGCGCGCGACGGGGGATGGCGATCTGCTGGACCAGCACATGCCGACGGCGGAACGCTGTCTCGCCTGGATCGACGAGTACGGTGACCGCGACGGGGATGGTTTCCAGGAATACCAGACGCGATCCTCGGCCGGCTACGAGAACATGGGTTGGAAGGATAGTGGCGAGGCGGTCATGTATCCGGACGGCTCGCTGGTGCGCGGACCGAAGGCGCTCTGCGAATTGCAAGGCTACGTCTACGATGCGTGGCTGCGCATGGGGCAGATTTTCGACGCGCTGGGCCACGCCGACCGCGCACGAACGCTGCGGCACAAGGCGGCGAAGCTGTTTGCGAAATTCAACGACGCGTTCTGGGATGAGGATCTGGGCTTCTACGCCTATGCGCTGGACGGCGAGAAGAAAAAGGTGCTGAGCATCGCCTCCAACCCCGGCCATTGCCTGTGGTCCGGCATCGTGCCTCCCGACCGGGCCGCGCGTGTGGTCGCACGGCTGATGGCGCCGGACATGTGGACGGGCTGGGGCATCCGCACGCTGTCGGCCGAGCACACATCGTTCAACCCATATGCCTACCAGCTCGGTGCGGTCTGGCCGCACGACAACGCGATCATCGCCGCCGGCTTCAAGCGCTATGGCTACGCGGCCGAGGCGGCGCGCGTGGCACGCGACATCAGCGGTGCGGCCAGCCATTTTCAATCCAACCAGCTGCCGGAGCTGTATGCCGGGCTGCAGAAGGACAGCACCAACTTCCCCGTCCAATATATCGGCGCCAACGTGCCGCAAGCCTGGGCCGCGGGTTCGGCTTTCCTGCTGCTGCAATCCATGCTGGGCCTGGCGCCGGATGCGGTGGCCGGCCGCCTGTTCATCGACCCCGACCTGCCGGCCTGGCTGCCCGATGTGACCATACGCGACCTCACCGTCGGCAAGCACAGCTACTGCATCCGCTTCCGCCGCGAGGGCGAGGTTACACGCCATGAGGTGCTGTCAGGCGATGCAGCCCTGGTCGAGCAACGCGCGTTTCGCGCGGCCTGGCCAAGGTAGTCGCGGCGGACCAGCCCTCCTCGAACGCAGGCTCGACGAACTAGCCGGCGTTCGGCGGCGTCGCAGTTGCGCAATCCGTGCGCGAAGAGACCACTTCGACCTTTGTCAGGCCAAGGCCAAGAGCGCGGTCGTCGGTGCGGCTGCCAGGCGGCGCGCGCGGCGAACCGATGTCGATCGTCGCGAGCAAAAGCCCTGTAGCAGGCACGATGTCGGCGGGAACGGGCGCGCAGAGCACGGCCTGGCCCTGGGTGATATGCCAAGAGCCCACATTCCGGCCATTGATGCCGAGCTTGATGTCCTGACGGCCGTCGGCCGCAAGCATGATGTCCGCCCATAGAAGCAGCGCAAGGCTCTTTTGGCTGGGCGGCACGACCAGTCCCAACTCCGCATGCGGGCCGTCTGTCCAGACGCCCCACGGCTCCACGGCTGACCAGCCCCCGAGCAACGCGATCAGCGGTGTTGCCTGTGCGTGCTGTGCCACGTCGATGACATGATCGAGCGGCAGCGGACGGCCGAGTTGACGCTGCAACAGGAATTGCTGGCGCTTGGCCAGAAACACGAGATCGAAGCGGGTGCTCGTGCGCTGCAGCACCAGAAAAGCCGCGGCGTAGATTGCCAACAGCCCGACGCAGGCGGCCAGCAGACGCCGCTCGCGCGTGTCCTCCTTGGCGGGGATGAACCTAGATATAAACATCTGCGCCGTGGAACCAGAAGACGGCGAGAGCTCCGCCGATCAGCGCGAAGCAGAGCAGGACGACACGCATCGTCATGTAACGAGCGCACAGGCTGCCCATGGCCAGATGCAGCGGATACAGGCCGATCATGTAGCGGAGCAGGGATGGGCTGGCGGAGAGCGATGACGAGAAACTGGCAAGACTTGCCACCGCAAACAGCGTCTCGCCGGCGGTGAAACGCCTGGCCTGCGACACCATGATGATCGTGAGCACCAGCGACAGCGCGCTCTGCATCTGCAGCCGCGGCTGATCGGCTCTGACGAAGAAGAACAGGTATTGGAACGGCACACCGAAACGATGATGCCAGAACGCCACCGCGCTATGAAGCGGTGCGAACGCGTCGCCAGTCACGAGTTCCAGGTAGCACAGGAACATCAGTAGCGGCACGGGGATCAGACAGATCGGCAGCAATTTGGCGTAACTCGGGCCCAGCCCTCTGGCACGGGCCACGGCCCAGTCCAGCGCGAACCCCAAGCCTTGAAGAAAACCGGTCAGTCGCGTGATTCCAAGCAGCGAGCTGAGGAACGACGCGGCGCGTGTATCCCGGTCGATCAGATAGGCGGCCGAAATGGACAGCGCCAGGAACGGCGCTTCCGACAACGGACCCGACAGCGCGAAGGACCCGGGGAGCAGCATGAGCGACAGAACAGCCCAATCCGCGGCATCCGAATCGAACCGCCGCGTTGCCAGCCGGTGCAACAGGATCGTCGCCACGACCAGGCAGATGTTGGCCGCAACCACCCCGGCCAACTGGATGGACGGGATCAGAAACCGGGTGATGCGTACGAGGATCGGCAGCATCGGAAAGAAATTGACCGGGGAGGCGCCGGTCTCCAGTCCGGTCACCACGGCTGGCGGGCCGTATCCGTGCTCAACGATGCTGAGGTAATAGTTGGTGTCCCATTGGATCCACATGCCAAGCCAGGGAACCGGCTGGTTGTCGAACTTGAAGCTGAAGGCGCCGATCAGGAAGAAGGTGAGCCGAGTGGCCATGAAAACCACGGTCGCGGAGAGGATGCTGCGGGTCCAGCCGCCACGGCGCGGTCGAGGGGTCACTGAAACTTTCCCAATGCCGCGAAAGTCCGCAGGCGTTTGACGGCCAGAACGCCCGGCTCACACGCAGCCAGCCCACAGGCCTGGTGTCGCACGCGGCTCATGCGGCGTTTCGTCACCCGCCGCAAGGCCGAGGCGCCATGAACAGCCCCGCCCTGTTCCTCGATCGCGACGGGACGATCAACGTCGATCACGGCTATGTCGGCGCGCGCGACAGGTGGGAATGGGTGCCGGGCGCGCAGCAGGCGATCCGGGCCGCCACCCTGGCCGGCTGGCGCGTCTATGTCGTGACGAACCAGTCCGGGATCGCCCGCGGCTACTATGACGAGGCGGCCCTGCAGGCCCTGCACGCCTGGATGCGGGCCGAGATCGTGGCACAGGGCGGCAGGGTCGACGACATACGCTACTGTCCGCATCACCCGGACGCGTCCGTCCCGCGCTACCGATGCGAGTGCGCCTGGCGCAAGCCGGCGCCCGGCATGATCCTGGACCTGATCCGCGCCTGGTCGCTGGCCCCCTCGCGCTGCGTGCTGGTGGGCGACCAGCCCAGCGATCTGCACGCCGCCTCGGCCGCCGGCATCTCAGCCGAGCTGTTCGATGGGCGGAACCTGTACCAGACCGTGGCCCCCGTGCTGGCGCGCGCCGCCCGGCACGGCTGGACGTAGGGCCATCTCGGCCGCCGGCGCTTCGGCTTGCCGCAGGTCGAGCGCGTCCAGTAGCGCGTCCACGGTGGCCGACCAAGGCACGTGGCGGAACTCGCGGCGTATCTGCGCCTCCCAGCGCGCTAGGCCGGGCCGGTCGGTGATGACGGCGCGGACGGCGTCGTAGGCGTCGTGCAGATTGTCCGGATCGAAGCTGCGGGCCAGCGTGCCGCCCGCCTCCGGCAGAGAGGTGCGGTCGGACATCAGGCAGGGTTTGCCCAAGGCCAGGCTTTCGGTCACCGGCAGCCCCCAGCCCTCGTAGAAGGAGGGAAACAGGGTGAACAGGCAGCCATCATAGAGCGAGGCCAGCTCGGAGTCGGTGGGGTTTTCCACGATCACCAGCTTGCCGCCCAAATTGGCGGTGTTGGTGATCTGCCGCAGCAGATCGTCCACCAGCCAGCCGATCCGGCCGGCGAACACCAGCACCGGCACGTCGGCTGCCGGCAGCTCCTCCAGCAGCCGGCGCCACACGCGGAACAGCAGCATGTGGTTCTTGCGCACCTCGATGGTGGCCACGATCAGCGCGTAGGTCCCGGGTGGGGGAAGCATACGGCCGGGGGCCGCGTCCCGCCGCGCGATGACGGCCGGCAGGCCGGTGCCGATCGGCAGCGGCACGACCGGTCCGGGCAGGGCGATCCCGCGCTGGGCTGCGTAGGCGGCAAGATCGGCGGCGGTTGCCCGCGAGATGGCGAAGATCTGGTGGCAGAGCGGCAGCATCGTGTCGATCCAGCTCTGGAACAGCGGCACCAGCCCGCTATCGAACCATTCGGGCCGGCGCAGCGGGATCAGGTCGTACACCAGCATGGCCACGCGCAGCCCGTGCTTCTCGCTATGCGTGCGGATCAACCTTGCATAGTCGGGGTGCGACCAGGGCGCGCCCAGGACCAGGATGGTGTCGCCGGGCCGCACGCTGGCGGCAAAAGACGGCCGATCCGGCTCGCCGGTTGCGCCGGCACCCTGCCCGTTGGCCGAGGGCGCTAGCGCCAGCCGTGCGAGCAGGGCTGGGGCGCCGGCCACCCCGCGCCCGGCGTCCGGCTCACCTCAAGCCTCCCCGTCGTCGGCG
>CAXUNK010000185.1:0-6559 GCA_964252425.1 uncultured Acetobacteraceae bacterium
ATGTCGTGCTGGGTGTGGCGCCGAACGCGAGCGACGAGGCGGTGCGCGCCGCGTGGAAGCAGTTGATGCGCGACAACCATCCGGACGGGCTGGCGGCCAAGGGTGTGCCGCCGGAGTTCGTGGCGCGGGCGACCGAGAAGGTCGCGCGCATCAACGCTGCCTGGGACCGGGTGAAGCGAGAGCGCGGGCTGTGACCATCACCGATCTGCCGAGCCCCAATGTCGGCGAGCGGCCCGGCGGGGCGGCCAGCATCAACGTGCTGATGCTGCATTATACCGGCATGCAGAGCGCGCAGGCGGCCATCGAGCGGCTGCGCGATCCGGCGGCGCAGGTCTCCTCGCATTACGTGGTGGACGAGGACGGTTCGGTCGTGCGCCTCGTGCAGGAGCACCTGCGCGCGCAGCACGCCGGCCTCTCGTATTGGCGCGGGGTGCGCGGGCTGAACGACACCTCCATCGGCATCGAGATCGTCAATCCCGGTCACGAATGGGGTTATCGGCCGTTTCCGCCGGCGCAGATGGCGGCGGTGCGCGATCTGTGCCTGGCGATCATGTCGCGCCACGCGATCCCGGCGCGCAACGTGGTAGGTCACAGCGACGTGGCGCCGAACCGCAAGCAGGACCCTGGCGAGTTGTTCGACTGGCGCGGGCTTGCGCGGGCTGGCATTGGTATCTGGCCCGAAGCTGCGGCGACGCCCACAGCCGACATACGTTCCGCGCTCGACCGGATCGGTTACGACACGTCGCTGGATCTGGCGACCGTCGTCACGGCGTTTCAGCGCCACTGGGCACCCGAGCGGGTGGACGGACAGGTTGCGCCGGCCGTACTGGCGCGTGCCGCTTCGGTGTTGGCGGCCGCGGAAAGCGTTGCGTGCGGTCGCAATCTGACAATACGCTGACGGCAACTGGCAAGAGTCTCATCGCACTCGCCTCAACATACCGTGAGCCGGAATGGCCACCGATCGGAAATCCGCTGCGAAAAGCAGGTGAGTCAGCGAGCTCAGTCACACCAGTATTCGCGTTGACGTAAAATGTTCACACACTGAGCGTGTTGGTATGCGACATCGGCGCACGAATTTCGCGACACCGGCGCGCTGAGCGCGGGCGGGTCGCTGAAACCAGGGAGATGCGGTGTGACATTGAACAGCCTGCGTGGCGTGCTACTGTGCGGAACGATCATCGCGGGCGCGGTCGGCGCACACGCCAATGACGGTCCGAACGACAACCATGGCGTCCAGCCCGTGCCGTCCGGCCAATTCATCACGCCGACATTCGCGGCGGGTTCGACCTTCACCTCGCTCAATCCTGGCTTTCCCGCGCCATACAATACGTTTCGGCCCGATGGCGCGATCGCGTCGGCGCTCAGCCCTGATGGCAGCACGCTTCTGGTGATGACCAGCGGCTACAACACGCTCAACGATCAGAACGGCAACCTGCTCTCGCCGTCCAATGGCGACAGCGTCGATGGCGCCAGCGAGTATGTGTTCGTCTATGACGTGACGGTGCCTGGCAAGCCGCGCGTCAAGGCGATCCTGCGTCCGCCGAACACGTTTGTGGGCCTGGCCTGGACGACCGACAGCAAGTATTTCTACATCTCCGGCGGCAACGACGATGTCGTGTATCAATATGCGGCTGCCAACATCGCCTCCGGCTGGGCACCCTCGGCGACCATCCAGCTCGGTCACAAAAGCAGCGGCATCGGCCTCAATCAATACCCGCAGGCCGGCGGCATCTCCATCGCAAGCGACAACTCGGTCGCAGCCGTGGCCAACACGCTCAATGACAGCTTCTCGCTGATAGATCCCAGCACCAACGCGCTTCTCGCTTTCACCAACCCGGCACCCGGTACGCTGCCTACCGAATATGACCTGCGCCCCTGGGCCACGGAAGGCAAAACCGGAGTTGCCGGCGGCGAGACGGTGTACAGCATCGCCATCGCCGGCCAGTCCGGCGGCACATATCGTGTGTTTGCCACTGCGTTGCGCGACCGTCAGGTGTCCGTGGTTGACGTGACACTCAGCAACGGTCAGGCGACCGCGTCGTTCAAGGGCTACATCAAGCTGTCGGGCAGTCCGAACAACATCATTCTCAATAAGGCGCAGACGCTGGCCTATGTCAGCGAGGACAACGAGGACCGTGTGGCGGTCATCAATGTCGCGAACGGATCGCTGGTCAGGGAGATCGACGCGATCGCGCCGACTGGCGTGCTCGCCCAGTCGTCCACCCGCTACACCGGTGCGGCCACCAACAACGTCGCGTTGTCGCATGACGAAAAGACGCTGTATGTGACGAATGGCGGGCAGAACGCCATGGCCATCATCCCGCTCGACGGCAGCGCCCATCCGGCCGCATTGGTACCCACAGGCTGGTGGCCGACCACGGTCGCGGTCAGTCTGGACGACACGATGCTCTACGTGTTCAACAACAAGAACGATCCTGGCGCCGACCCGAAATACGCGACCAGCTCGACCTACGACCTCTATGCCGGCAACCCTCCCATCCCGCCGAAACCCTATCCGCAGGACGGCAACAACCAGGCCGGCGACGAAAAGGCGCAGACCCAGGCCTACGCATCGAACCAATACGATGAACTGCTGGAGCAATCGGGCCTGCTGAGCCTGCCGACACCGTCCACCAAGGATTATCCGGTGCTGACCCAGCAGGTGGCGCAGAACAACGGCTACACCATGTCGGTCAACCCGCAGGACCGCGACGTGATGAGCTTCCTCAGGGCGCACATCAAGCACGTCATCTACATCGTCAAGGAAAACCGCACCTTCGACCAGGTGCTGGGCGATCTTGGCAACGGGTCCGACGGCGACCCCAAGCTGACGGTGTTCGGCAAGACGGTGACGCCGAATTTCCATGCGATCTCGAAGCAGTTCGTGACGCTCGACAATTTCTTCTGCACCGCCGAGGTGAGCGGCAACGGCTGGCCCTGGTCCACCGAGGCGCGCGAGACCGACTGGAACGAGAAGAACATCCCGATGGACTACGCCTTCGACGTCACGCGTTACAACGCGCCGTACGATGCCGAAGGCCAGAACCGCAACGTGACCCTCTATCCCACGCTTGCGGGCCGCGAGACGGAGTATCCAGGCTTTGCCGCCGACCTGTCCGGCGAGCCGGGTGGTGCGGCCAACGTGCTGCCAGGCGTCAACGATGATGGCGCGGCGGACGGCCCGGACGACCAGCGTCAGGCCGGCTATCTCTGGAACGCGGCGATGAAGGCGGGTCTGACGTTCCGCGATTACGGCTTCTTCTCGGACAACAGCCGCTATAGCGGGCCGAACGCCGTGCCGGAGTCGAACAACCCGCTGGCACCCTACCAGACGGGAACCCAGGTGCAGTTTCCCGCCAACCATACTCTGGCCGAGACGGGCAATTTCGACCCGTATTTCCGCGGTTTCGACAACAGCTACCCGGATCTCTACCGCTTCGCCGAGTTCCGGCGCGAGTTCCAGCAATTCGACGCCAATGACAGCCTGCCGTCCCTGGTGTTCCTGCGCTACATGCACGACCATATGGGCAGCTTTGGTTCGGCGGAAAAACTGCTGCCTGGATCGGGCAACCCAGAGTTCCAGCAGGCCGACAACGATGCAGCCGTCGGCATGACGCTGCAGATGGTGGCACATAGCGCGCATTACGCGCGCAACACGCTGTTCATCATCCTTGAGGACGACGCGCAAGACGGTCCGGACCACCAGGACGCGCATCGCAGTACTGCCTATGTGGTGGGCCCCTATGTCAAGACGCAGTCGGTCGTGAACACTCGCTACTCCACGGTCAATGCGGTGCGCACGATCGAGGATGTGCTCGGGCTGGAGCACCTCAACCTCAACACCGCCTATCAGCGGCCGATGACGGAGGTGTTCGACATCGGCGCCACAGGCTACTGGAACTTCACGCCGACGATCTCGACCTACGTGAAACAGACGGGGATCAACCTGGCGGCCCTGTCGCCGGACGGCCGCGTGCAGTTCGCCGAAGGGCCGGCCAACCCGAAGCCCATGCATGACGCCGCCTGGTGGGATGCGCAGACGAGCGGCTACGACTGGTCGTCCGAAGACCGAGTGCCGACGGCGCAGTTCAACCGTGTGCTCTGGTCGGGCATGAAGGGCGACGTGCCCTATCCGGTGGTGCGGTCGCATGCGACGGTCGATCTGCGTGTGGACCCGACCGATGCGAGCGCGCGCGACGGCGACTGACACAGTGCGGGGAGGCCGATTGAGCCTCCCCGCCGACGCACCCACTTGCGCCGGCGCGGCCAATGGCTGCGCCGTTTTGCTTGCCGGCCGCCGCTCCACCGGGCATAGCATAGCCCGCCAGACGGCTGGACGACCGCTGCGCCCTTGAGGGTGCAGAGGAAAGTCCGGGCTCCACGGGAATACGGTGCCGGCTAACGGCCGGCGGGGGCGACCCCAGGGACAGTGCCACAGAAAATAGACCGCCTGTATGGCTGAAAAAGCGAGATTGCTGGCTCGGCTCGACAGGTAAGGGTGAAACGGGGCGGTAAGAGCGCACCGCGTCCCTGGTGACAGGGGCGGCAGGGTAAACCCCACCGGGAGCAAGACCGAATAGGGGCGGCCGGACGGCGCAAGCGCGTCCGGGGGCATTCCCGCCCCGCCGCCCGGGTTGGTCGCGTGAGGCGCGCAGCGATGCGCGTCGCAGAGGAATGGTCGTCGGACGCCGAAAGGCGCGGACAGAACCCGGCTTACAGGCCGTCTGGCACGCTCCCAAGCGCCGCAAAAATCTGCCCACATATTTGTCCACAGGAACGAAACATGAATACTGCACAGCCGTCGCGTTAACCTTTGCGGGCTTCTGCAACCCAAAAAAAACTTCGCTCTATCAACGGTTAATGCTGAAAATCGAGCGAGAGACTTAGCTATTCCCTTTGACGCCCAATGACACCCATGTTATCCCACGTCATCCCAAGCCACGAACTCCGTCCACAGCCAGGCCGGAGCGCCGGCGTGGGCGGGAGGGGATCCCACGCCAGCGTCGATGAGCCATTTTCTAGGCACGCATACGAACAGGATCGACGCGAAAGGGCGGGTTTCCATCCCGGCCGGCTTCCGTGCCGCCCTGCGCGGTCTGGCGCCGGAAGGGGTGGTGCCGCTGGTGCTGCGCGTCTCGCACAGCCATCCCTGCATTGAGGGCTGGCCCGCGGCCGCTTTCGATGAACTCGCCGCCCCGCTGCGTCAGATGCATGTGTTCGGCGAGGACCATGACGACCTGGCGAGCGTGCTGTATGCCGACGCCTATCCGGTCGAGACCGATAAGGAGGGGCGCATCGTGCTGGCCGAGCCGCTGTTGCAGCATGCCGGCATCACCGATGCGATCACCTTCATGGGGCTGGGCCGCACCTTCCAGGTTTGGGAACCTGCCGCGGCCGAACGGCGCCGTGCCGAGGCGCGCACCCGCGCCCGCAGCCAGAAGCTGACCCTGCCTGGCGTGGCGCAGCCGCACGCCGAGGCGGTGTCGGCATGACCCACACGCCCGTCCTGCTGACCGAGATGCTGGCCGCGCTCGCCCCGCGCGATGGCGGCATCTACCTGGACGCGACGTTCGGCGGTGGCGGCTATACCCGGGCCATACTGGACCGCGCCGCCTGCACCGTGTGGGCCATCGACCGCGATCCCGACGCCGTGGCACGCGGCGCCAAGCTGGCCGCACGGTATCCGGGGCGGCTGCACATCGTGCAGGGTGGGTTCGGCGACATGGTGGCGTTGCTCGGCAGTGCGGGTGTGACGAGGCTGGACGGCATCGTGCTCGATGTCGGCGTCAGCTCCTTCCAGCTCGACGATCCGTCGCGCGGCTTCAGCTTCCGCCACGACGGCCCGCTGGACATGCGCATGGACCGGGCCGGCGTCTCCGCCTCCGACCTCGTGGCCGAGCTCTCGGAGGCCGAGCTGGCCGATACGCTCTACACCTTTGGCGAGGAGCGGCTGTCGCGACGCATCGCGCGCGCTATCGTGGCCGCACGCGCCCAGGCGCCGATCGAGACGACCGCGCAGCTGGCCGAGATCGTGCGCGGCGCGGTTCCCCCCTCGCGGGACGGCATCCATCCCGCCACGCGCAGTTTTCAGGCGCTGCGCATACGCGTGAACGACGAGCTGGGCGAAATCGAACGCGCCCTGGCCGGGGCTGCGGAGTTGCTGGCGCCGGGCGGGCGCCTGGTGGTGGTGGCGTTCCATTCGCTGGAAGACCGGTTGGTGAAACGCTTTTTCACAAATGCGGCCGGGCGCGCGCCATCCCCGTCGCGACACGATCCAGGTGGTCTGCATACAATGCCTTCGCCACGATTTGCCCTGATGACGCCACGCGCCGTGCGGCCGAACGCCGCCGAGATCACCGCCAACGCGCGTGCCCGCAGCGCCCGGCTGCGTGCACTGCAACGCCTGCCTGCCGAGCTGGAGACCACGCCATGATCCGCCCGTTTACCGTGCTGTGCCTGCTCGCCGCCTGTGGCTCGGGCCTGTACCTGTATTCGGAGAAGCATCGCACCGCGATGCGCGACCGGGTGATCGGGCTGACGTTGCAGGACCTCCGGCTGA
>CAXUNK010000186.1:0-6555 GCA_964252425.1 uncultured Acetobacteraceae bacterium
CCCCGCCAGCGCGCGGCGGGCGAGCGCGGTGCGCGACTGGCGCGGCGTGAGCGACGCGGGCGGAACCCTGCCGGCGACTGGCAGGGACACGGGTGCGATCGCGTCCAGGCCGACGATGCGCAACACCTCTTCCAGCAGGTCACATTCGGGTTCGATGGCCGACGCACCCTCGGCCGCGCCCGCCCCCCCTGCCGGATCGAGCCCCCGCCACTGGTCAATCCCCCCCAAGCCCCCCCCAAACTTTCGCCCACGCCGGCCGCCCGTGCCGGATCGAGCGCCGGCGACTGGTCAAGCCCACCCATGCCAGCCACATCGTTGCGCCAAGGCGGCACGGTCACAGTCAGGCGGCCGGCGTCGCGCGATACGGGCTGAAAGCCCAGACGCTCCAGGATGGAGGTCGCGCGTTCGGCCGAGATGTCCGCGCCGCCCAGCGATGCGATCCGTTCGAACCGCAACGCGGCCGTCCTCTGCCAGGCGGGCTCGGCGCCGGCCTGCACCACCGCACCTGCCTGGCCGCCACAGAGGTCGAGCACCATGGCGGTGGCCGCGTCCAGCGCGGCGGGCAGCAGCGAGGGGTCGATGCCGCGCTCGAAACGGGCGCGCGCGTCGGTGTGCAACTGGTGGCGCCGGCCGGCGCGGGCGATGATCACCGGGTCGAACAGCGCGCACTCGATGAAGACGTGGCTGGTCTCGGGCAGGCTGCCGGTCGCCTCGCCGCCGATAATGGCGGCCAGCGAGACCGAACCATTCGCGTCGGCGATCACCAGGTCGTCGGCGCCGGGGCTCAGGTCGCGGCCGTGGAGGGCACGGAACGTCTCGCCGGCGCCGCGACGCAGGGTCAGAGTCGGGCCGGCGATGCGGTCGGCGTCGAAGACGTGCAGCGGGCGTCCCAGATCGTAGGTGAAGAAATTGGTGATATCGACGAGGGCGCTGATCGGGCGAAGGCCGATGGCGGTCAGGCGGCGCTGCAGCCAGTCCGGGCTGGGGCCATTGCGCACGCCGCGCACGCTGCGGCCGACGATCCATGGGCAGGCCTCCGGCCACTCGATCCGCCAGGCGATCGGCGCGTCCGGACCCGCGACGATTGGCGGCGCCGACCAGGGCAGCAGTTCGCCCAACCCGCAGGCGGCGAGGTCGCGGGCCACGCCGCGGACCGAGAGCGCGTCGCCCCGGTTCGGGGTGACGCCGATCTCGATGACAGGGTCGTCCAGCCCTGCCCATTGGGCGTAGGACGCGCCCACGGGACTGCCCTCCGGCAGTTCGGCGATGCCTTCGTGATCCTCGCCCAACCCCATCTCGCGAAGGCTGACCAGCATGCCAGCCGAGGTCACGCCGCGTATCTCGCCCACCTTGAGCGTGATGCCGGTGCCGGGGATGTGCGCGCCGGGCGGGGCGAACACCGCGTGCAGGCCGGTCCGCGCGTTGGGCGCGCCGCAGACGACGCCGATCTCCTCGCCGGTGCCGGCATCGACCCGGCAGACGCGCAGCCGGTCGGCATTCGGGTGCTGCACCGCCTCGATGATCCGGGCGGTGCGGAACAGGGCGAGTGCGGCGGCGCGGTCATGCACCGCTTCGACCTCGAGACCGATGCTGGAGAGCGCGGTGGTGATCTGGTCGAGGGTCGCGTCCGTGCGGAGGTGGGTGCGGAGCCAGGCCAGCGACAGCTTCACGCCACGCCCTCGTGCAGGCTGGCGGGGCTGAACGGCGAGGTGGCGTAATGCCGCAGCCAGCGCACGTCGCTTTCGTAGAACGGGCGCAGGTCCGGCATGCCGTGCTTGAGCATGGTGACCCGCTCGACACCCATGCCGAAGGCAAATCCCTGCCACTCGCGTGGATCGATGCCGCAATTGGCCAGCACTTTCGGATGCACCATGCCGCTGCCCAATATCTCCAGCCAGTCGGCGCCGCGGCCGATCTCGCCGGTGGCGCGGTTCCAGCCGATATCGACTTCCATGCTGGGTTCGGTGAAGGGGAAGTAGCTTGCGCGGAAGCGGACGGGCAGGGTGGTGATGCCGAAGAACGCCCGCAGGAAATCCGTCACGCAGCCTTTCAGGTGCGCGAGCGTGATGTCGCGGTCGATCACCAGGCCTTCGCACTGATGGAACATGGGCGAGTGCGTGGCATCGTGGTCGGCGCGATAGGTGCGGCCGGGCACGATGACCCGTATCGGCGGGGGCTGGTCCAGCATCGTGCGTATCTGCACCGGGCTGGTATGGGTCCGCAGCACGCAAGGCGGGCCGCCCGGTTGGCCAGGCAGATAGAACGTGTCGTGGTCGTCCCGCGCCGGGTGGTGGCCGGGTATGTTGAGCGCCGAGAAATTGTGCCAATCGGTCTCGATGTCCGGCCCTTCGGCGATGGCAAACCCCATGGCGCCGAAGATGGCGTACATCTCCTCGAGCGTGCGGCTGATCGGGTGGATGCTGCCGGGCGGGTCGGCGCGCGGCGGCAGGGTGACATCGATGCGTTCGGAAGCGAGGCGGCGGGCGAGCTCGGCCCCTTCGAGCGCCTCGCGACGTGCCTCGATAGAAGCGGCAAGCTCCTCCTTGAGGCGGTTGAGCGCGGCGCCGCGCTCACGCCGCTGCTCCGGCGCGGTCTTGCCCAGCTCCTTCAGCAGGGTGGTGAGCGCGCCGGACTTGCCGAGCGTCGCGATTCGGACCGCGTCCCAGGCACGCAGGTCGGCGGCCTGGTCGAGCGCGCCCAGGGTTTGCGCGCGCAGTAGATCAAGATCGTCGGACACGACTCGTCCCCAGGGCGTCGCCCGGTCGGATGCGGTCATCCGACCGGGTAGAGACGCACGTCGCACATCGGCTGATGGACACCGGCCACATCAGACGGAGGGCGGCCTGTTCACCCCGGATGCCAGGGCGTCACGCGGCCGCCTGCTCCGGTTCGGCGCCCGCCTCGATGGTGGCCTGGACCGCCTTCACGATCTCTCCGAAGGCGCCGGGATCGTCGAAGGCGATCGCGGCCAGGACCTTGCGGTCGATCTCGATCCCGGTCTGGTTGAGGCCGTGGATGAAGCGGCTGTATGTCAGCCCGTGCTCGCGCACCGCGGCGTTGATCCGCTGGATCCACAGCGCGCGGAACTCGCGCTTTTTGACGCGGCGGTCGCGATAGGCGTACTGGAGCGACTTCTCCAGCCGCTCCAGGGCGATCCGGTAGTTGGTCGAAGACCGGCCGAAAAACCCCTTGCTTTGCTTGAGGACCTTCTTGTGCCGGGCGTGGGTGGTCACACCCCGTTTGACGCGTGCCATGGCGGTGCTCCTGCTCTAACCGAGACCGTAGGGGGCCCATTGCTTGACGGTCAGGCCGTCGGCATGGGTCAGGGTCTGGCTGCCGCGGTTGGAGCGGATGGCCTTTTGCGGGCGGGCGGACAGGTTATGGCGTTTCTTCCCCGGACCGGCCAGGACCTTGCCGGTTGCGGTGATCTTGAAGCGCTTCTTGACGGAAGACTTGGTCTTCATCTTGGGCATTTCGCGTGCTCCTACGGTGGTCTCGCGCATAACGAGCGCCGGGTGGCGCCAAGCACGAGCATCGCGGCCGGGCATGCCCATACAGGCCCGGACGCGCGAACAGGGGCGGTTTGTAGCTTCGGGCTGGCTCCGGTGCAAGCCGCTCTTGGCCGCCGTGTTCAGCCGACCATGCGCAACGGCGCCCGCTCGCCGGCCCCAAGCGCGCGATAGCAGGCCAGGTAGTCCTGCGCCATGCGACGCGCCGTGAAGCGCGCCTCGAACTGCGCACGTACGCGGGCGCGGGGCAGGGTGTGCAGCCGGCTGACGGCGGCGATAGCGCTCGTCTCGTCTTCCACGATGAAGCCGCTGATTCCGTCATCGATGATCTCGGGGACCGAGCCGCGGTTGAAGGCGATCACCGGGGTGCCGCAGGCTATCGCCTCGATCATCACCAGGCCGAACGGCTCCGGCCAGTCGATCGGCATCAGAAAGCCGACGGCGCCGGACAGGAAAGCGGGCTTTTCGCGGTCGCCGATCTCGCCGATCATCTCCACCCCGCCTTCGGCGATCATCGGCTTGATCAGTGTTTCGTAGTAGTCCTGATCGGCGCGATCGACCTTGGCCGCCATCTTGAGCGGGATACCGGCGGCGCGCGCGATGCGTATCGCGCGATCTGGCCGTTTTTCGGGCGCGATCCGGCCCAGGAAGGCCAGGTAGCTGGGCTGCACCTTCTGCGGCGTCAGCAGGTTTTCCGGCAGGCCGTGCAGCACGGTCTTGACGAAGTTCGCCTGCGGCAAGGGCCGGCGCTGCGAGTTGGAGATAGACACCACCGGCATCTTGGAGAAGGTGTTGAAGACGGGCTGCAGCTCAGGCAGATCGAGCCGGCCGTGCAGGGTGGTGACGAACGGCACCGGTTGCCGGGCGAACAGGCTGAACGGCCAGTAATCCATGTGGAAATGCAGGACGTCGAACTCCTGCGAGAGCCGATAGACCTCCTCCATCATCAGCATGTGCGGCGCGATCGGGTCGCGGATCGAGGAGTCGAGGCGCAGGGCGCGCGGCCAGACGGGCTTGAGACGGGCTGCGGTCACCGAGTCGCCGCTGGCGAACAGGGTGACATCGTGCCCTTCGGCCACCAGTTCCTCGGTCAGGAACGAGACCACGCGCTCTGTGCCGCCATACAGCTTCGGCGGCACAGCTTCGTGGAGGGGAGCTATCTGGGCGATGCGCATCGGGTTCTCCTGCTTCGGCGCCCGACCGGCACCTTGCCGGCAGGACCGGAGAGATAACCCGTTACGCGAGCGCAGGTTTCGGGGCAGCCCGAAACGTTTGCGCAGTGCAGCATGAGTGGCACTTGAAGCAAGCGGTCCTTTTTTGGAAAAAAGGACCAAAAAACTTCTGTCTTCCACGCCTGCACGGGCGTTCGCGAAGGTCCTGCCGGAACCGCTCTGGCAGCACTATCGCGAGCCGCGGTGCAGGCGAACAGAGCAAAAGCTTTTTGCTTCTTTTTCTCGAAAAAGAAGGCCTTCCTCCTACAATGTCTCAACCATCAGGCCGATCAGTATTAAAAACCCTCGCGCTCCAGCCGCTTGCGCTCCAGCTTGCGGGCGCGGCGGACGGCTTCGGCGGCTTCGCGGGCGCGGCGTTCGGACGGCTTCTCGAAGTGGCGGCGCAGCTTCATCTCGCGGAAGATGCCTTCACGCTGCATCTTCTTCTTCAGCGCCTTGAGCGCCTGATCGACATTGTTGTCACGGACGAGAACCTGCACTTGTGGGCCTACTCCTGGTTTGTGGGCATGGGCGTGCGTTATCCGCCGGCCCTGTCACCGGCGAGGCGCGGCCTATATCACAGGTCTTCCGGCGATCCAAAGCGGCAAATCATGTGTGAGGGAGGACGTGGATGGCGCTGCTGAAAATCGCCCGTATGGGACACCCCGTGCTGTTGCAGCGCGCCGAGCCGGTCCCCGATCCGGGCGCGCCCGAGGTGCGGCGGCTGGCCGCCGACATGATCGAGACGATGCTCGACGCACCGGGAATCGGCTTGGCGGCGCCGCAGGTCCACATGGGCCTGCGCATGTTCGTCTATCACCTGCCGAGCGCACGTACCGGCGGCGATGCGATGCCGCCACAGATCATCATCAACCCTCGGCTGGAGCCGGTGGGCGAGGAGGCGATCCTCGGCTGGGAGGGCTGCCTGTCGATCCCGGGGTTGCGCGCCGCCGTGCCGCGCTACGCACGTATCCGCTATGCGGGGGTGGATTGCGACGGGGTGGCTGTGGAGGGCGAGGCCGACGGGCTGCACGCCGTCGTGATGCAGCACGAATACGACCATCTGGACGGCATCCTCTACCCGATGCGCGTGACGGATTTCAGCAAGTTCGGGTTTGCGGAAGAACTGGCGCAGCACGCGCCCCAGGAGATCTGACGACATGACCGAGACCGATCGAGAGGCGCTGCGCGACGCGGCGATCCGCGCAGTGTTGCCCTCCGTGCCCCGTCTGGGGTGGACCCCCGCCGCGTTGCGCGAGGCGGCGGGGCCGGATGCGGACCTGTTGTTCCCTGGCGGCCCCGGCGAGATGGTCGAAGCCTATATCGATCTCGCGGACCGCGAGATGGTGGCCGCGTGCGGTCCCATCCTGCCCACGCAGAAGCTGTCGCAGCGGGTCCGCACGCTGATCGCCACACGCCTGACCCAGGCCGAGCCGCATCGCGCGGCCGTCCGGCGGGGGCTGGCGGTGCTGGCGATGCCTGGCCAGGCGGCGCGTGCTGCGCGCTGCACCGCGCGGACGGTGGACACGATCTGGCATGCGGCCGGGGACCGCTCGGCCGATTTCAGCTGGTATACCAAGCGGGCCATACTGACCGGTGTCTACTGCAGCACGCTCCTCTACTGGGTGGCGGCCGCCCGCGGCGAGGCCGACACGCTCGCCTTCCTGGATCGCAGGCTGGCCGGGGTGGCTCGGCTTGGCCGGTGGCGCCGCCAACTGAGCGAGCGCTTCGCCTGACCTCTCGGGAGATGTCACCCGCCGCGGCGGGTGTTGACCGGACCCCCTGGCGAGGTGGGATAGCGGTCCCAGGCAGCCGCATGCTGGCAGAGGAGATGG
>CAXUNK010000187.1:0-6529 GCA_964252425.1 uncultured Acetobacteraceae bacterium
ATGCGAGGCTGCCGCCGGCGGCCGGCAGCCTCGCATGATGCGGGTTGCCGTGGTCGATTGCGGCAGCGGCAATCTCGCCTCGGTCACCAGGGCGCTGTCGCGGGCGGCGCAGGACTGCGGCATCGTGGCCGATGTGCGGGTGGCCGGCACGCGGGCCGGGCTGGACGGGGCCGACCGCATCGTTCTGCCCGGGCAGGGTGCGTTCGCCACCTGCGCGCGCGGCTTGGCGGAGCGCGGGCTGACGGAGAGGCTGTCCGCGCTGGTCCGCTCGGCGCAGCTCCCCTTCCTCGGCATCTGCGTCGGCATGCAATTGCTGGCCCAGCGCGGCCTGGAACATGCCGAGACGCCCGGCTTCGGCTGGATCGCGGGCGAGGTGGCGCCGCTCGACGCGCCTGGCCTCCGCCTCCCCCACATGGGATGGAACGCGCTCGACTTCATCGAGGACGCGCACCCGTTGCTGGACGGGGTGGCGCCGGGCGCTCACGCGTATTTTGTTCACAGCTACGGGCTGCGCGGCTACGCTGAGGCAGACATTCTCGCCACGGCCGAGTATGGCGGCCCCGTGCCCGCTTTGGTCGCCCACGGCAGCGCCGCCGGCACGCAGTTCCACGTCGAGAAAAGCCAGGAGGTCGGGTTGCGCATTCTCGCCAATTTCCTCCGCTGGCGGCCATGAGCAGCGTTGGCGCCGTCCCTCGCCTCGCCGTGGAACACGCAACCGAGCTCGATGACGAGGACATGGCCGCGCTGTGCGAGGCGACCCATGCGGCGATCCTGGACGGCGGCGGCTTCGGCTGGGTCAACCCGCCCGGCCAGCAGGCGATGGAGCGGTATTTCCGCGGCGTGATGATGGTGCCGGAGCGCGAACTCTATGTCGGGCGGGCCGACGGCATCCCCACCGGCTCGGCACAGCTCGTCCGCCCGCCGCGCAACAACGAGGCGCAGGCCTTCGCCGGCTTCGTCATGCACGCCTACGTCGCGCCGTTCGCGCGCGGCCAGGGCCTGGCCCGGCTGATGATCCGCCGCATCGAGGAGCGGGCCCGCGCGCTGAACATGCGCGTGCTGAACCTCGACGTGCGAGAGACGCAGGCGGCGGCGATCGCGCTCTACGAGTCGCTCGGCTTCACGCGCTGGGGTGTGCATCCCGAATACGCGCGGGTGCGCGGCCAGACGGTGCGCGGGTATTTCTACACCAAGTCCCTGCGTCGCGCGGGCAGCCACGACCAGGCGGACGCGTCGCAGGCGTGAGCCTCACGCTGTACCCGGCCATCGACATCAAGGGGGGCGCCTGCGTCCGGCTGCGCCGTGGCGACATGGACGAGGCGACCGTGTTCGGCGACGACCCGGCCGCACAGGCGCGCGCCTTCGAGGCGGCGGGCAGCCGCTGGCTGCACGTGGTCGACCTGGACGGCGCCTTCGCCGGCCACCCGGTCAATGAGAGCGCGGTCACCGCCATCCTGGCCAGCGTGCAGATCCCCGTGCAGCTCGGCGGCGGCCTGCGCGACCTGGCCGCCGTCGAGCGCTGGCTGGCCGCCGGCGTCACGCGCGTCATCCTGGGCTCGGCGGCGGTGAAGAACCCCATCCTGGTGCATCAGGCCTGCCGCAGTTTCCCCGGCCGCATCGCGGTCGGCATCGACGCGCGCGAGGGATACGTCGCCACCGAAGGCTGGGCCGACACCTCCAAGCTGCGCGCGCCCGAGCTGGCGCGGCGGTTCCAGGACGCGGGAGTGGCCGCGATCATCTACACCGACATCGCGCGCGACGGCATGCTGGGCGGACTGAACCTCGACGAGACACTGGCCCTGGCCGACGGCATCGCCGTCCCGGTGATCGCGAGCGGCGGGGTCGGCAGCCCGGAGGATCTGCGCGCGCTGCGCCACGCGGCATCGGCCGCCGGCCGGATCGAAGGCGTCATCGTCGGCCGCGCACTCTATGACGGGCGGATCGGCATCGGCGAGGCGCTGGCGATCCTGCAGGGCTGAGCCGCTTTCGCGGACTCGCCGCGCCGCCCTACAGCAGACTTGGCAGAATGGAGCGCGCGGCCATGGCTCTGGTGATCACGGTGGCCCAGCAGAAAGGCGGCGCGGGCAAGACCATGCTTGTGGCCAACCTGGCCGCCTGCCTGGCGCCGCACCACCGCGTCACCGTGCTCGACATCGACCCTCAGCACACGCTGGCGCGCTGGCACGCCCTGCGCGCGGCCAACGCCAGCCTGGCCCCGATCGGGTTTTCCGAAGTATCCGGCTGGCGGGTGCGCGGCGAGCTGGCGCGGCTCGAGGGCGCGTCGGACATCCTGCTCGTCGATACGCCGCCGCAAATCGACAGCGACGCGGCGCGCGCCATTCGGGCGGCCTCGCTCGTGCTGGTGCCGATGCAGCCGAGCATGCCCGACCTCTGGGCCGCCGAGGCCACCCTCAGGATAGCCACGGCCGAGCGCCGGCGCCTGGCCGTGGTCCTGACCCGCACGCCGGCGAAATCGGCGCTGCGCAGCCTGGTCGAGGCCGACCTGGCGGGGCGAGGCATCCCGCTTCTGCCCGAGGCGATGGGCGACCGGCGCGCCTATGCGCAGGCCTTTGCAGCCGGTATGGGCGTGACCGACGCCAAACGCTCGGCGGCCAGCCTCGAGATGGCGGCGCTGACGGACCGCATCCTGGAGACCGCACGATGACCTCACTTTGGCTGCCGAACTCGCTGCTCGCGTTGCACCTGCTGGCCGCCGCCGCCTGGGTCGGCGGCATGCTGTACGCGCTGGTGGTGCTGCGCCCGGCGCTGGGCGTGCTGGACGCCGGGCCACGGCTGCAACTGCACATGCTGACGCTGAAACGCTTTTTCCTGGTGGTCTGGCACGCGATGCCGATCATGCTGCTGACCGGCTGGGCGATGATCGCGTCGGTCGGCTGGGGCATGGCGCACCTGCCCTGGTACGTGAACGTCATGCAGCTGCTTGGCCTGCTGATGGCGGCGGTGTTCCTATGGGCCTATTTCGGCCCATTCCGCCGCCTGCGCCGAGCGATCCGCCCCGGCCCCGAACTGCTGGACCGCATACGCCTGCTGATCACCGTCAACCTCACGCTTGGGGCGGCAACCATCATCGTCGCGAGCCTTGGGCATATGTGGTGACGCGCGGGGCGTCTGTCGCTTTGGCGTGTTGAGAGTTCCGTAAGAGGATTCGACACAGAGGACACGGAGGGAAGGGAGAGCACAGAGAGGAAGAAGCGGGACGCCTCGGACTTCAACGATCAAACAACCTCCGTGCCCTCCCTTCCTCTCCCTCTTCTCTGTGTTGATCTTCTCTTGCGAAGCCGGGCGCCGGCGGTCAGAGCGGTTGCCCGGACGCCTTGCGCTGCAACGCAGCCAGCCGCGCGGCGCCCTGGTGCACATGCGGATCGACCGCGAGCAGGCGCTGCCAGGCGTCCAGCGCGCGTGCGAAATCGCCCTGCTGCTCGGCCAGGCGCGACAGATCGGCCAGCGCAGGAAAACTCCGCGGCTCCCTCGACAGCGCCTGCGCGAGATCGGCCAGCGCGCCCGCCTCGTCGCCATTGGCCAGGCGCGCCTCGGCATGCAGGCGCCACAGTTCGGCCTGGTCGGATTGCAGATCGAGTGCCGCGTCCAGGTCGCCGATCGCGGCGCGCCGGTCCTGGTGCGAGAGCGCGTCCGTCGCATGCGCCACCAGCAACTGCACCGAGGGGGTGACGCGGGACTGCCAACTGGCCAGGATCTGAGCCTCTAGCCGCTGCGCCTGCTCGGGATTGGGCGCTCGGGCCAGCGCGTCCAGCAGCGGCGCGGCCGGGTCGGGCGGAGCGGCACCCGCGATCAGGATCGCGGTCAGCAGAACCAGATGTGCGCGGCCAGGCATGGTTGAACCTAGCAGGGTTTTCGGCCGCGTGCAGTCCGCGGCGCCGCTTACTGGTAGAGCCTGATCTGCAGAAAGCCCATCGCACTGGTCGAGATCGGCTTGAGGCGCCCGATCGCGGCGGGCGGGTAGTCGTCCGGCAGGTCGGCGCGCGCATAGGTGACCAGCCACACCCGGCCGGCGCGCGCGGCCGTGTCCAGCGAGGCGGTGCCGACCAGCAGGTTCGGGCCGCTGGGCATGGCGAGCGTCTGGGTCCGCGGCCGCAGGTCGAACGCAGCGACGAAGCGCGGACCGAGCCGGTCGAACATGCGCTGCCATTGCGGGGTCAGCGCGGGCGCCACCTGCAGCTGCCAGGCGCGGCGGCCTGGATCCATGTACCGTGCCATTCCCCAGAACATCGATTCCTGCGGCACGTACACGATGTCGCCCGGCCTGGCCTGCGCCTCGATCAGCCGGCTCGCCTCGCGAAAGCCGGTCGTGGGCGCGCGGTCGGCGAAGAACTCGACCGAGAACAGGGTGAAGGCGAGCCCGATCGCCCCCGCGCAGACGAGGCGTCTGGGCTCGGGAAGACGCACCAGCACGCGGCCCAGCACGATGACCAGGAACGGCGTCATGATCGTGCAGAACAGGTTCGGCTTGAACATGTGCACGCGCGCCGCACCCAGCATCAGCGCCACGGCGAGCGGCGCCACCAGGAAGACGCCCGCCATCAACCTCGTCTCGCGCGCCGCCAGTCCGGCCGTGGCCGCGCCCAGGAAGACCAGTCCCGCCAGGGCGAGCATCGCCGGCGCGTCGCCGCGCGGCATGAGCAGACGGGGAATCCAGTCGAGCAGATCGGCCAGCAGGCCGCCGCCGGCGAGGTTCGCGTCGCGCAGCAGGTCGACCAGCATCGGCGGCAGTGCCGCCACCGCGCAGGCGCCGAACAGCACGGCCCAACCGGCCACCGCCCGGCCCGTGACACCACCCTGCACGATGCGGCCGAGCGCGTGCAGGCCGAGCAGGAAGACCGCGAAGAACCCCAAGGCGTGCGAGTAAACGATGCCGAGGCACAGCACGAACGCGGCCGCCCTGTCGCGCAGCTGGCCGGCACGGTTCCCGAACGCGCGCTCGACGAAGTAGAAGGCCCAGATCAGCAGGCAGTAGAGCCAGGAATACGGTCTCAGCTCCTGCGACATCCACACGACCGGCGCGGACACGGCGAAGAGCGGGCCCACGATCCACGCCGTGCCCGCGCCGTAGAGCCGGGATGCGACGAAGAAGATCGAGGCGATGGCGGCACAATTCCACGCGACCGAGTTCAGCCGCAGCCAGAGATCGCCATGGCCCGCGAGCGACCAGGCGTGAAGCTGGAAGAAGTAGAGGAAAGGATGGATGTCGAACCGCATGACCTCCACCGGCAGGCGCCAGAACGGCTGCTCGGCATGGGTGGCCGCGATCACCTCGTCTTCCCACAAATCGCGCGTCAGGCCGGCGTTGAGCCGCAACAGCACCGCGGCGCACACCACCGCGCCCAGGACCGCGATCTGCAGCCGTGACCGGCGCAGCGCGTCGGGGCGCAAGCCGGGCCAGGCAAGCTGGCCGGATAGACGGGACGGCTTGGTTGCCTGCTGAAGCATGCAGGTAACTATAGATAACCACCTTTGGTGCTCAACAACAAAAGCTGCAATCTATAGTTGCGTAACCCCGCTTCGCAACCACCCTGATTACGCAATGACCCGCGCATCATGTGTCTTGTTGGGTTTACTATCGTCTCGCGTGTAAGCCCGGTAGGCTATTCACGCCAGCGTAGCTGTATCAGCCGTGTTCGATACGGATCAGCGATGGCCGTTCCAGCACCGCGTCCAGCCGCTCGATGCGGTCGAGCGCCGCACGCATCTCGTGCTCGCGCGTCTCATGCGTCACCAGCACGATCGGCACGGTCTCGCCAGGCGAGCGGCCATGCTGCAGCATGCTCTCCAGCGACACGCCGGCATCGCGCAGTGCCGCGGTGATGTCGGCGATCACGCCGGCTCGATCGACCACCATCAGCCGCAGGTAATAGGCGCCGGTGTAGGACGACATCGGCACCGCCCGGCACGGCACGCCATCGCCCCAGAACGGCGCGGTCCGGCCGCGCGCGATGTCGATCAGGTCGGCGACCACAGCCGATGCCGTGGGGCCCGCACCGGCGCCCCGCCCTTCCAGCATCAGCCGCCCGGCAAAATCGGTCTCGACCACGACGGCGTTGTAGACGCCGTCCACCCGGGCGAGCGGCGCGCCGTCCGGCACCAGGCACGGATGCACGCGCGCCTCGATCCCCTGCTCCGTCTCGCGCGCGATGCCGAGCAGCTTGATCCGGTAGCCCAGTTCGCGCGCAAACGACTGGTCGAGCGCCGAGACGGCGCGGATGCCCTCGACATGCAGCGAGCCGAATTCCACCGGCCGGCCGAAGGCGAGTGCCGCCAGGATTGCCAGCTTGTGCGCCGTGTCGATGCCGTCCACGTCGAAAGACGGGTCGGACTCGGCGTAGCCCAGGCGCTGCGCCTCCTCCAGCACCGGCGCGAAGTCGCGGCCGCGCTCGCGCATGGTGCTGAGGATGTAGTTGCAGGTGCCGTTCAGTATCCCCGCCACCCGGCGCACCCGGTTGCCGGACAACCCCTCGCGCACCGCCTTGATGACGGGTATGCCGCCGGCCACCGC
>CAXUNK010000188.1:0-6486 GCA_964252425.1 uncultured Acetobacteraceae bacterium
GCCCAGCCCGCCCAGCCCGAACGCCAGGCCGAACATCAGGCCGGACACCATGCCCACACGGCCGGGCATCAGCTCCTGCGCATAGACCACGATGGCGGGGAAGGCCGAAGCCAGCAGCAGCCCGATGGGCACGCTGAGCGCCAGCGTGGCGTAGAAACCGGCATAGGGCAGGGCCAGGGTGAACGGCAGCACGCCCAGGATCGACACCCAGATGATTTGGCGCCGGCCGATCCGGTCGCCGATCGGGCCGCCGATCAGCGTGCCGGCGGCGAACGCGCCGGAGAACAGAAACAGGCAGAGCTGTGCCGCGTGCAGGCTCAGCCCGAACCGGCCCATGAGATAGAACGTGTAGTAGTTGCCCATGCTGGCCATGTAGAAGAACTTCGACAGCATCAGCACGACGAGCACACCCATCGCCACGCCCACATGCCGGCGCGAGAGCCCATGCACGGTGTAGTCGGCGCGGGGGCGCCGGACGGTGATCTGGCGCCCGTACCAGCGGCCGACACCGGTCAGCACCACCATGCCGAGCAGCGCCACCAGACCGAACCAGACCAGCTTGCCTTGTCCGCCGGCGTAATGGCCGTGTGCGGCGATGACAAAAGCCGCGGCCAGCGGCCCCAGCGCCGACCCAGCATTGCCGCCCACCTGGAAGACCGATTGCGCCATGCCGTGCTGGCCGCCCGACGCCAGCCGGGCCACGCGCGAGCTTTCGGGGTGGAAGACGGAGGAGCCGATACCCACCAGGGCGACCGCGCAAAGTATGGCCACGTAACTGTCCGCCCGGCTGAGCAGCAGCAGGCCCAGCAGCGTGCTGGCCATGCCGGCGGGCAGCGAGTATGGCATCGGGCGGCGATCGGTGGCCGTACCCACCAGCGGCTGCAGCACCGAGGCGGTGAGCTGGTTGACAAGGGTGATGGCCCCGATCTGGCCGAAACTCAGCCCCAGCCGGGCT
Organism: uncultured Acetobacteraceae bacterium; assembly: GCA_964252425.1. Taxonomy (GTDB): domain Bacteria; phylum Pseudomonadota; class Alphaproteobacteria; order Acetobacterales; family Acetobacteraceae; genus BOG-908. The sequence continues at coordinate 956 of CAXUNK010000188.1, forward strand.
TTGAGCACCGGATAGACGGCCGGCACCAGCGATTGCAGCAGATCGTTGAGCAGGTGCGAGAAGCTGATCGCGGCCAGCACGGTAAACGCGGCCGCCCCCGCCTGCGCGCCGGCGGTGCGCGCCTGGGTGTCCGCAGGCCGTGCGAGTGTCTGGCTCACCTCAAAAAGCTCCCGATCGTGAGCGGCCCTGGACCACCCTCTCAAACCTAGCGTGGTTGACGCCGCAGCGCAGCAAAGTTGCGCATCATGCCAGGGTTGCGCGCCCACCGTGAGTGGTGGGAGACGTCTGGGCGTCCGCTGCCAGACAGAAGCGGGCGATTGAGGGATGCGGCACATGGCCAACGATTGGGCGCGCAAGGTGGGCCAGATGCTGCGCCAGGTGCGTCCCGGCCTGGGCGCGCTGGCCACCAGCCGGCTGGACCTGCCCCGCGCCGGCCTGGTGCTGAGCAGCCCCGCCTTTCCCGATGGCGGCACCATCCCCGACCGCTACACCCAGGACGGCGAGGCGCTGTTCCCGCCGCTGGAGTGGGAGGGGCTGCCCGAGGGCACGAAGTCGTTGGCGCTCATCGTCGAGGACGCGGACGCGCCGTTCCCCCGCCCGCTGGTGCATGCGGTGCTGCACTCCATCCCCGTGACCCTGTCGGGGATTCAGGAGGGGGGCTTGGGGATGAAGCAGGTCCGGGTCTCGCCGCTGGGGTTCAAGGTCGGCCGCAACTCGGTGGCGCGGCCCGGCTGGATGGCGCCTTCGCCGATCCCCGGGCACGGGCCGCACCGCTACGCGTTCCAATTGTTTGCGGCGGACATGGTGCCGAGTTTCGCCAGCCCGCCTGGGCGGGGGCAGTTGTTGCGGGCGTTGAAGGGGAGTTTGCTGGGAGCGACGCGGCTGATCGGGGTGTATCAGCGGCTGTGACGAGCAGGCTGGTAAACCGGTTTGTTTTTATCCTCTTAGGCTGCGGCCTGCTCATTTATCTGCACGCGTTGTCCGGTGATGTGGGGAAAAGCTCCGATCAGGCCAACCTGCTTCTCGCCGGCATCGACATGTTGCACGGCAATTGGAGACTGCACGGCTGGTCCATGGTGGCCGATAATTACTGGACCGCCGATGTGGCGATGGGCGGGGTGTTAAGTGGCTTGAGGTGGCTGCTTGGCCTTCCAGTGGTGTCTGCGGCAACCCTCGTCTGGCAGCCTGCGATCAGCTGGACATTGGCTACTCTGACGGCGGTGTTCTTGGCACAGCGCGGATTGCCAAGCGTACGGCAACGTTGGTTTGCAGGTCTGATCGTGCTTGCAGCGTTTGGTGTGCCAGTTATGCGCCCAGGTACGGCGACGACATTAGTACTGCTATCCGGCATACACATACTTACAATTGTATACGCGCTGCTCGCTTTGGCATTTGGTGGGATGGCTCTGGTCGAGGAACGCTGGAAGCTGCCGCTTGCAGGCATGTCGTTGTGCCTGGTGCTGGGTGTTATCGGCGACCCGCTGATGTTGTTCATTTGCGTCGCTCCGCTTTTGACCGCGGTTGCCGTGTTGCGTGGTAGGCGCATGCTGATAGTCGGCGCGGCGTCCATAGGCGCGACGTTGATAGCGAAGTTAATCCTTCTTGCAAATGCCGCGGCAAATGGTTTCACTCTGGCTGAGTTGCCATTTGAATTTGCAAAGTTTGAGGACTTGGGTTGGAACGCCGGCGCTGCCCTTCATGGCTTTATGGCCGTTTTCAGTGCAGATTTTACCGGTCAACAGGTCGCCTCCGCCGTGCCACAGCTGTTGCACCTTCCGCTAATGTTACTCACAATCGGCGCGGTTGTGCTCACTATAAAGCAGCCATGGTCGGAGCATACCGGACCAAATCTGGAGGCGACCAATTTTTTGGTCGTCGGCCTTGCTTTGGGTGCCGCGGTGGACATCGCAGCGCTGTGGTTAAGCCGGCGTGTGGAATACGAGAATGGATCGTTTGCGACCGCACGTTATCTGTTTCCTGCATGGGTGTTCGGCAGCATTGTGCTTGCACGTCACGCAAACCTACTGAACGCTTCAAGTCTTCTGTCGGTGCCGGCGTTGCTCAGTGCGCTTTCTTACAATCATTATCATACCGCCCAAACGCCGGCCCCAGCACTGAACGGAAACGAATACGCCTTGCTCAACGCACTTCAGGCGCAACAGGTTAGAACGGGTCTTGCTGGTTACTGGCAAGCGGCGTTGATGCAAGTAGCGTCGGGCAATCGACTAAGAGTGGGAGCCTGTATTGCCAACGAAGCCGGTCGTCTTATTCCTTTACGAAACGCAAACCGGATGTTTTCACTCGCCGATGTCACCACCCATGATTTCTTTGTCGTTGTATTAAACCGGCCGACTGATTTTGACGCGCCAGCCGTCATTCGCAGCTTCGGGCAGCCAGACCGAATCAAGGTAGTTTCCGATTATACGGTCATGTTTTATCACGGAATGGGTCCAGTTAGGACTTGAAGGCTGGCATCTCTGCGCTTATACACCGCCGCTTCGCGCGCCCGGTCGGCATCGGGAGCGCCATGCTGCGAAAAGGTCCGTCCGATGAAACCCGGCATCCACCCAGATTACCATGACATCACCGTCATCATGACCGATGGCACCACCTATCAGACCCGCTCCTGCATGGGAAAGGCAGGGGACACCATCCGGCTGGACATCGACCCCAAGAGCCACCCGGCCTGGACCGGCGTGCAGCGCATCATGGACACCGGCGGCCAGGTCGCCAAGTTCAACAAGAAGTTCGCTGGGCTGGGCGGTAAAAAAAATGCCTGATGCCGCGTGGCGGGGCCTTGAACCGGCCCCGCCCTCAGCCAAAATCTCGCGCCGTCCGGGATGCCTTACGGGTTCCGGGGCGTGACAGGATCGGCTCCATTCGGGGCGGTCCGGCAAACATCAACCTTGCTGTTGCAGGAGGTTTTCAACCATGACGTACGACTTCGCTCCCCTGTTCCGTACCGCGATCGGTTTCGACCGGCTCGCGCGCCTGGTGGACACGGCCTCGGAGGCTGCCGCCACCCCGGCCTACCCCCCCTACAATATCGAGAAGACGGGCGACGATTCCTATCGCCTAACCATGGCGGTGGCCGGCTTCGGTCCCGAGAACCTCGAGATTGTGGTCAAGGACAACACCCTGGTCGTCACCGGACGTGTCGCCGATGAGGCCACTAAGGGCGAGGTTCTGCATCGCGGCATCGCCGGCCGCGCGTTCGAGCGCCGGTTCGTGCTGGCCGACCACATCGTGGTCGATGGCGCGGACCTGAAGAACGGCCTGCTGCATGTCGGCCTGAAGCGGGTGGTGCCCGAGGCGCTGAAGCCCCGCCGCATCGAGATCGGTGCCGGCACGCCCTCGATCGCCAACGACAGCGTCTCGCCGGTGGCGAGCAACGCGCAGATCGTCGAGCACAAGGCGGCGTAACGCTTCGCTTTGATGGGGGCCCGGGTCATCGCATGACCCGGGGCGTTTGTGCGGGGAAGGGTGATGGATTGGAGGAGGGAGTAAGGGGGTATTTTTGGGGATAAGAAGCAAAAAGCTTTTGCTCTGCTCGCGTGCATTACTGCTCGCAACTATTCTGCCAAAGCGGTTCTGGCAGAACCTGCGCGAGCACCACTCTCAAGGTCAACGACTCTACCGTTCCATCCTGAAGAAACTATCCGCAACCCCGCGCGCACCCTCCTTCTGCGCGATCGCCGCCTCGGTCCGCGCGATCTCCTGCTGCAACTCGGCAATATAGAGCCGCAGATCGGCCACGCTGAGCGTATCCAGGACAGGGCGCTCTACTCGTTTTGGCCGTAATTCTTCTTCATCCACCATGCCGCCACCTTGACCCACCCTACGGCGACCGCCCATATCGGCAGTCTCGCCGAATTCATATGGGCGTGCCCATCGCCCGGGCCCTCACGCACACGTAGGAAGGGCCGGGGCGGCCGCCCGCGCCCAAGGATGTTACAATGACTCTGCCCCTGATGCCAAAAGCCACCGCGGTATGGCTGATCGACAAGACCGCGCTCACCTTCGAACAGATCGCCGATTACTGCGGCATGCATCCGCTGGAGATCCAGGCGATCGCCGATGGTGAGGTGGCGCAGGGCATCAACGGCTACGATCCGGTCGCCAACAGCCAGGTCACCGCCGAGGAGATCGCGCGCTGCGAGAAGGACTCGTCCGCGCGGCTGCGCATGATGCCGGTGACCACGCACACGCCGAAGAAGCAGAAGGCGGCGCGCTACACGCCGGTAGCCAAGCGCAACGACCGTCCGGACGGCATCGCCTTCATCCTGCGCCACTACCCGCAACTGTCGGAGGCGCAGCTGATCAAGCTGTTGGGCACCACCAAGGACACCATCCAGAAGGTGCGCGACCGGCAGCACTGGAACAGCGCCAATATCAAGCCGCGCGACCCGGTGATACTGGGCCTGTGCACGCAGACCGATCTGAATGCGATGGTGGCCGCCGCCAACGATCGCCTGGCGCGCGAAGGCAAGGTGCCGCCACCTCTGCCGCAGATCGAAACGGACGAGGCGGCCTGAGGCCACTGAAACCGGATGTGCTGGCGACCGGGCGCGAGCTTTCCGGTTTCGGTGCGCACGGATTGCGCGCCGTCTCTCGGAATACGCGTCGGGTGACCACCTCCCATCCGACGCGTGGCGACGTCCGTAGTCTTGGAGAGTGTGACGGCACGCTTCTCAGCGTGCCGCCTTTCGGCTAGGCGCTACGAAGGCGCTCCATCTCTTCCTTCAATCGTAATTTCTCGACCTTCAGCCGCGCCAGCGCCGCATCGTCTGGCCGCGGCCGGTGATCCTCGTCAAAAATTTTCATCTCCAGGCTCGCGTGCCGAGTACGCAGGCTCTCAATACGATTTTCAGTCCGGCCGTGCAGGCTCATGGTGCCTCCTCGCTCAGATGACACCCGTCTGATCGGGTGCAACCAAAGCGTAATACACGGCCGAAGCCGAACGCCACCTTAATCGACGCGCGGCCCGTTCACGCCGTGCGGAGGGCTTTATCCGACGCACATGCGTGCTAAGGAGCCGCAATGTTGACCGACCGCGACTCCCTGTTGCGCAAGCTTCACGAGCTGCGCAGCGAGCACAGGGACCTCGACACCGTGATCGCCCGCCTCGTGCCCCAGCCGCTCGACCAGCTCCAGGTGCAGCGGCTGAAAAAACGCAAGCTGCTGTTGAAGGACGAGATTGCCTGGCTGGAAAGCCACCTCATTCCTGACAACATCGCCTGATGGAGCAGGCCCAATCGGCCGCACCCGTCCGGATCGGCATCGTCATGGGCAGCCAGTCGGATTGGGAGACGATGTGCCACGCCGCCGATACGCTGACCGCGCTGGGCGTGGCGCATGAGGCACGCGTGATCTCGGCCCACCGCACGCCCGACCGCCTGGCCGAGTATGCGAGCGGGGCGGCGGGGCGCGGCCTGCATGTGCTGATCGCGGGCGCGGGCGGTGCGGCGCACCTGCCCGGCATGGCGGCCGCCTGGACCACGCTGCCGGTGCTGGGCGTGCCGGTGGAAAGC
>CAXUNK010000189.1:0-6479 GCA_964252425.1 uncultured Acetobacteraceae bacterium
ATCTGGGGCTGGGCGGGCAGGGACCGCTGGACCGCGATTTCGCCAGGCGCTGGATGCAGGCGGAATGGGCGGTCGCCTACCCTGGCGACGGCAACGCCGCGCTGCGCAACGATCTCGACTCGCACATGGCCGCCATGCTGGCCCAGCCCATCCAGCCCGTCGCGCTCGATGCCGGCTTGATCGGCGACGTGCGGCGCCAGGTGCAGAAGGTGCCGATGGCCGCACGTGCCTACGCCATGCTGCGCGACGGCCAGGAGGCCGCGCATCTGCCGCCCTGGACGGTGGAGGACAATGCGGGTGCCGCCGTGGACCGCGCCTTCCTGCGCGCATCCGGCGCGCCGCTGACCGACGGCATCCCCGGCTTCTACACCCGCGCCGGGTATCTCGGCGTCTTCCTGCCAGGGCTGCACAACGCGGTGGCCGCCGTCTCGAAGGAGCAATGGGCCTACGGCAATACCGGGACGGGCAGCGAGACGGAGGAGCAGATCGCGGCGCAGGCGACGGCGCTCTATCGCGGCGATTTCGTCGCACGCTGGACCGCGTTGCTGGGCGACTTGCGCGTGCAGAAACTCGTCAGCCTGCAGCAATCCATCCTGGTGCTGACCGCGCTGGCGGGGCCGGATTCGGTGATGATGAAGCTGCTGAACGCGATCGTTCACGACACCGACCTTTCCCCGCCGGCCGCCGACGCCAAGGATGCCGAGGCGCAGCGGCTGCGCGCGCTCGTCTCGGCCTCCGGACCGACCGACCAGGGTGAGCAGCCTTTCGCCGCCCTGCGCGCGGCCATGCAAAGCACCGGCGGCGCTCCCAGCCAGATCGGCGAGCTGATGCGCACGGTCAACGCGCTCTATGACGAGGTCAGCCGCGCCGGCGGCTCGCCGCAGGGTGTGGCCGGTGTCACCGAAACCGAGGGCGGGTTGAACGACGCCAACCAGAAGCTGATCAGCCAGAGCCGGCTGGTGCCGCCGCCCGTCGACGTGTGGCTGTCCGACCTCAGCGCCAGCGTCAGCAACGTCACCAGCGGCACGGCACGCAGCGCGATCTCGCAAAGCTGGAACGCCTCCGGCCAGCGTTTCTGCCTGGAAGCCACGCGCGGCCGCTATCCGTTCGTGCGCAACGCGCGCAGCGAGATCTCCGTCGATGATTTCGCCAAGCTGTTCGGGCCGGGCGGCACGATGGATTCGTTCTTCACGCAGAACCTGCGCCAGTTCGTCAACACCGGCCGTCACCCGTGGCGCTGGCAATATAACAGCGCGCAGGGCGTGAGCTCCGCGTTCCTGCAGCAGTTCGAACATGCCGACGCCATACGGCAGGCGTTCTTCAGCGGCAGCTCGCCCGGCTTCCACTACGAAGTCACGCCGGACCGGCTGGACCCCAACGCCAACTCCATGACGCTGGCCGTCGGCAACCAGGCGATCACCTATGCGCACGGCCCGGTGCGCACCTACATGCTGCCATGGCCGGCGGGCGAAAGCGGTGCGCGGCTGACGGTCGAGCCGTCCAACGGCGGCGCCATCAACGAGCCGGGCATGTGGGCGCCGTTCCGCCTGTTCGACGCCGCGTCCACCGAACGGCGCGGCGATGCGTTCGACGCCGCCTTCGCGATCGGGCCGCACACGCTCTCCTTCATCATCAAGTCGGATGCGGTGCTCAATCCTTTCACTTTGCGCGACATTCGCGCCTTCCGCTGCCCGGGCACGTTGTAGTGGGAACGTTGTAGTGGGCACGTTGTGATGGGGCACGACGCGATGGAGCTGGCCAGATGGTCTCACTGCACCTGCCGAGGCGGCGCGCCGCGGGGTCGGGCCCGCATATGAGCGGCAATCAGGCCGTGGCCGATGCACCGGCCCAGCCGGGCTTCTTCGGCAAGCTTCCCGCGCGCGGCGATTTCGTCGGCCGGCGGCTGGATCAGGCGTTTCGCACCGCCTTCGACGCGTGGCTGCAAAAATCCATCGCCACCAGCAAGCGCCAGTTGGGGGGCGCCTGGTTGCCCGCCTATCTCAACACGCCGGTCTGGCGGTTCGTGCTGGGTCCCGGCCTGTGCGGGGCGGCGCCGGCGCTGGGCGTGATGATGCCCAGCGTCGATCGGGTGGGCCGCTACTTCCCGCTCGTCGTCGCCGCCCAGCTGCCCGGCTGCGCCTCGCCGGGCACCATGTTCCACAGCGCGCGCTTCTGGTTCGACCAGGCCGAGCAGCTGATCCTGCAGACGCTGGACGACGATTTCGATTTCGACGCCTTCGATCGGGAGGTGGTGGCCATCGGCGTGCCGAAATACGAGCGCGTCGGCGACGAGCAGAGAAGCGGCAGCCTGCGCCTCGATCTGAACGAGCATGGCGACATGTCGCCCACCTACGCGCGCATTCTGGATCAGGTGCTGATGGGCTCCGGTGTCGAGTTCAGCCTGTGGTGGACGCTGGGGTCCGAGCGGGTGCGCCCCTCCGTGCTGCTGAGCCCAGGCCTGCCGGCGCCGATCAACTTCTCCGCCTTCCTCGACGGGCAGTGGGATGAGTGGGGATGGGAGCGGCCCGGCGAGGGTGTCACGCTCGAAGACCTGCCGGTGCTGATGCTCAAGCCGCTGGCCGTGCTGCCGTCGGCCGGCCGCACCCATCCGGGCACGCGCCGGCACGTCAACGAGGACGCGATGCTGCTGCGCCCCGATCTCGGCCTGTGGGCGGTGGCCGATGGCGTGGGCGGGCACGAGGCGGCGGCCGAGGCCAGCCGCATGGTGACCGAGCATCTGGACCAGTTCCTCACCCCGCTCAGCTTCGGCAGCGCGGTGGACGAGCTGCGCGAGCTCCTCTCCGCCGCCAACGACGCGCTGCGCGCACGGGCGGCCACGATCGCCGACCATGCCGTGGTCGCATCGACCGTCGTCGTGCTGCTGGCCTATGGCGGCCATTACTGCCTGCTGTGGTCCGGGGACAGCCGCGGCTACCTGTATCGCGGCGGCAAGCTGCGCTGCCTGACGACGGATCATGCCCTGTCCAAGGGCGGCGCGGTGACCCATGCGGTGGGCGCCGAGCCCGGCCTGTTCCTCGAACAGGCGCATGGCGAGCTGGAGCCGGGTGACCGCTTCGTGCTGTGCAGCGACGGGCTGATCAAGGCGCTGGATGACGTGGACATCGCCGACGCGCTCTCCGGCACGCAGGTGGACCGGATGGTTGAGGGTTTGCTGCAGGAGGCGCTGGTGGCGGGTGCGCGTGACAACGTGACGTTGGTCGCCGTCCTGAACATGCCCGCATGAGCGACACCGAACCGCCGGCGGAGAGCGCCGGGATGGCGCACGCCCCGCACGAGCCGCGCCTCGTCGCCCCGGACACCGAGGCCGCGGAGTTGCGGGTGGACAGCGTTCTCGCACTGAGCGAGGAGGAGGCGGCGCTCGCCCCCGATCATGCTCCCCACGAAGCGCCCGACGCTGACGGTGATGCCGGCCCGTCCGGCGAGGACGCGCCCGCGCAGGCCGATGCCCACGCCTTATCGGACAAGCCGGTGCCGCATGCCGGCGAGGACGAGCTTGTGGCGAGCCTGGCGGAGCCGCCGGACGAGGCAGCCGAGCCGTCCGCCCTGCAGGTGACCGATGAACCCGGAGCGCCGACGCCCGCTGCGCTGCCGGAGCCTTGGATCGAGGAGGACGAGGCGACCACGATCCTGCCGGCCAGGCTGGAAACCGGCCCGGACGAGCAGGACGAGCCGACCACCCTGGTCCCGGCCGGCGCCTATGCCGGCGATGAGGAAGTCACGACCTTCCTGCCCGCGACCGGCCTGCATCAGCAGGAGGACGACGAAGCCACGACCCTGCTGCCAGGCGCCGGCGCCGAATACGACGAGGCGACAACGCTCGTTCACGCCGAGACCGGCGAGCCGGACGAGCCGACCTTCATCCTGCCGGCGCACGACCACGCCGCACCGCTGCCCGCCCAGCCGCCCTCTGCCCAACCTTCCCATGCCATGCCGCAAGCTGCCCTCCGGCCGGACGCCGGCGAGGGTGTCACCGAGATACGGGCCGCAGCGCTGCAGCAGGGGGCGGCACTGGGGCCGCCGGACTGGTTCACCGAAAACCTGCAGCATTTCACCCAGGCGCTGCGGGTCGATGCGACCGGTGCTGCCCGTGCGCCGCAGGAGGTGCAGCAACTGGCGCTGGCGGCGCGCGACATGATCGCCAGGATCGCCATGCAGGGCGGCGCCCGCAACGCGGCCGAAGGCTGGTCGGGCGACACCGTGCTGCAGCCCGACCAGTTGCTGGCCAACACCTACATCGTGCGCTCGCTGATCGCGCGCGGCGGCATCGGCGAGATCTACCGCACGCGCCACCGCGACCTGAAGACGGAGCACGCGGTCAAGGTGCTGCTGCCGCGCTACGCGCTGGACCCGACGGTGCTGAGCCTGATGCAGGACGAGGCGCGGCTGCTCTCCTGCGTGCGGCACGAGGCGGTGGTGCGCTGTCAGGATTTGCTGCGCGACGCGGACGGCCGCCCCATGCTGGTCATGGATTTCCTGCGCGGCCGCACGCTCTCGGCCCGCCTGCGTGAAGGCAGGCTGCCGACGCCCGACCTGATCGTGCTCGCGCGCCGGCTGGCGGAGGGGCTGACCGCCATCCACGCGGCCGGCATCATCCACCAGGACATCTCGCCCGACAACGTCATCCTGGCCGACGATAGTTGCGGGGCGGCGACCATCATCGATTTCGGCTTGGCAAGGCGCGTGGGCACCGGGCGCGACATGCACCGCAACCTCGATTTCGCAGGCAAGTATTCATGGTCGTCGCCCGAGCAACTATCCGGCCGGCCGGCCGCGGTCGATGCACGGTCCGACCTGTACAGCCTGGGCCTGATGCTGGCGGCGGCGGCGCGCGGCTACCGGCTGGATATGGGGCAGGACCTGGAAACCGCGCGCGCCGCACGCACCACCGTGCCCTCGCTGGCCGGGATCGATCAGCCGCTGCGCGGCCTGATCGAGGCGCTTCTGGCGCCTTCGCCGGAGGCCCGCCTGGGATCGGCGACCGATATCGAGCCGATGCTGGAGCCGAGGCCGCGCTCGCTCTGGTCGAGGCTGGCACCCTATCTCGGCCTGGGCGCGCCCCAGCCCGCCCAATGAGCCGCACGCTCGCAGCAATCAGGGCGGCGCTGGGCCTGGGCTTGCTGGCGGGTCCGCTCGCCGGTTGCGGGGCGGGAACCGGCATCGTGCCTGTCGCGCCCGGCATCTACCGCGTGTCCGAAATGCGCGCCCCGGCGCTGGGCGGCGGTCCGGAGGCGCAGCGCGCCGTGCTGGCCGAGGCCGGCGCCTTCTGTGCACAACAGGGACAAGCGGCGCTCACGCTGACGCTCGCACCGGACGGCGATCCCTTCACGCCCTATTACCCGACCGCCTTCGACCACACCTTCAAATGTGTGCCGCGGGCCGAGTGATCATATCAATCGGCTTGAAGGCTGACATATCGTAGAAAAAGAAAGTCCTTCTTTTTCGAGAAAAAGAAGCAAAAAGCTTCTGCTCATTTCGCCTGCATTACGGCTCGCTACAGTTCTGCCAGAGCGGTTCTGGCAGACTCTGCGCGAGCACCAATGCAGGCGCAGGAGCAGAAGTTTTTTGGTCCTTTTTTTCAAAAAAGGACTGCTTGCTTAGAGTATCACGGCCTAAAGCCGACTGGTATCAGCTCGAGGGCGGCTGGAACAGCTCCGGCGTGAGCGCAGGGTCGGGGTTCAGCTCCGACAGCGTCAGCGTGAGGTTGCGGTGATACGGGTCGGTCAGGCTGACGGCGCGCAGCAGCAGCGGATGGTCGTCGAAATCCAGCGTCAGCGCGCCCTGCGCCGCCGCCCCCGGCTTGCTCACCACCACGCGCAGCGTGCCGCCCAGATGCGCGACGCTGTCCAGATGCCCGGCGGCGGCCAGATCGATGCTGGGGCCGAGCAGCAGACCGAGCGGAGTGCGCGACAGAGGCTGCGTGGTCAGCGCGCCGGTGCCCCGGTCCAGCACCCTGACGCGGCCGCCCGAGATCACCATCACGCGGGCGCCCGCGCCCTCGTAATCGAGGCGGAGATGGCCGGGGCGATCCAGCCACACCAGGCCCGCGCCGGGGCCGAAATCTCCGGTCTGCACGAACCTCGCCTCGAACTTGGGCAGGTTGTTCAGGTAGGCGCTGACGCGGGCTGCGTCGGCGGTATTCGAGCTTGTCAGACTTGAGCCGCTCATGCAGGCTGAAAGTGTTGTCAAAGAGAGAAGCAAGAAGTTCTTTCTTGAAAGAAAGAACCAAAGAACTTTTGATAAATTCATGTGTGTTCCTTGGCGAAGGCGGCGGCGGCGCCGAACTGGCCTGGTTCGGGGTGGGTGATCAGTTTGACGGGCATGGCGGCCAGCATGGGCTGCATGCGGCCCTTGGCGGCGAAGCGGTAGGCGAAGCCGGAGGCGGGGCGGGGGCCGGGGGGGGGGGGGCGCCCCCCCCCGGCGCGGGCCCAGGCCGGCGCCCCCCGGGGCCCGGGCGGGTG
>CAXUNK010000190.1:0-6478 GCA_964252425.1 uncultured Acetobacteraceae bacterium
TGCCGATGCAGCTCGGCCGGCTGCGCATGGCGCTCGCGGCGCGTCCGGTGACGCGGGCCGACGTGCCGGCCGAACTGGCGCGGGACTGGGTGCTGCCCGATGGCCGCGCGCGCCTGCAGGTGCTGCCGCATCGCGGGGTGAACGACAGCGCGTCGATCCGCCGGTTCGCGGGCGAGGTGCGGTCGGTGCTGCCGGATGCGACAGGCTCGGCGATCTGGATCGTGCAGAGCGCGCACACGATCGTCGGCGCGTTCCGGATCGCGGCGGGCAGCGCGATCGTGGCGATCGCCGTGATCCTGGCCTTCGCGTTGCGTCGGCCGCTGGATGTGGGTCTGGTGATGGCGCCGCTGCTGGTCTCCGCCCTGCTGACCGTGGTGGTCCTGCGCAGCCTGGGGATCAGCCTCAACTTCGCCAACATCATCGCGCTGCCGCTGCTGCTGGGCGTGGGCGTCTCGTTCAACATCTACTTCGTCATGAACTGGCGCGCCGGGATCACGCGGTTCCTGGGGTCGGCCACGGCGCGGGCGGTGATCTTCTCGGCGCTGACCACGGGCACGGCATTCGGCTCGCTGGCCCTGTCGGCCCATCCGGGCACGGCCAGCATGGGCACGCTGCTGCTGATCAGCCTGGGATGCACGGTGCTGACGACGCTGCTGTTCGTGCCGGCGCTGCTGGCGGTGGTGCCCAGGCCGAAGGTCATCCTCGGCGGCACCGGCGCCCTTTGACGGGCGCTTCGCCCGTTATTCAGGGGTGAACTGGAAGACCGGTCCGGACACCGTTCCGCCGTAGATACGACCGGCCGCGTCCTGCACCAGGTTGCCGGTCGGCTGCGCGCCGTCCGCACCGGCGGCGAAGCTGTGGATGGTGGTGAACGTGCCGCCGGTCGTGATCGAGAACAGCGTGCCGTCGTTGTTGGCGCCGCCGGAGGCGGCCGTGCCGTAGAGCAGGCCGTCGGCGGCCAGCAGCAGCGGGCTGTTCGGGCCGTATCCGTCGGTGGCCGCATTCATGACGTGCAGGATCGAGAACACGCCCTTGGCGGTGACCTTCCATATGGCGCCGGCGAAGCCGTTGCCGTTCTGTATGTGGGTCGTGCCGTAGAGGTTGCCGGCGCTGTCCAGGGTCGGCGCCTGGTCGGGCCACTCGCCATCCGCGCCGTTTTGGAAGACGTACAGCGTCTTCAACCCGGCCTTTGCGGTGAAGCGCCAGATGGAGCCGGTGGGGTTGCCGCCATAGCCCACGCCCACCGTGGTGCCGTAGAGCGCGCCGTTCCTGCCGATGGCGACGCCTGAGAACGGACAGTGGCCGTCGCCCATGCTCTGGAACCGATACAGCACCCGGTACGCGTCATGTGGGGTGACGGCGAAGATGTTGCCGCTGCCGCCGATGGCGCCCTGGCTTGTGGTGTCGATCATCCTGCCGTTCGGGGCGAGTGTCGGGCCTTGGAACGGATGGGTGCCGTCGCCATCGGCGACCCCGAAACTGTGGACGGCGTGCAGGGCGCCGGCCGTGTACTCCCAGACGGTGCCGTCACCGGCCGCGCCGCCGTTGCTGGCCGCGCCGAAGATGTTGCCCGACTGGTCCAGGACCAGGCGCGCGTTCGGGTTCTGGCCGTCCGTGCCGGCGTCGAAATCGTGCAGCGGCGTGTAGGTGCCGCCCTCGGTCAGACTGAAAAGAACTCCGGCGCCGGAGTTCGGCAGCGTGCCGTAGAGTGTCGTGCCGCTGACGGCACCGATCTGCGGACCTCCGGGGATGTTGGCGATGGTGCTCCATCGCGGGGCGGCGGAGCCCCGGGGCGTCGCCGCCAGAAAGCCGAGAGCCGCGGTCGTGACCAGCAGGGTGTGGGCGCGCATGACGAGCTCCGGGGCTGTGTGTGCGGGCAAACCGCGTCGGAGCGCAGACGTAGCAGCCGGGGACGCACCGAGCAAATCGAAACGATCTTGGCGCCGCGCATGCGCGCGGTGCCCGCCTCGTCGGGTGTTTGGCGCGTCCTATGCCAATTCCAGCGCCACGGCGGTTGCCTCGCCGCCGCCGATGCACAGACTCGCCACCCCGCGCCGGCCGCCGCGCGCCTGCAGCGCCGCGATCAGCGTGGCCATGATAGGCGCGCCGGAGGCGCCGATCGGATGACCCACGGCGGTCGCCCCCCCTTTGACGTTCAGTTGCTCGTCCGGACTGCCCCGCGCGCCGGCGGCGATCAGGGCGACGCCGGCGCACGCCTCGTTGACCTCGAAGAGGTCCACGTCATCGACGCTCCACCCGGCCCGCTCGAGCACGCGGCGTATGGCCGGCACCGGTGCGGTGGTGAACTGCGCGGGCGCGTGCGCGTGGGCGGCGGTGGCAACGATGCGGGCCACCGCGTGCATGCCGCGCCGCTCGGCCACGCTGGCGCGGGTCATGACCAGGGCAGCCGCACCGTCCGAGATGGAGGAGGCGTTGGCCGCGGTGATCGTGCCGTCCTTGGCGAAAGCGGGTTAGCGTCGGTATCTTGTCGGCGCGCGCGCGGCCGGGCTGCTCGTCGGTTGAGACGACCGTCTCGCCGCCGCGGCCGGCGATGGAGACGGGCGTGATCTCGGCGGCAAACGCGCCGCTGGCGATGGCGGTCGAGGCGCGTTGCAGGGAGCGGAGCGCGTAGGCGTCCTGGGCGGCGCGGGTGAGCTGGTACTCGCGCGCCGAGTCCTCGGCGAAGCTGCCCATCAGCCGTCCCGGCTCGTAGGCGTCCTCAAGCCCGTCCAGATACATCGAGTCCTTCACCACATCATGGCCGATGCGTGCCCCGCCGCGATGCTTGGCCAGCAGATAGGGGGCGTTGGACATGCTCTCCATGCCGCCCGCCACCACCAGCTCGGCGCCGCCTGCGGCCAGGGCTTCGGCCGCCATGATCGCCGCCTGCATGCCGGAGCCGCACATCTTGTTGACGGTGGTGGCCTGCACGCTGTCCGGCAGGCCGGCGCCCAGTGCCGCCTGTCTTGCCGGCGCCTGGCCCAGGCCCGCGGGCAGTACGCAGCCCATGTAGATGCGGTCGATGCCGGCAGGGTCGGCGCCCGCGCGGGCCACCGCCTCGCGCACGCAGGCCGCCCCTAGTTCGGTGGCCGACGCCGATGAGAGCGCGCCTTGGAAGGCGCCGATCGGGGTGCGGGCGTAGCCCGAGATGATGATATGTTCATGCACGGCGAACTTCCTCTTGTTGGACTGCACGTAAGAAAGAGTCTTCTTTTCTGAAGAAAAGAAGCAAAAGACTTTTATCTGTTTAGTCTGGCGAGCGCGATCGAGGCGTAGGTGGGGTCCAGTTCTATGCCGATGCCTTCGGCGCCCTCCAGCTCGGCGGCGAGCAGGGTGGTGCCGGTGCCGGCGAACGGGTCCAGCACCACCGCGCCCGGCCGGCCGTGCAGCCGGATGCACCAGCGCGGCAGGTTGAGCGGGAACGTTCCCGGGTGATCGAACTTCGCCGTGCGGCTCTGCACCGTCTCGTACGGGATGAACCAGGTGTTGCCGCGGCAGCGCGCATCCTGCGCATGGCCGCGCCTGGCGATGTTGGATTTGTCCTTGAACGGCACGCCGATCGCCAGGCGATCGAGCTTGACCTGCCCGTCCAGCGTCAGGTGGAAGACGTGCTCGTGCATATGGTGCAGGAAACGGCTGCCGGCGAGCGGCTTGAAATGGCCGGTGCTGTCATCGCCGATGCTGACCGACTTGATCCAGGTGATATGGTTCTGCAGCACGAAGAACGGGCGCAGACGCACGATCAACTCGAACGGCAGCCATGGCGCGCTGTTCGAACCGGACATGTTGAGGAAGAACGAGCCGTCCGCCTTGAGCACCCGGCGCACCGCCTGGGCGACCTGCATCATCCAGTCGAGATAGTCGGCCTCGCTCCGCCGGTCCTCGTAGAGACCATAGGCGAGGTCGAGATTGTACGGCGGCGAAGTCACGACGACATCGACGCTGGCCGCGCCGAGCACCGGCAGCGCCGCCAGGCAATCGCCCTGGTAGAGCGTATGCCGGCCGGCGAGGTGCGTGGCGACCACGCCGGGCGAACGCGCGGGCAGGAGGCCGGCCAACACGAGGGTGCGGCGTCAGGCGCTCCGGGCCGAACTCAGCCGCCAGGTGGGCTCGCTGCCGCCCAGATCGCGCACGAAGGTCCACAAATCGGAGATCTCCGTCAGCCCGTCCGTGCCCTGGGTGACCTGGCCCTCGCGATCGGTCGAGAAATTCACCTGGCGCGAGACGAAGCGCACGGTCAACGCCGCCTGCGTGCCCGACAGGGTGGCGTCGGTGATCGTCGCCTCCTCGATGTCGCGTATCTCGGTGCGCTGGCTCTCGCCCGCAGCCTCGCGCGCGGCGATGACCGCCTCGAAGGACTGGTAGGTCGCGTCCGACAGGAGCGGGCGCAGGCGGTCGCGGTCGCCGGCGGCGAACGCCTCCACGATCAGGCGGAACGCCTGCTCGGCGCCGGCCAGGAATTGGGCGGGGTCGAACCGGCGGTCGATGGCGCGCATCGCGGTCATGGTGCGGCTGACCGGACCCGACGGATCGGGCAGCGTGCGCGTGACGGCGGGCTCGGACGGGGCCGCTACTCCGGCGGCCTGACGCACGACCGGGCGCGCAGGGCCCTGCGGCGCACCCTCGAACCCGGTGCGCTTGCCCAGTATGCTGCGCAGACGCAGCACCAGGAACGCCGCGATCATGGCGAACAGAACCAGATCGACCGCAAACCCACCTGCCTGCACCCATCTGTCCTGAACCACCCCTGCCCAGATAAGCACGACGGGGGGCGGGCGCAAACGATCGACAAGAAAGAAAGAAAGCGCTTCTTTCTTGGAAGAAAGAAGCAAAGAACTTTTGCTAGTTCAGGGTCGCTCTCAGCGACTCCAGTTCGTGCAGGACTCGGGTGAGGGTGGCGCGGAGGCGTTCGGCTTCGGTCTGGCGGCGCGGGGCGGGGGGCGGCAGGTCGGGCATGGCCAGCACCATCTGCGGCGGCTCGGCCTCCATGCGCTCGGTTTCGGTGGGCGGCGGGATGTCGTCGGCCAGGCGCCCGCCGCCCTCGCGCAACAGACGCTGCACACCTTTGATGGTATAGCCCTGGATGTAGAGCAGGTCGGAGACACGGCGCAGCAGCGCGATGTCGTCCGGGCGGTAGTAGCGCCGTCCGCCGCCGCGCTTGAGCGGCTTGACCTGGGGAAACTTGGTCTCCCAGAAGCGCAGCACGTGCTGCGGGATGTGCAGCTCGTCGGCGACCTCGCTGATCGTGCGGAACGCGCCGGCCGTCTTGCGCAGACGCAGCCGTCCCGCCTCGTCCGCCTGCGGGGCGCGCGAGGCGGCATCGGCCGATGCGCTCACTCGTCCTCGCCTTCCGGGATCGCCTGGCCGTTGATCTGCGCCTTCAGCACCTGGCTCGGGCGGAACACCAGCACGCGCCTGGGCAGGATCGGCACTTCGACGCCGGTCTTGGGGTTGCGGCCGATCCGGCGGCCCTTCTGGCGCACCGAGAACGTCCCGAAACCGCTGATCTTGACCGACTCGCCGCTGGCAAGCGCGCCGGACACACGCTCCAGCACATCTTCCAGCAAGTCGGCCGACTCGTTGCGCGACAGGCCAACCTGGGCATAGATGCGCTCGGCCAGATGTGCCCGCGTGACCGTATTCATGCCATAAAGTTAACGAGACGGCGTGACCGCGTCAACCGTTTCCGGCCATGAAAACATGCACGATCAAAGTGTTAGCGCGAAATGGCGACGGTCCTCACAACCGTGCCAGCGCCGAGCCCCAGGTCAGGCCGCCGCCCAGCGCCTCCATCAGCACCAGATGGCCGGGCCGGATGCGGCCATCCCCCACCGCCTCGGCCAGCGCGAGCGGGATGGAGGCGGCCGAGGTGTTGGCATGCCGGTCGACGGTGACCACCACGCGTTCGGCGGGCAGGCCGAGCTTGCGGCCCATCGCGTCGATGATGCGGCGGTTGGCCTGGTGCGGCACCAGCCAGTCCACGTCCGATTGCGCGAGCCCATTTGCGGCCAGGGCCTCGTCCACCGCGCCGGCCAGTTTGGCCACGGCGTGGCGGAACACCTCCTGCCCTTTCATGACCAGGTGGCCGGACCGGTTGGGCTGGCCCACCGCGCCATCGACGTAGAGCAGGCCGGCATGGCTGCCATCGGCGTGCAGCTGGGTGGACAGGAGGCCGGGACCGTCCGGCGCGCCCGCCTCCAGCAGCACCGCCCCCGCGCCGTCGCCGAACAGCACGCAGGTGGTTCGGTCCTGCCAGTCGAGGATGCGGGAATAGACCTCGCTGCCGATCACCAGGATCTTCTGCGCGGCGCCCGAGCGGATGAACGAGTCCGCGATGCTCAGCGCATAGACGAAACCGCTGCAGGCGGCGCTGATGTCGAACGCGAACCCGGTGGTGCCGAGCGCGGCCTGCACCCGGACCGCACTGGCCGGGAAGGCGTCGTCGGGGGTGGCGGTGGCCAGGATGACGGCGCCCACC
>CAXUNK010000191.1:0-6436 GCA_964252425.1 uncultured Acetobacteraceae bacterium
CGCAACAGGCCGACGGCATCCTCGCGCGCAGCCAGAGGCAGATCGACGCGCGCCGCCACCTCGTCCACGGGTCCCGCCGCGCGCACCTGGCCAGCTTCGATCAGCACCAGCGTGTCGGCCAGGCGCATCACCTCGTCCAGCGCGTGGCTCGCGTAGATGATGGGTATGCCGAGCGCGCAGAGCCGGGCGAGGTAGGGGAGGATCTCGTCGCGTCGCGCCTGGTCGAGTGCCGCCAGCGGCTCGTCCATCAGCAGCAGCCTTGGCTGGCTGAGCAGCGCGCGTCCGACCGCCACGCGCTGGCGTTCCCCGCCCGACAAGCTCGCCGGGCGACGGCCCAGCAGGGCGCCCAGGCCGAGCAGGGCCACCATTTCGTCGAAGCGGACCGGACCATGGCCGGCGCGCCGCCATCCATAGGCGAGGTTGGCGCGCACGCTCATATGCGGGAACAGCCTGCCGTCCTGGAACACGTAGCCGATCCGGCGCCGCTCGGGCGGCAGGGCGTGCAGTGCCACCCCGTCCAGTTCCACCCGGACATGGCGGGCGCGCAGCAGCCCGGCGATGGCCAGCAACAGGCTGGATTTGCCGGCGCCCGATGGGCCGAACAGCGCGGTCATCCCCGGCGTCGGCGCCTCGAACGCCATGGACAGGCTGGTTCCGGGAAAACCGTGTTCCAGGGCCACGCGCAGCATCAGCGGCGCCGGCGCGGTGCCACGGCTTCGGCCAGCGCCAGGCCGAGCACGGCCAGCCCGATCGACATCGCGGCCAGCCGCGCCGCCTGCGCCTCGCCGCCCGGCGTCTCCAGCGCCGAATAGATCGCGAGCGGCAAGGTGCGTGTCTGACCGGGGATGTTGGCGGCGAAGGTGATGACGGCGCCGAACTCCCCCAGCGAGGCGGTGTAGCCCAGCACGGCCGCCGCCAGCACGCCTGGGGCCGCCAGCGGCAGCGTGATGCTGACGAAGCGGTCGAGCCGATGCGCCCCCAGCGACCGCGCGGCCTGCTCCAGCGCCGGATCGATCGCGTCCAGCGACAGGCGCAGGGCGCGCACCATCAGCGGGAACACCATCACCGCACAGGCGAGTGCCGCGCCCGTCTCGGTGAACACCAAGCGTATGCCGAAGCGGTCGAGCACGCTCCCGATGGGTCCGTCCACGCCGAACACCAGCAGCAGCAGCCAGCCGGTGACGACGGGCGGCAGGACGAGCGGCAGATGCACCAGGGCGTGCAGCACGAACCTTCCGGGAAAGCGGCCGCGCGCCAGCAGGGTGGCGGCGAGTATTGCCATGGGTAAAGCTAGGAGGATCGCTCTGAGTGCTACTCCTAGGGTCAGCTCTATGGCTTGCTGTTCTTCTGGGGAGAGGTTCAGGAAGGAAGCAGTCCTTTTTTGAAAAAAAGGACCAAAAAACTTTTGGGCGATTTCATAGGTTTGAGAAGCCGTAATGGGAGAAGACGTCTCTTGCGGATTGGGTTGTCAGGAAATCCAGGAACTCGCGCGCGGCTTTCGTATTGCCGGCGCGAACCACCGCGGCGGGATAGCGGATCGGGTCGTGGCTGTTGGGCGGGAATGTGCCGGCAACGGCCAAGGACGGGCTGACCACTACATCCGTCGCATAGACGATGCCGGCCGGCGCCTCGCCCACCTCCACCAGACGCAAGGCGGAGCGCACCGAATCGGCCGGCGCCAGGCGGGTCTGCACCGCGTCCCACAGGCCGAGCTTCTTCAGCGCCTGCTCGGCATAGATGCCGGCGGGAACGTGGGCGGGATCGCCCACGGCCAGGCGGGCGGAGCTGCCCAGAACGGATACCATCGACATGCCGGACTGGATCGCAATCCGCTTCAGGGCCGCCTTGCGTTCGACCAGGACGAGTTCGTTGCCGACCAGGTCGTGCCGTGTACCGGGAGCGATCGCCGCCCGCCCGGCCAGCTCGTCCATCCATTTCTCGTCGGCCGAGACGAACACATTGGCAGGTGCGCCATGCTCGATCTGCTGTGCCAACGTCGAGCTGGACGCGAAGGAGAACACCACCTTCCCATGGCCGCCCGCTACCCAGAGGTTGCCGATATCCTGCATCGCGTTGGTCAGGCTGGCGGCCGCGAACACGGTTAGCGTGCCGGCCGCACGGGCGGAGAGCGGCAGGAGAAGCAGGGCGGCTAACAGCAGACGCATCGTCAACTCCGTTGTTCGCCGGACATCTCGCGTCCCGCGCCGCGCGGCAGCAGCAAAGCGGCGGGTCCGGCCAGCGCCGATATCCCGGCTATCACGAGGAACGCCAGAGCGAAATCGCCGGTCTGCGGCACCGCGTGGCCCGCCGCATGGCGCGCCATCTGCAACACGCCGGCACTGATCGGGATACCGATGGTGAGCGAGACCTGCTGCAGCGCGGCGTACAGCGTGGTGGCCGCGCTCATGCGCGGCGGCGGCACGTCGGCATAGGCGATCGCGTTGTAGGCGGTGAATTGCAGCGAGCGCATCAGCCCGCCGGCCACGAGCACGGCGTAGAAGGCCGCCACCGGCCACCCTGGGCGGAACGCGGCGTAGAGCGCCAGCGCCGCGGCACTGGTCAGCGCGTTCAGCACCAGTGTCGAGCGGAAGCCGAAGCGTCGCAGGATCCAGGTGGTCGCCGGCTTCATGCCGATCGCACCGGCGGCGCTGGCGAAGGTGATCAGCCCGCTTTGCACGGCCGAGCGGCCGAACGCCACCTGAAGCAGCATCGGCAGCAGAAACGGGATGGCGCCGATGCCGATGCGGAACAGCGCGCCGGCGAATACCGAGACGAAGAAGGTGGGGATACGCAGCAGCGAAAAATCCAGCAGCGGACGCGCCTGGCGCCGCGCATGCCGCCAATAGGCGGCGGAGGCGGCCAGCCCCGTGCAGCCGAGCCCGATCAGCACCATCGGCGGCACGAGATGGTGCCCGGCCAGTTCCAGCACGGCCATGAACGCGGCCAGGGCAACGCCGCTCATCGCCAGGCCGGACACATCGAACCGTCCGGCCACGCCCTCGCGCATGTCGGGAATGTAGGCGCCGATCAGCACCCAGCCGAGAACGCCGATCGGCACGTTGATGTCGAACACCCAGTGCCAGGACAGGTAGGTGACAAGGAAGCCGCCCACCGGCGGGCCGATCACCGGCCCCACCAGCGCCGGCATGGTGGCCCAGGCCATCGCCCCGATCAGCCGGTCCTTGGGCACCGAGCGCAGCAGAACCAGCCGGCCCACCGGCAGCATCATAGCCCCGCCCGCCCCCTGCAGGATGCGCGCGGCGACCAGGAAACCGAGCGAATCGGCCCGGCCGCACAGCACCGACCCGACCGTGAAAACCGCGACGGCCAGGCGGAACACGCGCCGCGTGCCGAACCGGTCGGCCATCCAGCCGCTGGCCGGGATAAACACGGCGATGGCGAACAGATAGGCGGTCAGCGCCACGTTCATCTGCACGGGGTCGGCGTGGAAGTCGCGCGCCATCGCGGGCAGGGCGGTGGAGACGACCGTGCCATCGAGGTTCTGCATGAACAGCGCGCAGGCGACGATGACCGCAATCAGCCGCTCGCGGCCGGGGGTGAGGGTGGACGCGGCGGTGCCTGGGGCCGCCAGCCCAGCAAGCGGCCCCTCTGTCTGGGTCTCGCTCAATAGGTCTTGTAGGGCAGGAACTTGCCGCTCATGGTGATCGCCACCCGATCGCCGGCCGGATCTGCTTCGCGCGCGATGTCCATGCGGAAATCGATGGCGCTCATGATCCCGTCGCCGAATTCCTCGTGGATCAGCGCCTTGAAGGTGGTGCCGTACACCTGCACCAGCTCATAGAAACGGTAGATCAGCGGGTCGGTCGGCTCGGTCGTGGGCAGCGAGCCGCGATAGGGCGGTTCCTGCAGCAATTTGATTTCGAATTCGGTCAGCCCCAGCCGGTGACCGATGGCCTTGGCGGCCGAAGCGGGCAACGGCATCTGGCCGAGCAGGGCGGCGGTGACGTACTCCTTCGACAGCTCCGGAGCGAGTTCGGCCAAGCCGGCCCAGCTCAGATCGTGCTCGATCTTGAAGCGGATGATCTTTTCGGTGAGCTCTTCGCGCATGGGCCGGTCCTGCGGTTCAGAAAGGAAGGTCTTCTTTTTCGAGAAAAAGAAGCAAAAAGCTTTTGCTTGTTCGCCTGCACCACGGCTCGTACCTATTCTGCCAGTGCGGTTCTGGCAGAATAGGTACGAGCCGTGGTGCAGGCGCGGTAGACAGAAGTTTTTTGGTCCTTTTTTTCAAAAAAGGACTGCTTCCTTCACGCCGCCGCCCGAATGGCGGCCGCGCGCACATCATCCCCGACCGCGCCCGCGAAACTCTCGAAATTGGCTTCGAACCGCCTTACCAGATCGGCCGCCGCGCGATCGTAGGCGGCCGGATCTGCCCAGGAGGCGCGGGGGTCCAGCACGTCGTTGGGGATGCCGGGCACATCGCGCGGGATCATCAGGCCGAAGAACGGGTCGGGCGCGAAATGCGCGTGGGTGAGCGAGCCGTCCAGCACCGCGCGCAGCAGGGCGCGCGTGTGGGCGATGGCCATTCTTTTGCCGACCCCGTACTTGCCGCCGGTCCAGCCGGTGTTGACCAGCCAGCACGCCGCCCCGTGCCGCTCGATCAACTGCTCCAGCAGCTTGCCATAGACGCGCGGTTCGCGCGGCAGGAAGGGTGCGCCGAAACAGGTCGAGAACGTGGCCTGCGGCTCGCTGCCGAGCCCCTTCTCGGTGCCGGCGACGCGCGCCGTGTAGCCGCTCAGGAAATGGTACATCGCCTGCGCCGGCGTCAGCCTGGCGATCGGCGGCAGCACGCCGAACGCGTCCGCCGTCAGGAACACCACGTTTTTCGGCTGCCCGCTGCGCCCGGACGGCTCGGCATTGGGGATGAACTCGATCGGGTAGCAGGCGCGTGTGTTTTCCGTGTGGGTGCGATCGGTGAGGTCGAGCCGGCCGCACGGGTCGGCCACCACGTTCTCCAGCACCGTGCCGAAACGATGTGTGGCGGCGAAAATCTGCGGCTCGGCGCTGGCCGACAGGTCGATGACCTTGGCGTAGCAGCCGCCCTCGAAATTGAAGATGCCGTCCGGTCCCCAGCCATGCTCGTCATCGCCGACCAGCGTGCGGTCGGGGTCGGAGCTGAGCGTGGTCTTCCCCGTGCCGGACAGGCCGAAGAACAGCGCCGTGTCACCGTCCGCGCCGACATTGGCGCTGCAATGCATCGGCAGCACCCCCTGCGCCGGCAGCAGCCAGTTCATCACGGTGAAGATCGATTTCTTGATCTCGCCCGCATACTCGGTGCCGGCGATGACGATCCGGCGCTCGCCGAAGGACAGCGCGATGGCCGTGCTGCCGCGCGTGCCGTCGATCTGCGGGTCGGCCTGGAAATGGGGCGCGTGCAGGATCGTGTAGTCGGGCACGAAGCCGGGCAGTTCGGCGGGCTTCGGGCGGATGAACATGTTGCGCGCGAACAAGGCGTGCCAGGCGCTGCTGCTGACCAGGCGCACGCGCACGCGGCGGGCCGGGTCGGCGCCGGCATACAGATCCTGGGTGAAGAGTTCCTGGCCCTGCAGATAGGCCTGGACGCGGTGCTTCAGCGCCGTGAACCGCTCGACCGGCAGTCTCTGGTTGACCTTGCCCCACCAGATGTCTCCGCTGGTCGCCGGCTCGTCGGCCACGAACTTGTCGGCCACCGACCGGCCGGTATGCACGCCGGTGCGCACCACCAGCGCGCCGTCCTCCGACAGCCGTCCTTCGTTGCGGCGTATCGCATGCGCCACCAGTTGCGGCGCCGTCAGGTTGGCGTGCACGCACAGCCCGGCCTGAACTCCGGTGCCATCCAGCGGCGAGGCGTGGTGGCTCGGCCCCTGATTCGCCAGAGCAGTCGCGTGCGCCGTCATCGAAAAAACCTCCCTAGTGCATCTTGCCAGCCAGGCTGGAGCCAATCCGGCTGATTAAGCTGCTCGCCAAGACAAAGGCTAGAGCCTGTGCCGTCAACCCGGCCCCAGGATCCGAGGGTCTGGGGTTTCAAACCCCGGCTTGGTCCAGGGGCAGAGCCGCTGGCCTTTCCCAACCGCCCGCTAAGCCCGTCTCCTGGCGCGCTCGACGAACCGCACCATCGCCGACCGAAGCTCGGCGGGGCTGGCCACCGGGTGGTCGAAGGCGATGCGCACGACCGTCTCCCCGGCCGCGAGATCCATCCCGTCCGTATCGGCGGCGACCATCCGCCAGGCGCCCGCCTCGAGCCGGCCGCCCAGATGGCGGGCGATCTCGGCCAGCGCCTGGGCATGGTCGGCGTTGCAATGGGCCAGGATGCGCGGCTCCGCCGCCCGGATCGCCTCCACCCCATCCGCTGGCGGAAGCAGCGCCTGGCGGTCGAGGGAATGGGCGCGCGCGAAGCCGGCGACGTAATGGCCGGCCTCGACCGTCAGGCGCCATACCGAAA
>CAXUNK010000192.1:0-6419 GCA_964252425.1 uncultured Acetobacteraceae bacterium
GTGCTGGGCAACAGCGGCGTCGGTGGCGGCTCCGGCTGCGGGCGGCGGCGGCGGGGCGACCTGGGCCAGTGCGGGGACGGCTGCGAGGACCGACACGGCGCCGGCCATCGTGAAGGACAAAAGGGTGCGTCGCATGGCGTATTCCTGTGTGATGGGCGCCGCAGGCGAACCATGACCGGCCGCACGGACGAGACGTGTCTAACGTGGCAGGACGGGTGATGCCAGACGCGCCAGGGCCGATCTGTTGCAATGCGGCGGCATTTCGCTTCTTTTCACAATTTCGTGACGAATTTGATGCATCCGAACGGGCGCTCTGTGCCGATCGGAAGCGGGTTGCATGACGGCGCTGATTTCGCGTCGGCACCGAAAAGGGGAGTGCGCGGCAAGTGATGGCGATGGAGTTCTTCAATGTGAGTAGCGGCCAGCTGATAGATCTGCGGCCCAGCCACGTCGAACAACTGGTCGGTCGCGTGTTCGAGGTGTTCAACCTGGCATGCGACATGCAGGATGCGGAGGCGGCGCAGGACATCCTGCAGGCCGCGCGCATGATCATGGCTCGCCACGGCCTGCCCGCGGATACGGAGCGCGACCGCTCGGCCCAGTTGCTGGTGGACGCACATTTCCGGCTGTGGGAGTTGCGCTACCTCGTCAGGTGAGGCCGAAGGGCGCACGTGGCGTTCGGCCCGGCGCTCCGCCATAGTCCGGACTGCCACCGTTCGAGGAAGCCCATGCCCGACCGGGTGAAGCTGCGCCGCCACAGGCAGACCAAGATCGTGGCGACCCTCGGCCCGGCCAGTGCCTCACCGGACATGATCGCCCGGCTGTTCCATACCGGCGCCGACGTGTTCCGCTTGAACTTCTCACACGGCACCCACGCCGACCACGCCGCCAACATCGCGGCCGTCCGGGCGTTGGAGGCTGAGGCGGGACGGCCGATCGGGCTGCTGGCGGACGTGCAAGGGCCGAAATTGCGTGTCGGCCGTTTCGCCGGCGGGCGTGTGCACCTGTCCACCGGCCAGGGCTTCGTCCTCGATCAGGATCCCACGCCCGGCAATGCCCGGCGCGTGCAACTGCCGCATCCGGAGATCATGTCGGCCGCCAGCAGCGGCACCACGCTGCTGCTCGATGACGGCAAGCTGCGCCTGCGGGTCGCGCGCAACCGGGGCGGGCACCTGGAATGCGAGGTGGTGACCGGCGGGCCGCTCAGCGACCGGAAGGGCGTCAACGTGCCCGACGTGGCGCTGCAGATCCCGGCGCTGACCGAGAAGGACCGGCGCGACCTGGATTTCTCGCTCGAGCATGGGGTGGATTTCATCGGGCTGAGCTTTGTGCAGCGGCCGCAGGACGTGGCCGAAGCGCGCGCGATCGCCCGCGGCCGCGCCTGGATCGTGGCCAAGATCGAAAAACCGCAGGCGTTGGAGCAGTTGGACGCCATCATCGATCTGGCCGACGCGGTGATGGTGGCCCGTGGCGATCTGGGCGTGGAACTGCCGCCCGAAGAAGTGCCGCTCGCGCAAAAACGCATCGTGCGTGCGGCCCGCGCCGCCGGCCGGCCCGTTATCGTTGCGACACAGATGCTGGAAAGCATGATGTCCGCCCCTGCCCCCACCCGCGCCGAAGCCAGCGACGTGGCGGCCGCCGTGTTCGACGGGGCGGATGCGGTGATGCTGTCGGGCGAGACGGCGGCGGGTCAGTACCCGGCCGAGGCTGTGTCGATGATGGACCGGATCGTCACCCGTGTGGAGGCCGATCCGGGCTGGCGGCAGATCATGGATGCGGGCCGGCCGGAGGCGGACGGGTCGGTCTCGTCGGCGATCGCCACGGCCGCCTGCCAGATCGCGCGCAGCGTGGGCGGGCGGGCGATCGTGGCGTTCACCTCGTCTGGCAAGACCGCGCTGCGTGTGGCGCGTGAGCGGCCTGGCCAGCCGGTGCTGGCCGTGGTGACCGACGAGCGGGTGACGCGCCGGCTCGCGTTGGCCTGGGGCGTGCACGCGGTCCATGCCCAGGACGCGCGCACGATGACCGAGGCGGTCGCGCGGGCCGCGCGGCTGGCGCGCGAGGAAGGGCTGGCCAGGCCGGGCGATCCGATCGTAGTGGCGGCAGGCATCCCGTTCGGCCAGGCGGGGACCACCAACTCGCTGCGCGTGACCACCATCAAGTAGGAGGGCCGAGCCCCATGCCCACGGCAATCATCCCGGTGGCCGATTTCGACATGGTCGTGTTCGGCGCGACCGGCGACCTGACGATGCGCAAGATACTCCCGGCGCTCTACCATCGTTTCGCCGACGCCCAGTTTTCCGCACGCTGCCGGATCATCGCAGCCGCCCGGTCCGACCTGAACGACGCCACCTATCGCGAGCGCGCGGAACATGCGTTGCGGGAGCATGTCAAGGATCTGCCGGACGACAAACTCGGCGCGTTCCTCGACCTGGTGTTCTACGCACGCGTCGATGGGTCGAAGGCGGAGGGCTGGGATCCGCTGGTCGGGCTGCTGGGCGGCAAGGCCGACCGGGTGCGGGTGTTCTACATGGCGACGTCGCCAAATCTGTACGGCGCGGTCTGCAAGAACCTCAAGGCGCAGGGGCTGGTGACGGAGAAAAGCCGGGTGGTGCTGGAAAAGCCGATTGGCCACGACCTCGACTCCGCACGGCAGATCATCCGCGACGTGGGCGAGGTGTTTTCTGAGAAGCAGACCTATCGCATCGACCATTTCCTGGGCAAGGAGACGGTGCAGAACCTGCTCGCCCTGCGTTTCGCCAACGTCATTTTCGAGCGGCTGTGGAATGCCGACGTGATCGACCACGTGCAGATCACGGTGGGCGAGACGGTGGGGGTGGAAGGCCGCGGCGACTATTACGATCATTCGGGCGCGCTGCGCGACATGGTGCAGAACCATCTGCTGCAGCTGATGTGCCTGCTGGCGATGGAGCCGCCGATCAACGTGCAGGCCGACTCGCTGCGTGACGAGAAGCTGAAGGTGCTGCGCGCGCTGCGGCCGATGGCGCCGCACGAGGTGGCGCAACTGACGGTGCGGGGCCAGTACGCGGCGGGTGCGGTGGCCGGCCGCTCGGTCGATGGCTACCTGAAGGATCTGGGCGAGGGCCGCACTAGCGAGACTGAAACGTTTGTCGCGTTGAAAGCCGAGGTGCGCACCTGGCGTTGGGCCAACGTGCCGTTCTACCTGCGCACCGGAAAGCGCCTGCCGCAGAAGGTGAGCGAGGTGGTGATCCAGTTCCGGGCGATCCCCATCAGCGTGTTTCCGCGGGAGGCGGCGGAGATGCAGGCCAACCGCCTGATCATCCGCCTGCAGCCCGAGGAAGGGATACGGCTCGGCATGATGACCAAGGACCCCGGGCCGGGCGGGTTGCGGCTTCGGCCGGCGGAACTCGACATCAGCTTCGAGCAGGCGTTTTCGATCCGGTACCCCGATGCCTACGAGCGTCTGCTGATGGACACGGTGCGCGGCAACGCGACGCTGTTCATGCGTCGCGACGAGGTGGAGGCGGCCTGGCTCTGGGTGGAGCCGATCCTGGAGGCGTGGCAGGCGAGCGGCGAGCGGCCGAAGGCCTATGCCGCGGGAAGCTGGGGACCGACCGCGTCCATCGCGCTGATCGAGCGGGACGGCCGCACCTGGCATGAGGAGCTGGGCTGATGCCAGGGGCGTCGCGGATGGCGATCTATGTCAGGTACTGAACCTGGCTCGCGTGGCGCAGATCGAGCTGTGACATCAGGCCGCAGGAGGCCAGGCGGACCGAGTGGAGTTTGCCGTCCAACTGGCGGGACCAGAAGCCGAGGAAACCGTGCAGCACGGGGAAGTCCGGCGCCACGTCCATGTCCTGCCAGATGAAGCTCTGCAACAGCCCGGGGTGGTCGGGCATGTGGTACAGGATCTCGGCCGTGGTCAGGCGATATCCGGACATCTGTTTGGCTAGGCTCATCACACCCTCTCCTGGTCGGCACGGCACGGCACGGCGGGGTGGCTGCCCCGGCGCCGCGGCCCAGGGTCCCCACGTCAGACTGACGCAAGATCGAGCGTGGGCGCAAACAAAAAAGACAACGTTAACAGACGGTTGGCACTCACCAAATCACAGTGCTGCCGCCTTGACTTCGCCGCCCTGTTTTCCTAGATCGCTGGCACTCTCGTGCTGAGAGTGCTAGCAGCCGGTCTTGCCGGCATCTTTGATAGGAGCGATCCGCATGGCGAAATTTCGTCCGTTGCATGACCGCGTCGTGGTCCGCCGCATCACCGCGGAGGAGAAGACGGCCGGTGGAATCATCATCCCGGACACGGCCCGTGAGAAGCCGCAGGAGGGCGAGGTCATTGCCGTCGGCGCCGGGGCGCGCAACGAGCAGGGGCAGATCGTGGCGCTGGATGTGAAGGCCGGTGACCGCGTGCTGTTCGGCAAATGGTCCGGCACCGAGGTGAAGCTCGATGGTGAGGAGCTGCTCATCATGAAGGAGAGCGACATCATGGGCATCGTCGAGAGCACAGCGCAGGTCGCCAAGGCCGCCTAATTCGTTTCAGGGAGATTTGATATGGCTGCAAAGGAAGTAAAATTCGGTGGCGATGCCCGTCAGCGCATGCTGCGCGGCGTGGATATCCTGGCCGACGCGGTGAAGGTGACGCTGGGTCCCAAGGGCCGCAACGTGGTGATCGACAAGTCGTTCGGCGCCCCGCGGATTACCAAGGACGGCGTCACCGTGGCAAAGGAAATCGAGCTGGCCGACAAGTTCGAGAACATGGGCGCGCAGATGGTGCGCGAGGTCGCCAGCAAGACCAACGACCTGGCCGGTGACGGTACGACGACGGCCACAGTCCTGGCGCAGGCGATCGTGCGCGAGGGCGCACGCGCTGTGGCGGCGGGGATGAACCCGATGGATCTCAAGCGTGGCGTGGATCGCGCGGTCGAGGCCATCGTGGGCGAGCTGAAGACCCGTTCGCGCAAGATTACCAGCCAGAGCGAGACGGCGCAGGTGGGCACGATCAGCGCCAATGGCGAGGCCGAGATCGGCCGCATGATCTCGGAAGCCATGCAGAAGGTCGGCAACGAGGGTGTCATCACCGTCGAAGAGGCCAAGGGCATCCAGACCGAGCTCGACGTGGTCGAGGGCATGCAGTTCGACCGCGGATACGTCTCGCCGTATTTCATCACCAACGCCGAGAAGATGGTGGCTGATCTCGACAGCCCGTACATACTGATCCACGAAAAGAAGCTGTCCACGCTGCAGCCTTTGCTGCCGCTGCTTGAGGCGGTGGTGCAGAGCGGGCGTCCGTTGCTGATCGTGGCCGAGGATGTCGAGGGTGAGGCGCTGGCGACGCTGGTGGTCAACAAGCTGCGCGGCGGGTTGAAGATCGCGGCGGTCAAGGCCCCGGGCTTCGGCGACCGGCGCAAGGCGATGCTTGAGGATCTGGCGATCCTGACCGGCGGCCAGGTGATCAGCGAGGATCTGGGCATCAAGCTCGAGAACGTGACGTTGCAGATGCTTGGCCGGGCCAAGAAGGTTCTCATCGAGAAGGAGAACACGACGGTCGTCGAAGGGGCCGGCGAGAAGACCGACATCACCGGGCGCTGCAACCAGATACGCGCGCAGATCGAGGAGACGACCAGCGATTACGATCGCGAGAAGCTGCAGGAGCGTCTGGCCAAGCTGGCCGGCGGTGTGGCAGTAATACGCGTGGGTGGTGCGACCGAGGTCGAGGTGAAGGAGCGCAAGGACCGGGTGGACGACGCGCTGCATGCGACGCGCGCCGCGGTCGAGGAAGGCATCGTTCCGGGCGGCGGCGTGGCACTGGCGCGTGCGTCGAAGATCCTCGAGCAGCTCAAGCCCGAGAACCCGGACCAGAAGTTCGGCATCGACATCGTTCGCCGCGCCGTGCTGACTCCGCTGCGCCAGATCGCGGAGAATGCGGGCGAGGACGGGGCGGTCATTTCCGGCAAGGTGCTGGAGAATGACAGCTACGATTACGGCTTCGACGCGCAGACGGCCGAGTTCAAGGACATGGTGGCCGCCGGCATCATCGACCCGACGAAGGTGGTGCGCGCGGCGCTGCAGGATGCGGCCTCGATCGCCTCGCTGCTGATCACGACCGAAGCGATGGTGGCCGAGAAGCCGGAGAAGAAGGCGCCGATGCCCGCCGGCGGCGGCATGGGCGGCGGCATGGGCGACATGGATTTCTGATCCGGCGCACACGTCGCGCGGTTACGGGGGCGCACCTTCGGGTGCGCCCCTTTTTTTTTGGGCAGATTGTCAGGTTTGGCGTTTGTCGGTGTCGGTCTGTGTCACCGTCGTCGGCCATTCTGGCGGACGGGTTGCGCGATGTGCGGCGGCGCGCCTGGGGCTGGGTGCGCCATGTCGGGCGGCGGGGCGCCGAGATTCAGGCCGAAGCGCTCGCCGATGGCGAGCAGCAGGCGTTCGAC
>CAXUNK010000193.1:0-6365 GCA_964252425.1 uncultured Acetobacteraceae bacterium
CTCCAGGCCATCGGCGGCCAGTGCCGCGCTCGCCTCGCGCGCCAGCCCGGCGGCCAGCGTGCCGGCCGCCTCCTCCACGCGCCGCGCGGAAAACTCCGTCTCCTTGCCCAGACCAGCGGCCACGATCCGCGTCAGGCCCGCGCCGGGCGCGAGGATGGTGCAGCTCGTCCCTTCCTTGCCGGTGAACTCGGCGGCTGCGAAAGCGCGCGTGACCGCACCCCCCGTCGCCTCGTCGGCCGCATGCCACAGCCCCGAGGCGCCGGCCCCCTCGCCCACCAGCAGCCCGAGCGCGCCGCTATGCGGCAGGGCGGCGTCGGCGAAGGTGATGTCGAGCATGCGTTGGTCCTGACTGTTTGCGGCGCGGAAGCAGGGATGTAGCAGCCGGGCGATACTTTGCCAGGGCTGGGCGCGGCCGGTAGGAGGCTACGGGTGACAGAGACGCTCCGCCCCGACGACGAGGGCATTGCCCGTGCCGCCGGCCTGCTCCGCTCGGG
This sequence comes from uncultured Acetobacteraceae bacterium, assembly GCA_964252425.1. GTDB lineage: Bacteria > Pseudomonadota > Alphaproteobacteria > Acetobacterales > Acetobacteraceae > BOG-908. The sequence continues at coordinate 495 of CAXUNK010000193.1, forward strand.
CGCGCTGGTCGCCTTCGGCACCGAGACGGTCTATGGACTGGGCGCAGACGCCACCCAGGGGCGCGCCGTCGCCGCGATTTTCGCCGCCAAGGGCCGGCCGCATTTCAACCCGCTGATCTGCCATTTCGCGAGCGCCGAGGCCGCGTTCGACCATGTGCGCGCCGGCGATCTGGCGCACGGCCTGGCGGAGAGGTTCTGGCCCGGACCGCTCACTTTGGTGCTGCCGCGCCGCACGGGATCGGCGATCGACCTGCTGGCGGGCGCCGGGCTCGACTCGCTGGCCGTGCGCGTGCCGGCGCACCCGGACGCTCTCGCAATGCTGCGCCGGGCAGGCTGCCCGGTGGCCGCGCCCTCGGCCAACCGGTCCGGCGGGGTCAGCCCGACCTCGGCCGCCCACGTGCTGGCCGATCTGGGCGGACGCATCGACGCCGTGCTGGATTGCGGCCAGGCCTCGATCGGGCTCGAGAGCACCGTGCTCGATCTCTGCGGCAATCCCGCCCGCCTGTTGCGTCCGGGGGGTGTGACCACGGAGGCGAGCGCGCCCGTGCCCGGCCCGCCCGCCCGTCCGCTGACCCGCGCGCAGGCCGAGGCCGGCGCCACGCTGCGCTCCCCCGGCCTGATGGTCTCCCACTATGCGCCCGCCCTGCCGGTCCGGCTGGGGGCCGTCCGCGCCGGTCCGAATGAGGCGTTGCTGGCGTTCGGCCCCGCGCCTCCCGCCGCGCTCGCCTGGAACCTGAGCGAGGCGGGCAACCTCGTGGAAGCCGCATCCCGTCTCTTCGCCGGACTGCGCTGGCTCGACGAGGAGGGCGCACGGCGCGGCCTGTCCGGCATCGCGGCCATGGACGTGCCGGGCGAGGGGCTGGGTGAGGCGATACGCGACCGGCTGGCGCGGGCGGCGGCGCCAAGAAGCTAGGCCCGCCCGCGAAACTTGCGGCGCACAACCTTGTTCTGCCCCCAGGTGCCCCGGACGGGGCGCATCAAGGAGAGGCCAACATGAACGAAGACAAGGTCGAAGGCACCGTCAAGGAATTCACCGGCAAGGCGCAGGGTGCCGCCGGCGATCTGCTGGGCGACAGCAAGACATCGACCGATGGTCGCCTGAAGGAAGTCGCCGGCCAGGCGCAGGAATATTACGGCGCCGCCGCCGACCAGCTCCGCGGCCTGTCCGAGGAGCTGACCGATCGCATTCACGAAACGCCGCTGCTGGCCGTGCTCGGTGCAGTCGGGCTCGGCTATATCATCGGCCGGCTCAGCTCGCGCTAACCCGGCATCCTCGCCAGGTCCGGGTGGACGGGACGGCGCTGGGAACGGCGCCGTCTTGTCTGAATGAGACGGCCAATGACCGCCTCACCCCCAGCGCCCGACCTGTTCACCATCGGCTATGAGGGGCTGGTCCAGGCACAGCTCCTCGACATCTTGCAAGCGTCGGGCGTGCGCGTCGTGCTCGACGTCAGGGCCGTCCCGCTCTCGCGAAAAGCCGGCTTCTCCAAGACCGTGCTGGCCGCCTCGCTGCACGCACGCGGCATCTCATACGTGCAGGATCGCCGTCTCGGCACACCCAAACCCGGCCGCGACGCCGCCCGTCGGGGCCGGACGGCAGAGCTGCGGTCGATCTTCGCCGCCCACATGCAGACTGTGGAGGCTACCGACGCACTCGAAGCGGCCGTCTCGCTTGCCGGCACCGCCCCCGTATGCCTGCTATGTTTCGAACGCGCCCCGCATAAGTGCCATCGCGAGATCGTGGCCGCGATGATCCGCGCCAGGACCGGCCAGACGATCCGCCACCTATGACCGCGGCACCGTGCCCTGGCGCCGGCTTGGCGCCGTCTCGGGCATCAGCACGGCAAGCGCGGCCACGGCCACGCAAGCGGCCCCACCCAGGCACAGGAAGGCCGTCGTGTAGCCGGCCCGATCGACGATCACCCCGGCAGCCAACCCGCTCAGCGAGGCGCCGACACCCTGGGCCGTGGCCACCGCGCCCTGCGCCAAGTTGTAGCGCCCCGTCCCGCGCATCAGGTCGGCGATCAGAAGCGGCGTGATCGCGCCGAAATTGCCGGCACCCACCCCGTCCAGCAACTGCACGCCGATCAGCCAGGCCGTGTCGTCCGACAGGGTATAGAGCGCGGCGCGGACCGGCAGCACGGCAAACCCCGCAAGCAGGATCGGCTTGCGCCCCAGCCGGTCTGCGGTGCGGCCCACCGCCAAGGCCACCGGCAGCATGATGAGCTGTGCGGCGATGATGCAGGCCGATAGCATCGATGTCGCCCAGGCCGGATGCGCGCGCGCCAGCGTCTGCCCCACCAGCGGCAGCAGCGGCGCGTTCGCGAAATGGAACAGCGCCGCGCAGACGCCGAACACCACCAGCGGCCTGCACCGCAGCAGCACCAGCAGGCCTCTCGCGTCCTGCCCCGGCGCACCCTCGTCCAGGCCACGCGCCCGGGCATGGTCGATCGCCCCGCTCGGGATCGACAGCACGGCGCAAGCAGCCAAGGCCGCGAACACCGGCACGAGCAGGAAGACCGCACGCTGGGACGCGAAATGGCCGACGGCACCGGCCACGATGGCGATGGCCGCGTTGCCGGCATGGTCGAAGGCGGAGTTTCGGCCCAGACGGCGGGCAAGTTGCGCGCGCACTACCAGGCCCAGGGTGATCGCGGCGACCGCCGGCCCGAACACGTCGCCCACCACAGCCATCGCCCCGTTGGCCAGCAGCACCGGCCAGAAACTCGGGGCGGCGAAGATGACGAGTGCGCCCGCGCCCAGCAAAGCGAGGCAGACGACCACCGCACCCCGCTTGTGCCGCGTGCCATCGATCGCCGCCCCGGCCGGCGTCTGCGCCACCAGCCCAATCAGCCCGCCCAATGTCGTGACCCAGCCCACTCTGGTCTGGGTCCAATGCATCTGCGTCGTCAGGAACACGTTGAGGTATGGGCCGAGCGCACCCCGCACATCGGCCAGCAGGAAGTTGATCGCGTCGAGCGAGGCGGTCGGAACCGGCGATCCGGCCTCGGCTTCGGCGTCGCTTCGCATCGATCCTCAGAACCGCGCGATCAGCACGATGCCCGCACTCATCAGGGCGCCGCCCGGCACCCTCCAGACATTGGCCGTGATGGTCAGCCCGGCGGACGGCCCGGCGCCTGTCTTGATCAGCGGGTAGAGCCAGGCGGCGCTGATGGTCTGCATGTCGGTCTCCGTGCGGGGTCAATCGAACACGAGGCTGCCGGCCACGCCTACCAGCAAGGCCGGCGGCATCACCAGCGCGCCCAGCTTGAGGAACGCCCAGGCGCTGACCGTCTGGCCCTCGCGCCGGAGCGCCGCGAGCCACAGGATGGTGGCCAGCGAGCCGGTGACCGACAGGTTGGGGCCCAGATCAACGCCGATCAGCACCGCGCGCCGTACGTGGTCCGGCACATGCGCGAGCAGGATCATCCGCGCCGAGACCAGCCCCGCCGGCAGGTTGTTGACCAGGTTGCACCCGATCCCCAGCACCACCGCGGACGCCCATGTCGCAAGGGCGGCCGAGCGGCCGGACGCTGCTTCCAGCACGCCTCCGAGCATGCGCATGACCCCGGTCGTCTCCAACGCCTCGACAAAGACGAACAGCCCGGCCACCAGCGGCAGCACGCCCCAGGAGACGTGCCTGACAAGCGCGCCCACGCCCGTTCGGGCGCGGCTCAGGACCAGGATCGCGGTCACCAGCCCCGCGGCACATGTCGGCAGGCCAAGCTGCAGCCCGAAGGCGGAGGCCGCCAGCAGAACCATCGCGGTCAGCGCGATGCCAACGGCGGCGAGGCGGCCGGCCGCCGACAGGGAAGGCACCGCGATCTCGCGCAGGATGCTCTGCCCCAGCCCGTCCCGGCAGGCCCAGCGCAGCGCGGCATAGGTGGCCAGAATCGCCAGGGCAGAGGCAAGGCCGTAGCGCGGCAGCCATTCGAGCAGACGCGGCATCCGGTCGCCATAGAGCACGAGGTTGGCCGGGTTGGAGATCGGCAGCACGAAACTGGCCGCGTTGGCCACGAACGCGCACACGAACAGGTATGGCAGCGGCCGGTCCGCGCGGGCGGCCCGGGCAGCGGCGGCCACGGCCGGGGTCAATACCACAGCCGTCGCGTCGTTCGACAGGAACACCGTCACCAGCGTGCCCACGCCGAACACCAGGGTGAACAGACGGCGCGCTGAACCTGCCGCGGTGCGGACGGCATGCGCGGCCAGCCAGTCGAACAGCCCCTGCTGGCGCGCGAGCTCGGCAAGCAGCATCATGCCGGTCAGGAACAGATAGACGTCGGTGCCCCTGGCCACCCCGTGCAGGGCCGCCTGCGCCGGCAACGCACCCCCCCCCCCCCCCCACGCCCCCCCGCCCCCACCCCCGCTGAACACGGGCCCGCCCACCCGCCCCAAGATCACGCCCACCATCGCGAACGCAATCACGGCCCAACTGGCCCAGGGCGAGGCGAACATACTCATCGCCCGGCTTCCCGCTGGGCGATGCGGAAGACGCCATCTTCCCGCTCGGGATCGCGCGCGCCTACACTCGTCCAATGCCGGATTTCAGCCACGAGTCGCAGCACGGGGGCCGGGTGGCCGGCGTCGATGAGGTAGGGCGCGGGCCGCTCGCCGGACCGGTGCTGGCCGCAGCCGTCGTCTTTACCGCGGGCGTGCCGCCGATGCTGGCCGAGCTGATCGACGATTCGAAAAAGCTTACCGCCGAGCAGCGCGAGCTGGCCTACGCCGCCCTGCTGGCCTGCGCCACGGCCGAGATCGGCATCGGTGCGGCGTCCGTGGCCGAGATCGCGCGGCTCAACATCCTGCACGCGGCCATGCTGGCGATGGCGCGTGCAGTCCTGCGACTGCCGACCCCGCCGGACCTGGCCCTGATCGATGGCAACCGGCCGCCGCCCTTGACCTGCGCGGTGCGCTGCGTGGTGGGCGGCGACGCGCTGTGCCTGTCGATCGCAGCGGCGTCCATCGTTGCCAAGGTGGTGCGCGACCGGGCGATGGCGCGTCTTGCCGCCCGCTTCCCGCAGTACGGATGGGAGACGAACGCAGGCTACGCCACCGGCGCCCATCGGCGCGCGGTGCAGATGCATGGCCCCTGCATACATCATCGCACCAGTTTCGGCACCGTGCGCGAATGGCTGGCGGCGGTGCCTGCGGCGTAGCTCACATCATGCGCGGCTGGCCGTTGGAGGCCGAGACGCCGCCATCGACCGGCAGGTTCACGCCGGTGACGAAGCGTGCGTCGTCGCTCGCCAGGAAGGCGATCACGTCGGCCACATCCTCCGGCTCGGCCGCTCTGCGCAGCGCGATGCGGTCCATGAACTTTGCCATCATGTCCGCATTTTCCGCCATGTCGGTCGTCATCTCGGTCTTCGTGAAGCTCGGGTTGACCGCGTTCACGCGCACGCCGCGCGGCCCGAACTCGAGTGCCAGCGCGCGGGTGAGGTTGGTCAGCGCGCCCTTGGACGCGTTGTAGAAAGCCAGCCCAGAGTCGCCGCCGATGCCCGAGACGGAGGACACGTTGACGATGTTGCCCTTCGTCTCGAGCAGATGCGGCAGGCAGGCGCGGATCGCGTACACCGTGCCGTCCACATTCGTGGCCATGATCCGGCGATAATCGTCCAGCGACGCATCGAGAAAGCCGCCGAACGCGGCTGTGCCCGCATTGTTGACCAGCACGTCCAGCCGGCCGAACCGCCCGACGGCCGCACCCACCATCCCTTCGACCGCGGCCCGGTCGGAGATATCGGCCGGGCAGACCAGCGCGCGCTCCGCGCCGATCTCGTGCGCCACGGACTCCAGCTTGTCGCCTCTGCGCCCGGCGAGCACGACGTTGGCGCCATCGCGTCCGAACCGCCGCGCGGTGGCCGCGCC
>CAXUNK010000194.1:0-6344 GCA_964252425.1 uncultured Acetobacteraceae bacterium
CCGGCGCACCGATCTGCGCCGCAACCGGCGCGGCTGGGGCGGGCTGGTCAACATCGTGGGCTTGTTCTTCAGCGCCAACTGGTCGATGGCGACATGGCTGCTGCTCAAGGGCAGTCTGTGGGCCGCGCTGCCGGCCGGGCTGGCACTGTCCGTCCTGGCACTATGCCGGCCGCCGCCCGACTGCGACATAGCGACAGCTGCAAACCGGCCGGCAGTCTGATAGGTGAGGCCCCTCACAAGGATAGCTCGATCGTGGACGATATCAGCGCCGCATCCCTGACGCAGGCTGGACGCTCGACGCAGGGCGCGCGGGAATCGGCGGCGCTGCGCGCGCGCATCCTGGAAAAGCTGACCTACGAAGTGGGACGCACGCCGCAGCAGGCGAGCCAGCGCGACTGGTTCGTCGCCGCCGCCCACACGATCCGCGAGTTCATCGTCGAGTGCTGGCTGCAATCGGGCGAGACGCGCGGCAAGCGCGTGTACTACCTCTCGCTCGAATTCCTGATCGGCCGGCTGATGTTCGACGCGGCCGGCAATCTCGGCCTGCTCGAGCCGATGCGCGAGGCGCTGGCGTCGCTCGGCGTCGATATGGCCGTGCTGCGCGAGCAGGAACCGGATGCGGCGCTGGGCAATGGCGGCCTGGGGCGGCTGGCGGCATGCTTCATGGAGAGCATGGCGACGCTGCGCATCCCGGCCTACGGCTACGGCATACGCTACGAGCATGGCCTGTTCCGGCAGGAGATCGCCCAGGGCGTGCAGCACGAGCTGCCGGAGGATTGGCTTTCGGTCGGCAACCCGTGGGAGTTCGTGCGGCCCCAGGTGGTCTATCCGATCGGCTTCGGCGGTGCGGTGGCGGGCCGCCTGGACGCCCAGGGCCGGCCGGAATTCGATTCCCATGGCCGCCCGGCCTATGCCTGGCACCCGGCCGAGATCATGTCCGCGGTCGCCTACGACACTCCGGTGGTGGGTGCCGGGGGCGACCACGCCAACACGCTGCGCCTGTGGTCCGCGCGGGCGACCGAGCCGCTGCACCTCGAAAAATTCAATCACGGCGACCATGTGGGCGCGCTGCGTGACCGCGTGCGCACCGAGGCGGTCAGCCGCGTGCTGTACCCAGGCGACGATTCCGAGGCCGGGCAGGAGCTGCGCCTGCGCCAGGAGTTCTTCTTCGCCTCGGCCTCGCTGCAGGACCTGGTGGCCAGGCACCTCAGGGAATACGGAACGCTGGAAAGCCTGGCCGAACACGCGGCGATTCAGTTGAACGACACGCATCCCGCCATCGCCATCGCCGAGCTGATGCGGCTGCTGGTCGACGAGCACGGCGTCGATTGGCAGGACGCGCGCCGCATCACCATCGCCACGTTCAGCTACACCAACCACACTTTGTTGCCCGAGGCGCTGGAGACCTGGCCGGTGCCGCTGATCGAGCGTCTGCTGCCGCGCCACATGCAGATCATCTACATGCTGAACGCCCAGCATCTGGAACGCGCGCGCCGCGACCACAATGCGAGCGATGCGCAGCTCGCCACGCTGTCGCTGATCGACGAGAGCCAGGGGCGGCGCCTGCGCATGGGCCATCTGGCGTTCCTCGGCAGCCACGCGGTCAACGGCGTGTCCGGTCTGCACAGCGAGCTGATGCGCCAGACGGTGTTCGCCGACCTGCATGCGATCTACCCCGACAAGATCAGCAACAAGACCAACGGCATCACGTTCCGCCGCTGGCTGCACCGCGCCAATCCCGGCCTGACCCGCATCCTGGTCGAGACGCTGGGCGAGGCGGTGCTGAAGGATCCGGAGCGCCTGTCGGAGCTCGCGGGTCATGCCGACGATCCCGGCCTGCAGCGCGCCATGTCGGACCAGCGGCGCGCGGCCAAACTGGCGCTTGCGCGCGTGGTGCGCGACCGGCTCGGCATCGCCGTCGATCCGAAAGCCATGTTCGATGTCCACATCAAGCGTGTCCACGAATACAAGCGGCAGCTGCTGAACGTGCTGCAGACGGTGGCGCTCTACAACATCATCCGCGCCCAGCCGATGAGCGACCATGCGCCGCGGGTCAAGATCTTCGCCGGCAAGGCGGCGCCAGGCTACCGCATCGCCAAGCAGGTGATCCGCCTGGTTCACGACGTGGCGCAGGTGATCAACAACGACCCGACCGTGCGCGAGCGGCTGCGCGTCGTGTTCCTGCCGAACTACAATGTCAGTCTGGCCGAGCAGATCATCCCCGCCGCCGACCTGTCCGAGCAGATCTCGACGGCCGGCATGGAGGCGTCCGGCACGGGCAACATGAAGCTGGCGCTGAACGGCGCGCTCACCATCGGCACGCTGGACGGCGCCAATGTCGAGATACGGCAACATGTAGGCCCCGACAACATCTTCATCTTCGGCCTGACGGCCGAACAGGTGGCGGCGCGCACCCGCGGCGACCTGTCCGGCCACGCCGCCGTGGCCGGTTCTCCGGCGCTCGGCCAGGCGATCGAGGCGATCGCATCCGGCGTGTTCTCGCCCGACGAGCCGGACCGCTACCGCGAGCTGATCGACACCATGCTGCGCCGCGACCGCTTTCTGGTCACCGCGGATTTCGACAGCTACAACGCGCGGCAGGACGACGTGGCCCAGCTTTGGCGCATGCCGGAGCGGTGGTGGCGCACCAGCCTGCTCAACATCGCCGGCATGGGCTGGTTCTCCTCGGACCGAACGATCGGCGAGTACGCCGCCGAGATCTGGAACGCCGCACCGTAGATCGGACGCCGGCGCAAAAGCAGGTCCAGCCTGCACGGGAGCGGATCGTCTTGGAACATGCACCACTCGCCCGGCACGCCATGGCCTACGTGCTTGCGGGCGGCCGGGGCAGCCGGCTGATGGAGCTGACGGATTTCCGCGCCAAGCCCGCCGTCTATTTCGGCGGCAAATCCCGCATCATCGATTTTGCCTTGTCGAACGCATTGAACTCGGGGATTCGCCGCATCGGTGTAGCCACGCAATACAAGGCCCATAGCCTGATCCGCCACTTGCAGCGCGGCTGGAACTTCTTCCGGCCGGAGCGAAACGAAAGTTTCGATATCCTGCCTGCGTCCCAGCGCGTGACGGAGACGGGCTGGTACGCCGGCACCGCGGACGCGGTCTATCAGAACATCGACATCATCGAGAGCTACGCGCCGCGCTACATCGTGCTGCTGGCCGGCGACCACGTCTATAAGATGGATTACGAGAAGATGCTGCAGCAGCATGTCGAGCAGCAGGCCGACGTGACCGTCGGCTGTATCGAGGTCTCCTGCGCGGAGGCCTCCGGCTTCGGCGTCATGGCGACCGATGCCGATGGCCGGATCACGTCCTTCCTGGAAAAACCCGCCGACCCGCCCTCCATGCCCGGCAAGCCCGGCCGCACGCTGGCCAGCATGGGAATCTATGTGTTCGAGACGAGGTTCCTCTTCGACGTGCTGCGCCGCGATGCGGCCGATGCCGCCTCCACACATGATTTCGGGCATGATATCGTGCCCTATATCGTCGCCCATGGGCGCGCTGTGGCCCATCATTTCGAGCAATCCTGCGTCCGCTCCGCCCCTGATAGTCCGATCTACTGGCGCGATGTCGGCACCGTGGATGCGTATTGGGAAGCCAACATCGATCTGACGGATTTCATTCCAGGGCTGGACCTATACGACCAGAACTGGCCGATCTGGACCTATGGCGAGATCGTGCCGCCCGCGAAGTTCGTGCATGACGAGGACGGCAGGCGCGGCCAGGCGATCAGCTCGCTCGTCTCCGGCGGATGCATCGTCTCCGGCTCAGAAGTACGGCAATCGCTGCTGTTCACCGGCGTGCACGCGCATTCCTACACCTGCATCCACCGCGCGGTGGTTCTGCCCTATGTGCAGATCGGCCGGCACGCCCGCCTGTCTCAGGTGGTGGTCGACCGCGGCGTGGTCATCCCCGAAGGCCTCGTGGTGGGCGAGAATCCCGAGCACGACGCGGCGCGTTTCCGCCGCTCGCCGCGCGGCGTGTGCCTGATCACCCAGCCGATGATCGACACGCTTCGCGCGTGACACGCTTCATCGCCGCGAGCACGCGTGCCATACTTCGGCAAAACCGGAGACCGGACGCATGATCACCATCCACGGCGTCTTTGGCAGCCCGTTCGTGCGCACCGTCCGCATCGGGTTGGACGAGAAGGGCCTGCCCTGGGCCTGGGCGCCGTTCAAGCTCGGCGAGCAGAAGCAGGAGCCGCATCTCTCGCTGCATCCGTTCGGCAAGATACCCGCCATCACCGATGACGGTTTTGTCCTGCACGAAACCAACGCGATCCTGCGCCACATCGATCGCAAGGTGCAGGCGCCCGCGCTGATCCCCGCCGACCCGCACCGGGCGGCGCGCATGGACCAGATCATGTGCATCGTGGACAATTACCTCTGGCCCAACGTGTCCCGCCCGATCGGCTTCAACCGTGTGATCGCGCCCATGATCGGTGCGCCGGTCGACGAGGATGCGATCCGGCAGGCCATGCCCGACGCCCGGACGACGTTGCGAGCGCTCGCCGGCCTGCTCGGCGAGAATGACTTCTTGTGCGGTCCCGACATCAGCCTTGCCGATATCGCCGTGCTGCCGCACGTGAAATTTCTCGACCGCGCGCCGGAAGGCCAGGACCTGCTTGCGTCGCACGCGGGGCTGGTCGCCTGGCTGGCGCGCATGTCGGCCCGTCCCAGCGTGGCGGCCAGCGCCAAGCCACCCGAAAAAGTGCTGAACGCTGCGTAGCGGCCGCGCGTGCAAGAGCCGGCCGTGTATGCTGCACCAAGCTTGGTTGTGACGTCCCGCACATGATGCCAGAGGCCCGAACTCACGATTGTCATTGCGAGCGCAGCGAAGCAATCCACCGTTCAACCTGCGAATATGCTCCGTGCGGCACTGTGGATTGCTTCGCTTAGCTCGCAATGACGACGTTGATGTCGAAGCGTCACCACTTCGCAACCTTTTCTACGAAATTCAGCGAGTGCAACGCGCACGTCTGACACCGAAGCGCCGCAAAACATCGCAGGCCGGCACAGGCGGCGAGCGGATGCAGGTGCTCTCGGTCGCCTCCGAACTGTTCCCGCTGATCAAGACCGGCGGCCTGGCGGACGTGACCGGCGCGTTGCCGCTCGCCATGGCGGCGCTTGGGATCGACATGCACAGCCTTGTGCCTGGCTATCCTGCGCTCGGCGCGCACACGGCGTCCGGCACGCAGGTCTGGTCGGACCCCTGGTTCTTCGGCGGCCCAGCACGGCTGGTCGCGGCGCGCGCGGGGGCGCTGCACCTGTTCATCCTGGACGCGCCACATCTCTATGCGCGCCCCGGCGGCCCGTATGCCGATGCGGACGGCCGGGATTGGCCGGACAATTTCGTGCGCTTCGCCGCCCTGTCGCACGCCGCACACCTGCTCGGGCGCGGCGCCGTGCCCGGCTTCGCGCCCAAGGTGGTGCATGCGCATGATTGGCAGACCGGGCTGGCCCCCGCCTATCTGGCGCTGTCCGGCAGGCCGCGTCCGGCGACCGTCTTCACGGTGCACAACCTCGCCTTCCACGGCTGGGCGCCACCGCATCTGTTGGCCGAACTCGGCCTGCCGGCCCGGGCCTTCGCGCTGGACGGCGTAGAGTTCTTCGGCGGCATCGGCTTGCTCAAGGCCGGGCTGTACTATGCCGACCGGGTCACCACCGTCTCGCCCAGCTATGCGGAGGAGATACTCACACCGGAGGGCGGCGCGCCGCTCGACGGCCTTCTGCGCGGGCGTGCGGGGCAGTTCTCGGGCATACTGAACGGCATCGACACGGCGGTGTGGAACCCCGCCGACAACCAGTCCCTGCCGGCGCCGTTCACGGCCGGTCCGGGCATCGGCGGCCGCGCGGCCAGCAAGGCGGCGCTGCAGGCGCGCTTCGGCCTGGCCCGGGAGCCTGGCATGCTGCTGTTAGGCGTGATCAGCCGCCTGTCGGACCAGAAGGGCCTCGACCTGCTGCTCGACACGCTCGACCGCGTTCTGGCGCTCGGCGCGCAGCTGGTGCTGCTGGGCTCGGGCGACGCCGCGCTTCAGCGCGGCTTTCTGGCTGCCTCGGCCGCCCATCCCGGCCGGATCGGCGTGCAGCTCGGCTATGACGAACCGCTCGCCCACCTGATCCAGGCCGGCAGCGACGCGATCCTGGTGCCGTCCCGCTTCGAGCCGTGCGGCCTCACTCAGCTTTGCGCCCTGCGCTACGGCGCGCTGCCCGTGGTGAGCCGCGTGGGCGGCCTGGCCGACACAGTCATCGACGCCAACCCGGCCGCGCGCGCTGCTGGAGTGGCCACCGGGGTGCAGTTCGCCCCGGCCACGCAAGCCGGCC
>CAXUNK010000195.1:0-6339 GCA_964252425.1 uncultured Acetobacteraceae bacterium
CCACAGATTGGCGTCCACGGCCGAGAACTCGTTGACACTCCCGTCCGGGCGCAGCCCGGCGGCGAAGCGCTGCTGGCCGGGCAGCCACATCTCGTCGACGAAGCGCCTGGCATGAGCGGCGGCTTCCACCCGCCCAAGGGCGGCAAACGCCGCGGCGAGGTCGATATTATGCTCGGTGCTGACCCAGGTCAGACGCCGGGGCGAGGGTTCGAATCCCAGAAAACCGCCCTGAAACCCTCGCGGGCCACGCACGCTGCGTTCGACCCAATCGGCCGCGCGCCCCGCCGATGCCGAAAAATCGCCGCCCAGGCCGATCCAGAGCAGCATCGCCCAGGCCACAACCCCGGTCGCGGTGCCCACCTGATAGGCATCCTCGACCCAGCGCGCCTGGCTCGCATCCCACCATCCGGGGAGTTTGACCGGTCCGCCGCCTGCCGGACCGGAGCAATAGGCGTTGCGCAGCCGCCCGTCGTGCCAGAACCGGTCCATCGTCTGCGCGCGTGCCAGCGCGGTGCCGATCCGCCGGGCTGCCGCGCCATCGCCGGCGGCCAGCAGGGCCAGACCGGCCAGCGCGTTGTCGTACACATAGGCGCAATCGGCCTGGGTGCGGTCGAACGCGTCGGTGCTGTCCGGCGCCACGTCGTAGCTTTGCAGCAGGCCCTGGCCGGCGGCCCGGTCCGACAGGGTGCGGCGCCACTCCGGCGCGGCGGCCCCGGTCAGGGCTGGCAGGGCGCCCAGCAGCAGCGTGCGTCGTGTGACCGCGCGGTCTTCCCTGTCCGGCTCACCCATAGGATATCTGGCATCCCACCCCACAGCGAGACCAACGTGCCACAAAACGACGCGCGCCGGACCACCCTGATTGCGGCCGGCGCCGGCATCGGCCTGGTGGTGCTGTCGATTCTGTTCCTCGACCGGCCGATCGCCACCTTGGCGCACGGGCTGGGCAGGCCGCTCTGGTGTACGTGGCTCACCTATATCGCCGAACTGCCGGTGCCGGCGAGCGTGATCGGGCTAGGGGTCGCCGGCACCGCCTGGTTGTTCGGGTGGCGGCCCGGCCGAACGGGCCGGCTATGGCTGGGCGTATGCGTGGCCACGCTGCTGGCCCTCGCCGTGAAAGACGTTCTGAAGGGTGCGTTCGGGCGGACCTGGCCCGAGACCTGGGTCATGCACAACCCGTCCTGGATCGGCACCCACACCTACGGCTTCTACCCGTTCCATGGCGGGCCAGGCTGGGCCTCGTTCCCGTCCGGCCACACGACGGCGATAACTGCCCCTTGCGCCGCCCTCTGGCGATTTGCCGGCCGGTTGCGGCCTGTTCTGGTGCTGTTGCCGGCGCTGGTGGTGGTGGGTTTGATCGGGGCCGATTTCCACTTCTTCGGCGATTGCGTGGCGGGCGCTTTACTTGGCACGGCGTGTGGAGTGGTGGTACAAAGTCTTCTTTTCTGACGAAAAGAAGCAAAAGACTTTTGCTCGGCTGTCGCGGACTCAAATAGACAAAGGTTTTTTGGTCCTTTTTTTCAAAAAAGGACTGCTTGCTTAAATATAATGCTCAGCCAGCGGCCTGAACCCGTTAAACCCGGTCGAAGCGTACGTCGTGACATAAGCGCCCGCGGCCAAGATCTCGATCCTGTCGCCATGGGTCAGCGCCAGCGGCAGACGATAATCTGAATGGTCGTAGAGCGTGTCGGCACTGTCACAGGTGGGGCCGGCGATGATCACCGGACCGACGGCGCCGCCGTCGTGACGCGTGCGGAACATGTAGCGTGTCAGCTCGCCTTCCGTCTCCGAAAGCCCGCCGAACTTGCCGATGTCCAGATACACCCAGCGCAGCGGATCGTTCTTGATGCGATGGCTGACGAGCACAACCTCGGCGCTGACGACGCCGGCATCGCCCACCATGTAGCGCCCGGGCTCGACCAGCACCTCCGGCTGCTCGTTGCCGAAATGGAATTTCAGCGCCCGCATGATGCCGTGGGCGAAGGCGCCGATCGCCGGCACGTCCTCCTGGTAGCGGGTCGGGAAACCGCCGCCCAGGTTGATCATGCGCAGCTTCACGCCGGCCTGCTCGAGCTCGTCGAACAGCATGGCGACCTGGCCGATCGCCGCCTCATGCGCCTCGGCGCTGGTCTGCTGGCTGCCCGCGTGGAATGACAGGCCGTACGGGTCCAGGCCCAGATCGCGGGCGCGCAGCATCAGCTCGCTGGCGAGGTCCATGCCGGCGCCGAACTTCTTGGCCAGCGGAAACACCGAGCCGACCGTGCCCACCGCGAGCCGGCAAAACACCCGCGCGCCGGGGGCGTTGGCGGCGATCTTTTCCAGCTCCTCCTCGCTATCGAAGACGAACAGGTCGATCCCGGCCGACGCGGCGCGGCGTATGGCGCTGGCCTTCTTGATCGTATTGCCGAAGGAGATGCGGTCAGCGCTGGCGCCGGCGGCCAGGCACATCTCGATCTCCTCCCAGCTTGCGGCATCGAACCGGCTGCCGAGCGAGATCAGCCGCTCCAGCACAGGGCGCGCCGGGTTGGCCTTCACCGCGTAGTAGATGCGTGCGTCCGGAAACGCCGCGCGCATGGCAAGGAAATTCTGCTCGACCCGGTCCAGATCCAGCACCAGGCACGGCGTGGGCGGCCCGGTCTCCAGGAAACGGTCGATCTTCGGCGTCATCTACGAGTGCCCCCAGCCGCGTGGCGCTCGAAATAGTGGCCACCCCCACCCTTGGCAACACGCGCCGCAGTCCGCCGCAACCAGTAAAGCCCGGGTCACGTTACCGAAGCGTGTAGGCGCTGGCGGTGCGCTTGACGGCACGCCGGGGCGACAGGCCGGACAAGTTCCGCTCATATGACCTGATCCGACCATGAGGAGGGCAGATCGATGGACCAGGCAGCGCCGGCCCCGCTTCCCGCGGCGCAGAAGGCGCGTGGCGACATGCTGAGCGCCGAGGTCGTGCCGCGTCGGGCCGGCTGGCGCATGCGCCGATGGACATCCCCTGGTCGGGCTGGAAGCGCGTGATCGCGCGCACCGCGCGCGAGGTGATCACCGATCGCGTGTCGCTCTCGGCCGCCGGCTGCGCCTTCTACGCGACTCTCGCCTTGTTCCCCGCAATCTCGATGCTGGTTGCCATATATGGGCTGGCCTTCGACCCGGCGACCGTCTCTCCACAACTCGCGGTGCTGCGCGACGTGCTGCCGCCCACCGCCTACCAGCTGATCGCCGACCGGGTTCAGCTGCTGGTCAGCAAACCGCCCGGCACGCTGACCTTCAGCCTGGCGATCAGCATCGGGGTGGCGCTGTGGTCGTCCTCCACGGGCACGAAATCCATCCTCGGGGCGCTGAACCTCGCGTACGAGGAGCGTGAGACCCGCAATTTCCTTCGCTTCCAACTGACCGCGCTCGGCATGACGTTGGGCGGGATCCTGGCGGCCGTCATCGGGCTGGCGGCGCTGGTGCTGCTGCCGGCGCTGGTCGGGTTCTTCCACATGACTGCCTATGGCGCCTTGATCGTGAGGACAGGCAGTCTGCTGGCGCTGGTCTTCTTCGTGCTGATCGCGCTCTCGCTGCTGTACCGTTTCGGACCCGCCCGCCGTCATGCGGCGGCCTGGCGATGGGTGACACCCGGCTCGGTCGTGGCCACGCTGCTGTGGCTGGCCGCCTCAGCCCTGTTCAGCTTCTACGTGCAGCACCTGGCGAGCTACGATTCGACCTACGGTCCGCTCGGTGCTGTCGTGGGCGTAATGATGTGGTTCTACGTCAGCGCGTTCGCCGTCATGGTCGGCGCCGAGCTGAACGCGGAGCTGGAGCTGCAGACGGTGCGTGACAGCACCGCCGGCGAGGAGAAACCTATCGGCGCGCGCGGTGCGTATGTCGCCGACCATGTCGCGCAATAGCATGCGCCGGGGCAGCATCGTCCGGCGCCTCGGCCAGCTCCTCATTGGCGACGTCCGGGTCCACCTGGGCCAGCGTGACATCCGCGACGCCGCTGTTCAGCAGCCCGATCCGTGCGGCGGCGGCGCGTGACAGGTCGATGCAGCGCACGCCGTGCGGCGGCTCGCGGTCGTTGACACGCACGATGATCGACCGGCCGGTCTGTTCCATGGTCACCCGCACGTAGCTGCCCATCGGCAGGGTCGGGTGGGCGGCCGTGAGCTTGCCGCTATCGAACCGCTCGCCGCTGGTCGTACGCAGACCCTCGTGTCGCGGGCCGTACCAGCTTGCCTCGCCCTGCTCCGTATAACCCGGCGGGCTGGCCTGGCCGGCGAGCGCGGGTGCCGCGCAGGACAGGGCGAAACCGAGGCTGGATAGCAGGCACAGGCTGGGCCGCATGACGTCTCCATAGGCTGACAGGCGGGTTCCGGAAGGTATGTTCCGGTCGCGAACCTGTGATGTGCTGTGCGCATTCAGACTAGAGGCGCGCCGGTTGGCAAGAAAAAAAATCCTTATGCCCTGAAAAATGTCCGTGGGGCGCGTGATGGCGCGTCATCGCGTAGAACATTGAATGTATCGTGAACGAATTGCCTACTATTCGAATATGTAACGATCGGATTGTGCTTGGCGTTCGTGTCGGGTGTGCCGCACTCGATGCGGCAAATCGGTCACATTGGACTGTTCATACAAGTGCATTGTTGCGTCGTCGGCGCCTTCTCGGGTGCGGGACCGCCACGCAGCCGGGTTCGTCACGTGCTCGCAATAACGTGATGTTGCAGCCTGTTACCTGATTTTTTGCAAGCCGGTGCGGCTTCAGGCCGGACGCGATCCACGCCCCTGCTCGCGGATGGCAGCCTGGCCGCCGATCACCCGGGAGCCGCCGCCACCCTGCGGCGTATCTGCAACAGCAGCCCGAGGGCGGGCAGGCTGACCAGCATGGTCGTCGCGAAGAACACCTGGTAGCCGAGCGCCTCGGCCAGGTATCCGGCCAGCCCGCCCAGCGTGTGGAACGCCAGCGCCGCCAGGGCCGACAGCAGCGCATACTGCGTGGCCGTATAGGCGCTCGAGCACAGCGCCGAGATATAGGTCAGGAAAGCCATGTCCGCGCAGGACATCGCGAAGAACTCGCAGGTGATTTTCAGTGTCAGCGCCCATTCCTGCGGCCCGGTAGCCATAAGCATCAGGTAAAGGCCGAGCGACCCGGCCCGCATCAGCCCCGTCAGCAGCAGCGCCGGCAAGGTGCCCAACCGCAACACGAGCCACGCCCCGACCGCCGCACCGGCCAGCGTGCCGGCCCAGCCGTAAAAATTGGCGTCGGCGATGGCGTGGGGCGAAAAGCCTACGCGGTAGCGGTAGAATGACGCGGCCGTCCCATCGGCCAGTACGCCGCCAAGCCGAAACAGGATGACGAAGGCGAGCACGGCAAGCGCGCCAGGGCGGCTCAGGAAATCGCGCAACGGCGCCAGAAAAGCCGCCTCGACGCTGGCACGCCATCCGGCGATACGCCCGGGTTGGAGGCTGACCCGCGCCGCCCGCGCCAACAGCGTCACGCCCATGCCGGCCGCGAGCAGGGCCGCCATCGACAGAAGGGCCGCGTGCCAGCCCAGGATCCCCGAAAGCCATAGCACCCCCGAGGTCGAGGTGATCATCGCCCCCCGGTAGCCCCACACATAGGCGGCCAGTGCCGTGCCTTGCAGCCGCTCGGAAAAGCTTTCGATGCGCCAGGCGTCGATCAGAATGTCTTGGCTGGCCGAGAAAAACGCCATGGCAAATGCGGCGCACACGGTCAGCACCGCATTCCGGCCAGGATCGCTGAGCGCCATGGCGCAGGCGGCGGCGGCCAGCAACGGCTGCACCATCACCAGCCAGCCCCGCCTGCGGCCGAGCGCGCGAAGGCCGGCGGGCGGCGGCCGGTCGAACGCGCCGGACCACAGGAACTTCAGCGTGTAGGGCAAGCCTAGCCACAACGTCATGCCGATCGCGTGCACCGACAGGCCGTAGGTGGTGAACCAGAGCTGCAGCGTGAACGCGGTCAGCGAGAGCGGCAGGCCGCTCAGGAAGCCGAAGGCGGTCATGAAGGCCAGCAGGCGTCGCTCGTTCATGCGCGCAGCTTACACGCGGCGCTGAGCCGCGCATCGGCACGCGTGGCAGACGCGGCGCACGGGTGTAAGACGCGGACATGCGCCGTTCGCCCCGCATCGCATTGGCCTGCCTGTCGCTGTGCGGGGCGGCGCGCGCGCAGACCACGCCGATGCTGCTGGCCCTGCGCCACCAGGCCTGGCCGGCCGCCCAGGCGATGGCCGCCTCCAACCCGGATCCGGTGGCAGGCCGGGTCGTCACCTTCATCCGGCTGCTCTATCCCGGCCAGGCCAGCGCCGGCGAACTGGCCGCCTTCATCGCGGCCAACCCAGCCTGGCC
>CAXUNK010000196.1:0-6336 GCA_964252425.1 uncultured Acetobacteraceae bacterium
CAGCGCCGCCATGTTTGGCGTGCTGCTGCCTCTGGTCTCGGCCGACATCACGCGCGGCACCGGCCGGTTCAACCTTTGCCTGGGCGTGCTCGGCCTGGCGGTGGGCGGCGCGGCCACGCTGGGCAATCTGGGCGGCGGCTTGCTTGGCGAGCACTCGGTGCCGCTGGCCTTTGCGTGCATGGCGGCGGTGGGCGGGGCCGGGTCGCTGGCCGCCTGGCTGATGCCGGAGACCGCGCCCGCTCACCCGCCGCGTGCGGGGGAATCGCGGCCCAGCATCACGCCAGCCGCGTCGTGACCCCGAAGACCGTGTGCAGGCGGTCGAGCAGGCAGGAGACCAGACGATCGACGGTGTAGGGTTTGGGCAGCAGTTCGGATGCACCGCCCAGCTCCGCCAGCTCCGCGCCGGTCTCGTATCCGGTGGTCAGCACGACCGGCAGGCCGGGCCAGCGCGACCGCGCGGCCCGTGCCAGATCGACGCCGCTCAGCCGGCCGGGCATGCGTATGTCGCTGAACAGGATCTCCACTCTGTCCGAGGTCAGAACCTCCATCGCCTCCCGGCCATCGGCGGCTGGGCTGACCCGGAAGCCGCGCGCGGTGAGTGCGGTGGTCATGGCGTCGCGCAGCGGCCCGTCATCTTCGACCAACAGCACGTGCTCGCCGTCGCCCTGCAAACCCCGTTCCTGGTCTGGCGGCAGCCCCTGCGCCGGGCCCGAGACGTGCGGCAACAGCATCGATACGGTGGTGCCGTGGCCTGGCGTGCTGTCGAGATGCACGATCCCGCCCGACTGGGCGATGAAGCCGTGCAGCTGGGCCAGGCCCAGCCCGCTGCCCGCCCCGGGGGGTTTGGTGGTGAAGAACGGCTCGAAAGCGCGGGCGCGCACGTCCTGGGACATGCCGCACCCGGTATCGGTCACGGTCAGGCAGACATACCTGCCGGGCGACAGCTGGTCCATCCTGCCGCAAAAACTCTGCTTGTCGCTGTCCGACGCGAAATGGGCCGAGATCGTCACCCGCCCCTGGCCGGCGATCGCATCGCGGGCGTTGATGACGAGGTTCAGCAGCGCCGCTTCCAACTGGCTGCGATCCGTGCGCACCAGGCAGGACGGTTCCGTCTCGATCACCAGGCCGATGCCGTCGCCCAGCGTGCGGGCCAGCAGGTCGCGCATGCCGCCGATGATGTCCTCCGGATCGAGCACCTCGGGCGACAGACGCTGGCGGCGTGAGAAGGCGAGCAGCTGGCTGGTCAGCCGCGCCGCGCGACGCGATCCCTCCAGCGCGTTATCGGCCAGCTTGGCGCTCCGCTCGTCGAACGCGCCGCGCTGGCGCAGCAATTCCAGCGAACCCATGATGGTGGTCAGCAGATTGTTGAAATCGTGGGCGATGCCGCCCGTGAGCTGGCCCACCGCCTCCATCTTCTGTGCCTGGTGCAGCCGGTCCTCGGCGGCGCGCAGGGCCGCTTCCGTCTCGCGCGCCGCGGTCACATCGGTGACGGCGGCCAGCACACGCGCAGGGTTTCCCGCCGGGTCGTGTTCGACGTCCAGCACCATCTCCACATCGCGTATCTGTCCGGAGCGGGTGCGGAGCCGGCGTGTGGTTTGCACGGGCAGGCTGCCTGCCTGCAGATCCGACACCTGCTCGGACGGGATCGCCGCGTCGTCGGTTTCGTAGAAATCGACGATCCTGCGGCCGATCACCTCGCCGCGTTCGTGTCCGACCAGTTCGAGCCACCGGTCGCTGACGTCGAGCAGCACGCCGTCGGGGCCCACCGCATGCAGCGCTGCCGGGGTGCGCGCGTATTGCAGTCTCTGCCGCTGCTCGCTGGCCTGCAGCCGGGCCGCCAACTGCCGGCCGGCCGCCACTTCGCGTTCGAGCGCCTCGTTCAATTCCCGCAGCGCCGCCGGCGAGGGCAGGGCAAGCGCCTTCGGGATCAACGGCCACAGCGTGATTGCGGTGCCGATGGACAGCAGGGCGGTGACGGCCTTGATGGCGCCGTCCAGCCAGTAGGCCGGCACCCAGAGCGTCACGGCGCCCAGGATATGGGTGGCGCCGCAGGCCATGATGAACGCTGCGAACAGGCCGAACACCGGCCTGAACGCCAGGTCGCGCCGCTTGCGGAGGAACACGATGAGCGCGCACGGGATGGAGAAATAGGCCGAAGCGATCAGCAGGTCGGAGGCGGCTTCGAGCCAGATCAGGCCGGGTTGCCATGCCAGGCAGAAACCATGGGGCGTGAGGGCGGAGACGTCGAAGGGCGTCATGCCGGCCCTGCCTCAATCATCGACATCCTCCAGCCAGGGCGGGATGGGCAGCCCCCTGCTGCGCAAAAATCCCGGGTTGAACAGCTTGCTTTGATAACGCGACCCGCCGTCACACAAAATTGTTACGATAGTATGGCCGACCCCCAACCCGTGCGCAATGCGCGTCGCGGCCGCCACGTTGATCCCGGCCGAGCCGCCGACCGACAGGCCCTCGTGGATGAGAAGGTTATAGAGGCAATCGAGCGCCTCGGCATCGCCGATCCGCACCGCGTCGTCGATATGCGCGCCCTCGAGGTTGCCGGGCACGCGCGACTGGCCGATGCCCTCGGTGATCGAGCTGCCCTGCACGGACAGGTCGCCGGTTTTCAGCCAGCCATACAGGCCGCTGCCCTCGGGGTCGGCGAGCACGATCCGCACGTGAGCGTTTTGGGCACGCAGCGCATCGGACACGCCGGCCAGCGTGCCCCCGGTGCCGCAGGCGCAGGTGAACGCGTCGATCCTGCCGCCGGTCTGCGCCCAGATCTCGGCGCCTGTGCCGTCCCTGTGGCCGGCGCGGTTGGCCAGGTTGTCGAACTGGTCGGCGTAGAAGGCGCCCATCTCGGCGGCGAGCCGGCGCGCGACGTGGACGTAATTGCCCGGGTCGCGGAACGGCTTGGCCGGCACCAGGCGAAGGTCGGCGCCGATCATGCGCAGGAACTCGATCTTCTCCCGGCTCTGCGTCTCCGGCATCACGATCACGCTGCGATAGCCGCGCGCGTTGGCCACCAGCGTCAGCCCGATGCCGGTGTTGCCGGCCGTGCCTTCCACGATGGTGCCGCCCGGGCGCAGCGCGCCGGTGCGTTCGGCGTCGATGATCATCGCCAGGGCCGCGCGATCCTTCACCGACCCGCCCGGGTTCATGAACTCGGCCTTGCCCAGGATGGTGCAGCCGGTCGCCTCCGAGGCGCGGCGCAGGCGGATCAGCGGCGTGTGGCCGATCGCCGCCTCGAGCCCGTCGGCCGTATGGCCCGCACTGGCGGGGTGATTTGTCATCTCATCCATCACGCGTCACCTTTCGCACATACCCGAGGGATCAGGCGACGCACATGGTGGACAATGTAACCCCCAAACAGGCCTGGGACGCGCTGCTGACCGATCCCGACGCGCAGCTGGTGGACGTGCGCACCGATGCCGAGTGGCAGTATGTGGGCCTGCCCGACCTGCGCCCGGCGGGCAAGCGGGCGGTGCTGGTGCAATGGCAGTATTTCCCGACCGGCAACGTGAACCCGGGCTTCGTGGACGAGCTGCGCGATGCCGGCCTCAATCCTGGCCACCGCCTGCTGTTCCTGTGCCGCAGCGGGGTGCGCAGCATGGCGGCGGCACAGGCGGCCGAGGCGGCGGGGTTTTCGATATGCCTGAACGTGGCGCATGGGTTCGAGGGCCATCCGGATGCGCACGGGCATCGCGGGGCGGTGAGCGGGTGGAAGGCGGATGGGCTGCCCTGGCGGCAATAAGGACCCCCGGAGCAGGTCACCTACACTCTGATGCGATCATCGATCATCGCTTCGGCAAATTAGGTGGCCATCCTCGCATCCGGATGCGAGGACACTCGATGCTCGTCGATGTCGTGTGTCCGCGTTGCGTTTCGCCAACTGCCAGCTACCAACATCTTCATCGGGTGGAATATGGCGCAGATACGGAGAGTTACTTTTTGGCTGGCGGTTCAACCGAAACCTTCGATTCTGCCGAGCCTGCGCCTTTAAAGGATTGCGGTTTAGGAGGTTTATAGTTTGTAGAGGGCGGGCCTTTCAGACTGCCATCCATGGCGAACCCCTCTAAGGCTGGCTTGCCTAACGGCTTGTTTATCACTTGTCTTTTCCCGTTTGTTTGCTGTCTAAGCTAGGCGATGGCGGCTTCGGATGGGAGAACGATTGCGGCTTCGGTGGGTAGTAGTCAGCCGGAGGCGTGCCATTTAATCCGCCTTTCTTAAGAGTGCCCTCATTAAATATAACCAGTTTTTCGACCCTATCGCCCATGATCATACTCTCCCCTCTCATGTCAAATTGTCTGGTTTAGCGCCGAATTCAAGCAAAACATCATCCTTTTCAAAGCCCATGTAAAGGACGGGGATCGTGCCCGCCATAGTCACATCTTCGTCGTCTTTGAACACCGTGACGTTCGTAAGCAGAAGCTCTCGGCTTTCGCCGCCACCGGAGAAACCTTTAACATACCCCTGGTAGATTAGCCCGTCATGCCGGACGGTCACATAGCCGTCTGTGTCCGTCGAGTTCAAAAGTAGGGTCCATACATCCTCGTCGCCAAAGCGTTCGCTCAGGCCCACCAGCCGGCAACACCGCAACGCGAGTTGGCGGTTGAGATTGAGAGTGATCGCCAGCCCTTGAAAAACGCCAAACAGACTTGCGAAACCGATGACCTTCGGGTCGATCCTGGACTTTTCGATCTCTGCCGGATTTAATATTGCGATCGCGGAAATATCGGGAAAGAAACCGGGCCGCCACCAATGAGCCGCAGCAAGGACAAGGTAGCTGACTACGCCATACATAAAGATCTGTAGAAACATCGTAACATTGTCCCGATCCTTCTTCTCGGCTAAAGCAGAAACAATCCCGTAGCAAAGAATGCCAGGAATGAAAATCAGAACAAGTGATAGAAGAGTACTATTAATCTCGGGTGCCTCTGCTTCGGCGTGGTATGCATTTGCCTCAGGCAAGCTCGGGACGTGACCATTCAATTCGACTAAGCACCTTCTTCCAGTGTCACATTGACCAGTCCATAAGCAGCAAGCAAGCGGTGAACAAACGTCGTCACTCTAACGCACGTACCCAACCCTCAGCACCACCATCCAAGGATAGCGCGTGTCCAGCACGCGCCCGTCCGCACCCGCCAACATGCCGTATGGACCCACGGGCACGTGTTTCATGGTGACCGCGTCGTCGACGTTGCCGCCCACCACGCTGAGCTGGCCAGGCGCCACGGCCACCACGATGTCGCAATGCGCGGGAAAGGGGGCGGCGGTGGGCAGGTTGCGGAAGCGCAGTTTTTCGGACGTGCCGCGGCCGGTGCAGATGATGTCGCCGAGTGCGGGCGCGGTGTTGCGCGGGTCGCCGGCGGCCAGCACGCGCGTGGTGCCCGAGGCGGCGGCGTTGATGTACGTGGAATGATTGGGCGAATACGGAAAATCAGGACCGGCGCCGGCGATCCGCATGACATAGCTGATGAAGGCCGCCGACCACGCGAAACTCGCGTCGCGCCTCGCCTCGAACTCCGTGCCGTCCGCGTCGTGCTTGCCGGTCCAGGCGACCTCGCGCTCACCCGGGTCCTGACCGATCCACCAATACTCGCCGACACGCTGCCACAAGCCCGGCTCGCGCTCGGGCTTCTGTTCCGGCGGCGGGATGGGCCGCGTATCGGGCGGATCGTCATCGACGGGCTGGCCGAACAGCCGCCATTCGCGCAACGCGATCGCCACCGCATCGGCCCGGCTGAACGGCTCCCAGGGGGCGGAGGCGAAGGGCGGCACATGGTCGTCGTAGGTGACGGGGCCGTGCGCGACCGGGCCCTGCGTGATCGGCGTGACCCCCGCCGGCTTCGGTCTGGACGGCACGGCGCAGCCGGCGAGCAGCGCCAGCGCGCCCAGGCTAGCAGCGCGTGCGGCGCGGCTTCGGGTCGTAGCCCGCAAGCCCGGGCACGCCGTAGCCCGGCACCACCAAATTCTCCAGATCCTCCGCATCCGGCTCACGTCCGAACCAGGTGGCCGACAGGCGCGCGACCGTGCCGTTCATCTTCAGGCACCTGAGCGCATCCTCCATCTCGTCGCGCAACTCGGCTTCGCCACGACGGACCGCGGCGCTCTCATGCGTTCGCGTTTCCGGCAACGACAGACCGGGCACAAAGTTCGCATTCTGCCGCGCGGCGTAGCTCTGCAGCAGGCTGCCGCTGAGGCTGGCATCGGCGCGATGATGCACCACGCTGTCCGACCCCGCCAGTCCGCTGGGCACGCTCACCGGCACAAAGCCGTAATGCGCCGCCTGGCGTTGCGCCCACTCCGCGTACGGGCTGCCGGCGCGCACGGCCAGGC
>CAXUNK010000197.1:0-6305 GCA_964252425.1 uncultured Acetobacteraceae bacterium
ACTGGGCCGAGGCTGCGCGGCCACGCCGCTTGCGGCCGTCGGCCTCGGCCCAGTCAACCACGTCCAGCTCGGGGATGACGATGCGCGGGATGGCAAACCCGGTCAGTTTCTCAATGGCATCGACCGCGAGCCGATCCTCGGGCGAGGCCAGGGTGAAGGCGTGGCCGGTCAGCCCCGCCCGCCCGGTCCGGCCGATCCGGTGGACGTAATCCTCGGCATGATGCGGCACGTCGAAATTGAACACGTGGGACAGGCCGCCGATGTCGATGCCGCGCGCGGCCACGTCGCTGCACACCAGCAGGCGCAGCTCGCCCTTCTTGAACTTCTCCAGAGTCGCGAAGCGGGCCGGCTGCGACATGTCGCCGTGCAGCGACCCCACCGAGAAACCGTGCCGGGACAGCGATTTGTACAGGATGTCCACGTCGCGCTTGCGGTTGCAGAAGATCAGCGCGTTGGCCACGTCCTCCGACCGGATGAGCCGGCGCAAGGCCTCGCGCTTGTCCTGCTCGGCCACCAGCACCAGGCCGGCGATGATGGTCGTGGCGACGGATGCCGACTTGCTGACCGTGATCATGCGCGGGTTGTCGAGGAAGGCGTCCGACAGCCGGCGTATCTCAGGCGCCATCGTCGCGCTGAAGAACAGGGTCTGGCGGGTCTTGGGCAGCAGCCCGACGATGCGCTCGACATCGGGGATGAACCCCATGTCCAGCATGCGGTCCGCCTCGTCGATCACCAGCAGGCGGGTGTCGGTCAGCATCAGCCCGCCGCGCTCGAACAGGTCGAGCAGGCGGCCAGGCGTCGCGATCAGCACGTCCACGCCCTTGTTCAGCGCCTCCCGCTGATCGGAGACGCTCTCACCGCCGATCAGCAGCGCGTGGTTCAGCTTCAGGTACTTGCCGTACTCGACGAAGTTCTCGGCGACCTGCAAGGCGAGCTCTCGCGTGGGCTCCAGGATCAGGCTGCGCGGCATGCGCGCGCGGGCGCGTGACCCGGCAAGTATGTCCAGCATCGGCAGGGTGAAGCCGGCCGTCTTGCCGGTGCCGGTCTGGGCCACGCCCATCACGTCGCGCCCGGCCAGCACGGCGGGGATCGCCTGGGCCTGGATCGGGGTGGGGTGGCGATACCCCTTCTCCTCGATGGCGCGCAGGATCGGCTCGGACAAACCAAGGTCGCCGAACACCGGCAGCACCTCCGCGGCCTCGGCCGGCGGCGGGGCAGGCGCTTCGCCCGGCGCGGCAAAGGCGATGCCGGCGAGCTCCGCGCTGATCGTCTCCGGCGCGTCGGAGGGCTGCGGCTCCGCCCCTTGTTCCGGCTCGGCATCGTCGCCAGTCGCCTCCACGCCGGATGTCTCCTGTATGGCGGTGCTCTCCGGCGCGGGCGGCGCCACCGTGCCGGGCTCGATCGGCGCGGCCGACGCAATCGTGCCGGGCTCGGCTGACGCCCATGCGTCGGGATGCACAGGCTCGTCGGCCTCGCAGGCGATGGTTTGGTTCAACAATTCATCTCGGTCTTGGAAAATGGCAGGACTGGCGCCTTGTGTGGCCGGCTGGTCACTCGCCGGCCCCGTGACGACGGGCTGCCGGGCGCGCGCCGCACCATTGCGCGTCGCAGCGGGATATCTGCAACCATTGCCCCGAAGTCAAGCTTTCTGAGGCAGGCGCGGCGCAGGCATACGGGCCAAACTCGACAGGACAAGGCCACATGACCCCTGACAAGCCGCTCAAGATCGAAGACTACGCCATGATCGGCGACCAGATGACGGCCGCACTCGTCGGCCGCACCGGCTCGATCGACTGGCTGTGCCTGCCGCGCTTCGACGGCGCCGCCTGCTTCGCCGCCTTGCTGGGGGACAGCGAGAACGGACGGTGGCTGATCGCGGCCAGCAAACCGAGCGGGCCGCCCAGCCGTGCCTATCAGGGCGACACGATGATCCTGGAGACGGTCTGGACCGCGCAGGGCGGCAGCGCCGCCGTCATCGACTTCATGGTCCCCGGGGCGGACCACGCCACGCTCGTGCGGCTGGTGCAGGGACGGAACGGTCGGGTCGCCATGCATATGGACCTGACGATGCGCTTCGATTACGGCATCTCGGTTCCCTGGGTCACGCGGCTGGAGGGAACGCCAGGCCTGTGCGCGATCGCCGGGCCCGACATGGTCGTCCTGCGCACGCCGGTGAAGCTGCAGGGCCGCGACATGCACAGCGTCGCCCATTTCGAGGTGCGCGCCGGGGAGAGTGTGGCGTTCGTGATGTCGCACGGCCCCTCGCATTTGCCGCAGCCGCCGGCGGTCGACCCGCAGGCCGCACTCGAGACGACGCGATCCTACTGGGACGATTTCATCGCGCGCTGCCGCTACAAGGGGCCGCACTGGCAGCATGTCCACCGGTCGCTGCTCACGCTGAAGGCGCTGACCTACGCACCCACCGGCGGCATCGTGGCCGCACCCACCACCTCGTTGCCCGAGCAGCTCGGCGGTCCGCGCAACTGGGATTATCGGTACTGCTGGCTGCGCGACGCGAGCCTGACGCTGTTCGCGCTCATGGGGGCGGGCTATTTCGAGGAAGCATCGTCCTGGCGCGACTGGCTACACCGCAGCATCGCGGGCAGCGCCGACCAGATCCAGATCATGTACGGCCTGCACGGCGAACGGTCGCTCGACGAGCGCGAGCTGGAGTTCCTGGCCGGCTATGAGGACAGCCGCCCCGTGCGCGTCGGCAATGCGGCCAGCGGGCAGGTGCAGCTCGACGTCTATGGCGAAGTGCTGGAATGCCTGCACCAGGCGCGCCGCAGCGGCCTGAAGGCCGCGCCGCATGGCTGGGCGCTACAGCGCAACATCGTCACCCACCTGACCAGAATCTGGGACCAGCCGGACGAGGGCATGTGGGAGATACGCGGCGGCGCCCGGCACTTCACGCTGAGCAAGGTGATGGCCTGGGCCGCCATGGACTGCATGATACGCGACGCGGTGCGCTACAACCTGTCCGGTCCGGTGGACGAATGGCGTGCGGTGCGCAGCCAGATTGCCGAGCGCGTGCTGCGGGACGGCTACGACCCCGTGCGCAACACCTTCGTGCAGAGTTTCGGCTCGCATGAGCTGGACGCGAGCTTGCTGCTGATCCCGATGACCGGCTTCCTGCCGCCCGACGATCCGCGCGTGCTGGGCACGGTGCGCGCGATCGAGGAGGATCTGATCGAGGACGGGTTCGTCCTGCGCTACCGCACCAGCAGCCAGGTCGATGGGCTGCCTGGACGCGAGGGCGCGTTCCTGGCCTGCACCTTCTGGCTGGTCGAAGTCTATGCGCTCCAGGGCCGCATGGACGATGCGCGCGCACTGTTCGACCGCCTGCTGAGCTATGCCAACGATGTCGGCCTGCTTGCGGAAGAGTACGATCCGGTGGCCGGCCGGCAGGTCGGCAATTTCCCGCAGGCCTTCTCCCACGTGGCGCTGATCGCCGCGGCGATGACGCTGGGCGGCCAGTCGGTCGGCCGCGCAAGCCGCGCCCGGCGCGCCGCCGATGCGCGCGCCGTTGCCGATCCGGTGCATGGAAGCGCGAGCCAGGGGGAGGCGTAAGGAAGAACTTCTTTCTTGAAAGAAAGAAGCAAAGAACTTTTGCTTCCACGCCGGCGGTGGTGCTCGCGCAGGTTCTGCCACACCGTTTTTGGCAGAACTGTTGCGAGCCGTGGTGCAGGCGAAAGAAGCTCTTTCTTCCTCCTACGATACGTCAAACTTCAAGCCGAAGCCCGAAACGATCTCCTACGTTTCCGTGCGATCGCTTTGCACCAGTGTACATCCGGCGATGCGCCATGTGCCGTCCGGCTGCAGACGCATGTCGTAGAGTGCCGAGGCGACGCGGCCGTCCTCGCCCACGACCTCGACGGTCTGGCGCAAGCCTTCCGTCTCGGCCGCGAGCTCGCCGAAACTGACGCTGCGCGGATGATAGACGGCGGGGTAGGCGGTGCGGACCATCGCCAGGAAATGCGCGCCGTCGCCGAACTCCTTCTGCAACGCGGGGGTGGCGAAGCCGAGCGCCGTCGCCCCGTCATCGTGCCGGAACGCTTCCATCTGCGCCTCGATCACCCGGCGTATGGCCTGCTGCGACGCCGGCGTGGGCGCCTGGCCCTGCGCGCCGGCGGAGCCGGACGTCAGGCAGAGACAGAGGGCCAGCGCCGCGGCGAGCCGCCTCACCGCGCGCGTGGCCCCATCCACGCGGCCAACGCCATCAGCAGAACCAGGCCGCGTGAGACGGCCAGCTTGCTGTCGCCGTGACGGACCTCGCTGGCGAACACGGCCGCTGAGGCGCCGGCCACCAAGGCCGCCCCCAGCGGCCTGGTGGGGCGGGGCACCATCAACAGCCCGCCCATCAGTTCGGCGCCGGCCAAGGCGCGCATGTCGCCGCGCGACCAGCCGAGATGACGGAACATGCTGTCATAGGCGCGGTCGCCCGCCAATTTGTCGCCGCCGGCAAGTGCGACGGCGGCACCGAGCAATGAGAACAGGGCCATGGTCAAGAGCCTCCCGTCCGACCAACGCGACGGGCGCGCAAACGTTCGGCCGTCGCATGGCGGCCACTGGCTATTTCAACGGTATCACAAGCATGTTCATCGAATAGGCCGGTACCGTGACACTGGCCGCCCCTGCGGTGAAGGCCACTGACGGCAGCGTGTGGATGGCGGTCAGGTCCGCGCCGCTGTAGCTGAACATCCGCGCCGTGGCCGAGGGCGCCGGGTTGGCCAGCGTCACCGGCGAGACAAGATCGCCCGCCGTCTTGTTGATCAGCACCAGCGTCAGCGTGCCCGCCCCGCGCAGGGCGGCGTAGGAGGCGACCGATCCCTGGTCGGCGCTGACCGCCTGCACGGAGGTGCTGCCGAAGCCGTGGCCCGCCCCGTCATAATTGCGATAGAGCAGGAAGCTGAACGCGATCGGGTCGGTCGGCTGCGGCGGGTTCCACATGGTGGCCAGGTCGACCGCCTGCCAGCCGAACACGCCCAGCACGTCCGCCTCAGCCAGCGCGTCGGTGATGGATTTGGCGCCGCTATCGATCGAATACTCCGAGAATGCGAGCTTGGTGCCGGGATAATACTGCGCGATCCATTGCCGGAAGCGCGGGATCAGCTGCATCGGGCCGTCGAAGTAATACTGCTCGACCCAGGTGCCGCCATTGTACGTGGGGTCCCAGAGCGTGCGGGCGGAGGCAAGCTGCGAGGCAGGGTCGGTGAAGTTGAAGTAGTAATGCTCGTCGAAATAATCGAGCACGCGGTGGTGATTGGCGGCCTGATACGCGGCCATCTGCTGCAGATAATACTGGCCGGCAAACAGGTCGTTTTGTTGTGCCGGCGTGCCGATCCAGCCGCCCAGGGTGAAATCCGACGGACCAAGTATCGCTGCGGACGGGTCCGCCTGCTTGACGGCGACCGCATATTGCTGGCCCAGCGAGACGATCGTGCTGTAGGGCGCCCCGCCCGGCTCCACGTCGCGATGCGTATTGCCCCAGCCGAGCGGCTCGTTGTCCAACTGATAAAACTTCACGCCGCCGGCCTTCGCCGTGCCGAACCGGCCCACGAGATGCTGCACCCATTGCGCCTGAAGGGCGGGCGAGTTGGCCGTGTTGTTGAAGGCGATGTTGGTGTCCGTCAGTTGCGTGCCGTCAGGGGCGATGCTGTTGCCACAGGAATCGCCGTTGGGGTGGACGTAAGGGTTGGTCGCCTGCTGCGGCCCGTAGACGGAGACGGGGAAGCTGCACGACCATGGGCTGGCATTGTTGATCCAGGGAATGATCGGGATCGTCAGGAGCGTCTGTGTCTGCGTGGCCTGGTCGGCGGAGACGAGCGCATCCGGTCCGGCGCTCGGCACCGGGCTGGCCTGGCCGTCGCCGCTCATGAAGAACCAGTCGAAACCGGCGTTGCTGCTATCGACCGTCCAATTGTAGCGCGTGGTGCCGTCCCCGCCCCAGCGCAGCACCGGCAAGCGCGCCGACGACTGAAAGGCGGGCGCCACCCCGTACTCGGCCATGCCGTAGATGTAGGGGCTGATCGGGTGGCGGCCGGCCGAAGCATCCACATTGATCGCCGGACCGGCTGTCTGCGACCACGCCGGCGCTGAAAGCCCCGCCATCAGCGCAGCCAGCACGCCTGATACACGTACCATCGCATGATCTCCGCCCGGTTCCGAACCGAGCTTCGAGAAGTTTGCGTATATTTACAACCTTAGGATGTAGGTTGCCGTGACTTATTTTGGGCGGCCGAGCCTCGGCTCGGCGCGTTCCCGCGCGGATTCGCCGACGCGGGCAGCCGCGCGCAGCGTGGGGC